>CAYGBY010000070.1:0-15613 GCA_964348115.1 uncultured Pseudomonadales bacterium
GCCGGAGGATTCGGTCGATGCCGCTGGCTGACTAGGGTGGGGGTGTGCGCGACTGCCCCCTGTGCGGTCTGGATGTTCATCGGGTAGGCCCCGCCTTGTCGTCGGAAAGGCCTTGCCGGAGGATTCGGTCGATGCCGCTGGCTGACTAGGGTGGGGGTGTGCGCGACTGTTCCCTGTGCGGTCTGGATGTTCATCGGGGACGCCCCGCTTTGCCAGTGGAAAGTCCTTCCCGGAATATGCGGTCGATCAGGGGGGTGGCGGCGTTGCCGATCAGCACGGCGAAGGCGATGCCGTCTGGATAGGCCCCCCACACGCGGATGGCGAAGGCGATCGCGGCCGTGAGGCTGCCGAACAGCCACTGGCCGGGCTGGCTGCCCGGGTGGGTGACCGGGTCCGTAATGACGAAGAACGCCGCCAGCAAGGTGCCGCCGGAAAGCAGATGCAGCAGCGGCGAACCGGCACCCGCAGAACTGCCGCCGTCGTGGAACATCGCCGCCAGCGCAACGAGCGTGGCGAGAAAACCCACCACCACTCGCCAGGCGATCAGGCCCATCAGCCATAGCGCCAGCCCACCGACGGCGAAGGCTAGGTTGGCCCATTCCCAGCCGTAGCCCCCAAAGCGTCCGAAGGCCGGGTCGCGATGAAAAATTTCAGCGGCGGTCAGCCCCTCCCGATACTTGAACGCGGTTAGGGCAGTCGCCCCGGTGTGTCCGTCCAGTACGGGTGGCCAAGCCGCCAAGGCCAAGGGATAGGAGATCAGCACGATGGCGTAGCCCACCATCGCCGGGTTGAAGATGTTGCGCCCCAGCCCGCCGTAGAGCTGCTTGGCCAAAATGATGGCCCCGGCCGCGGCTATGGCGATGACGTGCCAGGGTGTGTCCGGCGGCAGCGTCAGCGCCAATAGCAAGGCGGTCACAGTGGCGGCGCCATCCTTGAGATTGATTCGCCGCCCCCGCGCCCAAGCGCCCAAGCCGTCAAAAACGCAGGCCAGCGGCCAGGCCCAGGCCAGGTTCCAAAGGTAGCCGGCGCCGTAGAAGCAGCTCAACACGGCAACGCCGGGCAGCAGGGCGGCGCACACCGTCCACATGATGCGGGCGGTTGACATCGGCATCAGCTTGCCCGCCCGGCGCTGGCTGGTGAGGGCGCGGTTTCCGCGCCCATGCAGGCGTTGCGGCCTGATGGCGCCTTGTCGCCGCTGTTTCCGTCCGCCTTATGTCCGAACGTTGCTATCGCCGCATATGCGAGGCCCAGACCGGACCTCGATATGCCGTTCCTGTTCGCCTTGTGTCCGAACATTGCCATCACGGCCACGCTCTCCGAGGCGTCGGCCCTTCTCCCGCCGCTCCTGTCCGCTTTGTGTCCGAACGTTGCTATGGCGGCGGCGGGATGGGAATGGCCGTTCGCCCAGCGGATGGGCGTACGGGCCGGAAGGGGTCTCCGGCCGGCGTACAGCATGAAATGGAAATGGCCGCTCGCCCAGCGGATGGGCGTGCGTGGGGAACTGGGCGGGGCTTGGGTCACCATTGTCTTGGCGCGTCCTGGTTTAGACGTTTGGCGCGCCGGGCTTGGGCGTTGGCCTCCGCCGCCGCCAAGCGCTGGCGGCGGGCTTGGTGGTGGGCTTTGGCGGCAGCGGCTTTGGCGGTGCTGGCGACTCTATGCCGCCGCTTGCCCTTGGCCTGGCGGAAGAAGCTGGCCAGGGGAATGTTGCTGGGGCAGACGCGGTCGCATAAGCGGCATTCAATGCAGGTTGCAAGGCCCGCGTCCGCGGCCCTGTCCAATTGGTTGGCCTGCACCAGCCGCAGCAAATGTTGCGGCGGCAAGTGTGCCGGGCAAACCGGCTCGCAGCGGTTGCAGCCGATGCAGGGCGCCTGCGCGGCGGCCGCAGCGCTTGGCACTGGGAACGCGCCGCTTGCCGCTGCGTCGGGGGCCTGCAGCAGGTCGATGCAGTCCACCGGACAGGCCGGCAGGCACAGCTCGCAGCCGGTGCAGCGGTCCTCAAGCACTGTGTGCAGAAATCCCGGCGCCCCGATGATGGCGTCCACCGGGCAGGCCCGAACGCACAGGAAGCAGCCGATGCACTCCGCCTCCCGCACTTTGGCGAGCTGTGGCTTGGGGTTCGGCGCACTTGGAAAGGCGTCATCTTCACGGGCCAGAAGCGCTTTTAGGGCTGCAAAGGTCTCCAGCCCTCCGGGGGGACACAAGTTCAGCGCCTCGCCTTGGGCCACGGCTTCCGCGTAGGGTCGACAACCGGGGTATCCGCATTGGGCGCACTGCGTTTGCGGCAGCAGGGCGTCGATGGCGTCCACCAGCGCATCCCCGTCATGCGTCAGGCGTGTGCGCAGCGCGACTAGGGCGCTGCCCAGAAACAGGGCCAGACCCATCAGGACCGCCCCTGCGGTCAAGATTGACATGGTGCGGCGGGGTGGTTGCGGTTCTGGTCCACGGGCAGCCCGCCTTCAACCCAGCCCGGAAAAGCCGAGAAAGCCCAAGCTCATCAGGCCGGCGGTGATAAGGGCAAGGGGCGCTCCGGCAAGGGCTTGCGGGGCGTCCGCCCCCTCCAGGCGTTCGCGTATGGCGCTGAACATGGCCAGCACCAAACTGAACCCCAGCGCCGCTCCCATGCTGAAGACGATGACGCCGGGCAGCGACAGGCCCTGGCCAGTGGCCAGCAGCGCCACGCCCAGCACGGCGCAGTTGGTGGTGATAAGGGGCAGATACACCCCCAGACTGCTGTGCAGCAGGGGACTTACCGCCCGCAGGTAGATCTCCGTGCCCTGCACCACTGCCGCGATCACTAGGATGAAGACGATGATCTTGAGCCACTCCAGCCCCAAGGGCGCCAGCACCCCCCAATGGACTAGGTAGCTGGCCACTGCGGCCAAGGTCAATACGAAGGTGGTGGCGAGGCCCATCGCCAAGGCGGGGGCAAAGCTTTTGGACACCCCCATAAAGGGACAAAGACCAAGAAACTGCGCCAGCACAAAGTTGTTGACCAATAGGGCGCCCACCAGGACAAGGGCCAAATCAGCCATAGGGCCCTCCATGATGCCCAGCCGCAAATGTCTCCGCCCCCGCGTCCGCGCACTGGACGCCGGGGCGAAGACTCCTAGTGTCCTGTCCCGCAAGTAAGTGGGTTTTAGTCGCTAGGCCATTTTGGCTCTCGGAAATGCGCGACGACGCCCTGTGGCGCGCCCCACACAAGGAGGAGCAACGCGGCCGGGGGCCGAAAGGGCCGCGAATAATCACACTTACTTGCAGGACAGCACACTAGTTCACGCGCATGCCCGGTTGGGCGCCGGCGTCGGGGCTGAGCAGAAAGATGTCCTCACCGCCCGGGCCAGCCGCCAGCACCATGCCTTGGGAGACCCCGAAGCGCATCTTGCGCGGCGCCAAGTTGGCGACCACCACCAACAGCCGCCCCTTGAGGGCGTCCGGCCGGTAGGCCGACTTGATGCCGGCCAGCACCTCGCGCTGTTCGTCGCCCATGTCCAACTGCAGGCGCACCAACTTGTCGGCGCCGGCGACGGATTCCGCCTCCAGCACGCGGGCGACCTTGAGTTGCACCTTGGCGAATTCGTCGCTGGAAATGGTGTCATGCGCCTTCTCGCCGGGGCCGCCCGCGGCCGCACGGCCCTTGGCTTGATCCCGGGACGCCTCCACCATCCTGTCCACGTCCTTCTTCTGCATCCGGGTGAAAAGCGGCGCATAGGCGTTGATGCGCCCTGCCAGCAGGGGCGTATCGCCATCTTCCCAGGAAAATGGGCGTTCGCCGAAAAAGTCCGCGGCGGCCTTGGACATGACGGGCAGGATGGGCGTCAGGTAGATGGCCAGCGCCCGGAACAGGTTGAGGCCCTGGCTGCAGACGGCCTGCACCTGCGCTGCTGCGCCGGCTTGCTTGATGCGTTTCCAAGGTTCATGTGCGGCGATGTATTGGTTGGCTTGGTCCGCCAAGGCGATGATCTCACGCACCGCCTTGGAGACCTGCCCGGCCTCGTAGGCTTGGGCGATGCGGTCCTGGGCGGCCAGCGAGCGCCGCCACAGAGCCTCGTCATGCAGGCTGTCCGCCAGTTCGCCATCGAAGTGACGGGTGATGAAGCCGGCGCAGCGGCTGGCGATGTTCACCACCTTGCCCACCAGGTCGGAATTCACCCGCTGCACGAAGTCGTCCAAGTTGACGTCGTAGTCGTCCACGGTGCCGTTCAGCTTGGTGGCGTAGTAATAGCGCAGGCACTCCGGGTTCAGGTGCGCAAGGTAGGTGGATGCCAGGATGAAGGTGCCCCGGGATTTGGACATTTTCACCCCGTTCACCGTGATGAAGCCGTGGGTGTGGATGCGCGTGGGCTTGCGGAAGCCGGCGGCGTGCAGCACGGCCGGCCAGAACAGGGTGTGGAAGTTTACGATGTCCTTGCCGATGAAGTGGTGCAGTTCGGCCTTGGCGTCGGCGCCCCAAAAGGCGTCGAAGTCCAAGTCCTTGCGGCGCGCCGCGAGGTTCTTGAAGCTGGCCATGTAGCCTATGGGCGCATCCATCCAGACATAGAAGTACTTGTCCTTGGCGCCGGGAATCTGGAACCCGAAATAGGGGGCGTCGCGGGAGATGTCCCAGCTTTGCAGCCCGGCGTCCAGCCATTCGGCCAGCTTGTTGGCCACCTCCGGCTGCACTGCGCCGCCGGCGATCCAGGTGCGCAGCATGTCCGTGAATTGCGCCAGATCGAAGAAGTAGTGCTGGGATTTCCTGATCAGCGGCTTTGCGTCGGACAGCAGGGAGCGTGGGTTGCCCAACTCCGTTGCGTCATAGGTGGCGCCGCAGGCATCGCAGTTGTCGCCGTACTGGTCCGCCGCCCCGCAGCGGGGACAGTCGCCTTTGACGAAGCGGTCCGCCAGGAACATGCCGCGTTCCCGATCGTAAAGCTGGGCCACTTCCTTGGTGTGGATGAGGCCCTTGCCTTGCAGGCGTACGAAGATTTGCTCGGCAAGCTCGCGGTTTTCCTGCGAGTGGGTGGAGTGATAGTTGTCATAGGCCACGCCAAAGCCGGACAGGTCGCGGATATGTTCCTGGCGCATCGTCTCGATTAGGGTCTCAGGCGCCAAGCCCAGTTGCTCCGCGTTTAGCATGGTGCCGGTGCCGTGGGTGTCGTCCGCACATACGTAGAGGCACTGATGGCCGCGCATTTTCTGAAAGCGCACCCAAATGTCCGTTTGAATGTGCTCCAGCAGATGGCCCAAGTGAATGGGGCCGTTGGTGTAGGGCAGGGCGCTGGTGACCAAGATGCTGCGTGTCATCAAATCAGCTTTGTGGGAGCGGATGCGCACTATACCCCAAGCCCATCGCCAAACTCATGCTCCTAACCACAGACCGCGGCCTCGGCGCGCAGCTTTCGCCGCCGCCAAGCTGGCAAGGGCCCGGAACGCCCCACTTCGGTCGCCCATTCCTCTGGGTGATTCCGCACTGGCCCAAATGAGGCTGGAATGGCGCACCCCTTAGCAAGCTTCATTCAGAACCCGTCAGTTCGGCCAGTATATGTACTCGTCGCCGGGTTCGTAGGGGAGCACATGGTGTTTGTCGATTAGCTGGGGACTTTCGATGACGCTTGGCCACAGGGGTTCCGCCTGTTCGGCGTTGTGGGCGGCCAGCAGGGCCTCGAGTTCGGCCACTTTGGCCGGTGCCGTTTGCGCCAAGTTGCGCTGCTCGGTGGGGTCTTCATTCAGGTTGAACAGCCAGCGGGCGTTCTTTGGGCGGTCGGCGCGAATCAGCTTCCAGCCGCGATGTTGCACCGACTGGTGGTGTCCTTCCCGCCAGAACAGGGTTTCATGTGGCGCGCCTTCCTTTTCGCCGGTGACATAGGGCGCAAGGTCGACGCCATCGAGCTTGCGGTCCTGGGGCGGCTGAACGCCCGCGGCTGCGGCGATGGTGTGATAGACATCGATGTGATGCACTGGCGCATCGAATGCCGTTCCGGCTGGAATGCGCACCGGCCAGCGGGCCATGAACGGCACGTGGGTTCCGCCTTCGAAGTGGGTCAGTTTCCAGCCTCGGTAGGGCTTGTTGATGTCGGGCAGCCCGATGTAGCCGGCGCCGCCGTTGTCGGAAGTGAATATGACCAGGGTGTTGTCGAATAGCCCGTGGGCTTGCAGGGCGGCGTCGATGCGCTGCATGCTGCGGTCAAGGGAATGTATCATCGCTGCGTACACGCGCAGGTGATGATCATCGATGTGCTCGAGCCGGTCGTAGTCCGCACGCGTCGCCTGCAGTGGATTGTGTACGCCCCAGTGGGCTAGGTAGAGGAAGAAGGGCTGGTTGCGGTTCGCGTCGATGAAGTTGACGGCTTCGTTGGTGTAGTAGTCCGTCATGTAGCCGTCCGGCTGAAACCTCTCGTGTCGCCGCCAATGCACGCTGTAGCGGGCTGAAGCCCACACCATCCGCTCGATGCCCTGCTCTTCGCGCTTGGCGTTCACCGCGTCCGGATGGCGTTCCGGCAGGTACAGAATTCCGGACATGTAGAGGCTCTCATCGAAACCCTGATCCAAGGGATGCATGCCGTTGCGGTTGCCGAGGTGCCACTTGCCGATATGCGCGGTGCGGTAGCCCGCCCCCTGCAGCAACTCGGCGATGGTGATTTCAGAGGGTGGCATGCCAAGGTCCGACATGGGCGGCAGTGCGTCGACCGCCGCTTCATCGATGAAGGTTGGCAGCGGCGGCGGATCGAGCTCGGCCATCCAGCGCATCAAGGTTGCGCCCGTCTTAAAAAAGGGCGTGAACTCGAAGCCGAAGCGCGTCGAGTAGCGTCCCGTCATCAGGGTCGCCCGCGAGGGTGCGCACACGGCGTTCGCCGCATAGCCGTTGTTGAAGCGTACGCCCTGTTGGGCGATTGCATCGATATGCGGCGTCTTGAGCGACCCGTCCGCGGCGCCGCCGTTGTAGAGTGACAGATCGTTGAAGCCCATGTCGTCCACAAGAAACAGAATGACGTTCGGGGGACGCCCATCCGGGTGCGCCGCGGCCTGATCCGGGCCTTGCTTCCATTCGATGGGCTGGTTTTCGGGAACCGGATCCAAGATGTCCATAACCCTCGGCATGCCCCAGACGAGCAGATCGACGCGGTGCTGCCAGGCCACCCCGAAGGCGACCAGCAGGACAGCCGCCACGCCCAGCAACCAAATGACCAGCTTGTTCATCTATCCCCCTTATGCCTTCTTTATCATGCCGTCAATGGAACCGGCCATGTGGCTCCGCGCAAGTGCCGGTGGCGTCCGCGGCCTCGATGTTGAGCCGACCCTTCAGCCCGGTAGTCCGCAACCTGTCGGCCAGATGCAAAATCCGCCCATGGTAAACGTGCGGCTTCGGTGTACATGAGGCTTCACATGTGCGCCAACGCGTGGCCGCCTGTGAATTCAACACGCGAGATTATGACACTATGGAAGTTGAAACAGCGCTTGCATGGAACAAGGCTTCGGCTTTCGCCCGAAGTCCCGCCAGCTTGGCTTTGACAACACGGGCACTTTTTTGTATATGGTTGGGTCATAAGGAGTCGTGGCGAGTCTGGCGCCGTGTCATGTTGCCCATGCTCTCAGGGCGGTTCGCATGGAGGCGTTCGGGCAATTCAGATGAAAAGCCGGCGTTCGTTCAACTGGGTTGGGGCGAAGGTTCCGAGACTTTGGATGCTGCTGGGGGTGGCGGTCTCGGTGGGCGCCTTGGTTTGGTTCGCAGCTGGAAGAACGCGGGATGCGCAGGTTCCGGCGGTCGCACCGGCCGGCCAAGCGCCCGCGATCGGGCGGACGGCGGGCGCAGACGCCATCGACGCAACGGCTGCGGTCAAGGCGCCAACGCCGCTGTGGCGCACGGTCGACCCGCAGACGGTCGCGGTCAAGCCGCCCTTTGCAGACACTTGGTCGCAGGCCGGCCGTGTGCTGCTGGACGTGTCCGGCGCGGCGGCCGCGGCGCGAACTTGGCAGGTGGGGGACCGGGTGCGCATTGACCTGCCGCAGCTCGGAGAGCGCCACGAGGCGCCCATAGATCGCCTCGACCAACTGGGCCATTCCGTCGCCGCCCGCGGATTGATGGTCGACGCGGGCGGTCAAGACCGGCGCTTCGTGGTGACTGTTGGGCCCGGGCGGGTCTTCGCCTACATCGACACGGCCGCCGGGCCCTACGAGCTGGTGGCCAATGACCGGCTGGGATGGCTGCTGCCGTCGGCCAGCATGATGGCGGGCTTCGATTACAGCCAGCCGGACTACTGGCTTCCCGAGGCGCAGCCTGCGGACGGCGATTTCGTCCGGAACGCTGCGCCGCCGGGCCGACGCGACGCTGTCCGCTCAAATCAGCAGTAGCGCCATGCGCTGAAAACGTTGAGGGGGAATCAATGCGCAACCCAACGAAAATTCGTGTGCGGCTCGCCTTGGCCGCCCTTGCGCTGGTCGCTAACGCTTGGGCCGGCGACAGACGCGACATCGTGTTCGCCTGCCCCTGCTCAGCCGAATGGGTGGCGGGAGAGGCCGGTGAACTTGGAACCCTGACCCTGGTCGGCGGCATCCGCAGCCATCGCGCCAGCGAAACCGGGGAGGTGCTGCTATCGGCCCAATGGCCGAATGGCGAGGATGGCGCGTTTGCGGGAACGCTGGCGCCGCGGCAGCTTCAGGCCGGGCGCTGGACTCTGGCGTTGGCCGAACCTGACCCCGATGGGTTGCTGGAGTTGCGCCTGCTCGAGCGGACCGGCGAGAACCCCCAAGGCGACGCGCAGTGGCTTGCCCATGAAACGCTGGCGCTCTGGCCGGCGCCGGGGCAGGACGCAGGGGCGCCGAGACGCTTCGTGGACATTCTCACGGACGGCGATGGCGATGGCGTGGGCGATGTCAATGAACAACTGGCGGGGACGTCCTGGACGGATCCCGCTTCCACGCCAGGGGTTTCGGTCCTGGATGTGCTGGCCCTGTATTCGGCGGGGTTCCGGGAGGCCGAAAACGGCTACCCGCACACGCGCCTGCTCCACCACCTGACCGTCGCAGATGCGCTTTTCGCGGACAGCGGCGCGAACATTCATCTACGGCCCGTGGGCATGAGCGAAGTGGAGCTGAATCAATTTGGATCGGCATTGCCCGATCGCCGCGAGGAATTGATGGAGGCGCATGGCGCGGACCTAGCAGTCCAATTCAGTCCTAGGGGGCCGTGCGGCGGGGCGGCCGGATGCGCCGGAGTGGGCGCCTGGGGCGGCAGCCGATGGCGGGACGCCCCGGCTTGGGTCGGGGCCGGCAGCGCCATGACGACAGCCCACGAACTAGGGCACGTGATGGGCCTCGCGCACTCGGCGCGCCAAGGTGAATCCCACGGGGCCTTCCGCTGGGCGCGTGGCCACTACTTTACGCAGCGCGGCCAGACACGCAGCTACGGCACCATCATGTCCTACGGTCTTGCGGTGCTTGGCGGCCATTTCTCCAGTCCGCTGGCGGACTGCGGCCGCTTCGGCCCCTGCGGTGTGGCGAAGCACGAACTGGATGGCGCGGATGCGGTTGCCAGCTTGGACTTGCTGCGATTTCAGGTCGCGGCGCACCGCCCGGCGCTGGCCGATGGCGATGGCGATGGATTTGTCGACGTCTGGGATGCCGCGCCGGACGACCCGTCAGATTGGTCGGACATAGACGGCGACGGCGTCGGTGACAACGCCGACGTGGACGACGACAACGATGGGGTGGCGGATGCGGAAGACGCCTTTCCCTTGGACCCGGACGAATGGTTGGATGCGGACGGCGACGGCGTCGGCGACAACGCGGACAACGAAGTGCTGGATTTGAGCCCGTTTGCCGACCCGGCTTTGCGCGCTGCAGTGGAGACGGCCTTGGGCAAGGCGCCCGGCAGCCCGATATCGGCGCAAGACATGGCGGCTTTGACGGCGTTGGACGCAAGTGGGCGCGGCATTCGCGACTTGTCTGGCCTTGAACTGGCGGTGGGGCTTGAATCCTTGAGACTTTACGGCAACCGTCTGGACAGCCTCGAACCGCTTTCCGGATTGACCGGGTTGCGAAGCCTCATTTTTCGGGACAACGCCGTCTTCGACCTCTCGCCGCTGTCGCGTTTGACCAGCCTGCACACCCTCGACTTGCAAAGCAATGCGGTCGTGGACCTAGCGCCGCTCTTCGGGTTGGCCAACCTGCGCCACCTTAACTTGCGCGACAATGCGGTATCGGATTTGTCGCCGTTGTCGGCCTTGACCAGCCTGCACAGGCTTGATGCCACAGGGAACCCGGTTGAAGACATCTCGCCCCTTGCCGGCCTGACGGGGATCCGCCGCCTGCACCTCAGCGACACTGGCGCGAATTTCGCCGACCTAGTCGCGCTGCCGTATTTTTCCGACCTTCATGATTTGAGCATTCGCGGCCTTGGGGTGTCGGAAATTTCGGCGCTTTCGGGCATGAACCAGCTTCTTCAGCTCGACGTGGGCGACAACGCCGTCGCCGACATCGCTCCGCTGGCCGGATTGCCGGGCTTGCGGTACTTGAATATCGATCACAACTTGGTGACGGACGTCTCCTCCCTCTCGGTGCTGGCGCAGCTTGAGTGGCTCGACCTGGCCAACAATGCCGTTGCGGACCTCACTCCCCTCGCCGGGCTGGCGAATCTGCGCTGGCTGTTTCTTGCCCACAACGAGGTCTCTGACTTGTCCGTCCTAGCCGGGCTGGCGGGACTCGAGTGGCTCACCTTGGACGCCAACCTGATTTCGGACATCGGCCCACTGGCGGGATTGCTGAATCTTACGCTTCTCGAATTGCCGCACAACCGCATTGCCGATATTGGCCCGCTGGCTGGCCTGCTGAATATCGAGTTTCTCGACCTGTCGAACAACCGCATCTCCGACGTTTCGCCCTTGGCGAATATGCGGCGCCTGCGCTTCCTTCACTTGGCCTACAACGCCGTTTCCGATATCGCGCCGCTGGTTGATCGCGCCATTTTCGGGGGTGCCGACGCCGCCGGCGCATTCCTGGTTCTAGACGCCAACCCGTTGCGCGAAATCTCCGTGACTCAACACATAGCGGCCCTCCGCTCCTGGGGAGTGAACGTGCTTTCCCAAAGGATTGGCGCCGGCGCCGCCCCCGGCTTGGTCGCCGACCCAACCCTGCGCGCGCTGCTGGCCGAAGCGGTGGCGGGCGGAACCCTACTGGTGGACGATAAGGCCATTCTTGCGGGCATCGATAGGATCCGGGAGCTTCGCATCCTTGGCCGCGGCGTCATTAGCTTGGCCGGACTGGCCGTTGCGCAGAACCTTGAGGAACTCCACGCAGCGTCCAACGGGATCCTGGACGTCTCGCCACTTGCTGGGCTTGCCGCGCTGCGCGGACTGGATCTGCGCAACAACCGCATTGCGGACATTGCTCCTTTGGCGGCCAATGGGGCGCTCTCGCTGGGTGATTGGGTGGCGCTGGGCGGAAATCCCTTAAGCGAGGAGTCCCTCAACATCCATATCCCGGTGCTGCTTGGGCGCGGCGTGGAGATCAGCGTCGGCCCGATCCTGCTCAATCTGGCCGCCGGGGGCGCACCGCTGCGCTTCGACACCTCGGGGTACTTCGAGGCTTTGCATGGGGCGGGCGTCAGCCTGGCCGCTTCAGCCGATGATGTTTCCTTGGCGACGGTGGAGATGAGCGGCGGCGTTCTGGTCGTCACGCCCGGCAGGCGGGCAGGCGTGACAAGCCTGCGGGTGACGGTGCGCGAAGGCGTACGCGCCGAAGAAACGCTGGAGTTCCTGGTGAGGGTGCGCGGGCCGCATGGGGCGCCGCTGTTGCCGAACGCGCGGGACCAAGTGCGCGAAGGGTTCGTCCGCATCGTCAACCAGGGCGCAGAGGCTGGCGAAGTGCGCATTCTCGCCATCGACGACAACGGCAGGCGCCGCGGCGGTCCGCTGACGCTGGCCATCGGCGCTGGCGAAGCCGTTAACTTTAACTCTTCCGACCTGGAGGCCGGGAACCCGGACAAAGGGCTGGTGGGGGGCAGCGGCCCCGGTTTCGGCGACTGGCGGCTGGAGTTGCACAGCGCCTTGGAACTGGAGGTGCTTTCCTACATCCGCACCGCGGACGGGTTGGTCACGGCCATGCATGATCTAGCGCCAGTGGATGGAGGGGAACGATACGTACCAACCTTCAACCCGGCCAGCGCACTGGATCAGGTCAGTTCCTTGCGCCTCACCAATCTGCGCGGGAAATTCACCTCGGCCATCATCACGGGCATCGATGATAAGGGCCAGTCGCCGGGCAGCGGCGTGCGGATCGCCATTCCGCCCTACGCCACGCGCACAGTCTCTGCGGCGGACCTCGAAGCCGGCGTGGGCCGGCGGGGACGGCTTGGGGACGGCCACGGCAAGTGGCGCCTGCGGATCGCGCCGGCTGGCGCCCTGGCCGTGACCAGCCTGATCACCAGCCCCGAAGGACACCTCGCCAACCTCTCGAGCCGCCCTGCCGCTTCACTCCGCATGGGGGGTGTGCACAGCGTTCCGCTGTTGCCGTCCGCCGGGGATGCGCTGGGGCGACAGGGGCTGGTGCGCGTCTTCAACGGCGCCGGGCAGGACGGTGAAGTGCAGGTATTGGCCTATGACGACACGGGGCGGCGCTACCAACCCCTGACGCTCAGGGTCCGTGCGGGGGAAGCGGCGCACTTCAACTCCAATGATCTGGAGCTGGGCCATCCGCAGCAATGGCTGTCCGGCAGCACCGGGCCGGGGCCGGGCGACTGGCGCTTGGAGCTGCGCAGCGACTTGGACATCGAGGTGCTCGCCTATGTGCGCACCCGCAGCGGTTTTCTGACGGCCATGCACAATCTCGCGCCGCACAGCGGGCGACGGTACGAGGTGGCGACCTTCAATCCGGGCAGCAACAGGAAGCAGGTGAGCAAGCTGCGGATCGTCAACCCAGGATCGCGGCCCGCCCATGTGTCCATAGCGGGCACCGATGACGGCGGCAACCCTTCCGTCCAGATTGTGCAGTTCACCATCCCCGCCGGCGCCGCACGCTCGCTGACAGCAGCCGAACTGGAAAGCGGCGAGGTGGACTGGCGTGGACTGCGCGGCATGCTGGGCGACGGAAAAGGCAAGTGGCGGCTGCATATCGACTGCGAGCAGCCGATCCTCGTGATGAATCTACTCGATAGCCCGACCGGCCACTTGGCGAACCTGTCAGCCGGCGAATCCGATCTGGCCACGGCGGGGGAATCAGGGGAATAACGTGGCCGGCTTCGTACGCGCCGCCGCCGTGCACGGGCACATTGAGAGCGCGAAGGGATCCGCAGGCAAGGAAATCGCCCGCCGCTGTGTGCGAGAGACGCATCGCCAGCCGGCTTGGACCAAGCGTAGAGTGTCTTTGCGGCGTCGATGCCCGCCGCTGAGAAATGAATCAGCCGACGGACGCGGACACGTTCGCAAGCCCGATACAAGAAAATCTACTTTGTGAATCCCGACCGCAAGGCTGGCGCGCGAGCGCCTCTCGGCCGGTAATCGCAAGCATCTGGGCCGCCTGCAACGTCCAGGTCAGATGACGCCGAAGTGGAACGGGTTACACTGAGCTAAGTAATGGATGCGGCAATGGAGGTGCGTATCGGAGTGCTTCACCACGGAAGACCCGCCGCCATCGGGGTTGGGAGGTGGTTGGCAAGGGGGATTGTCATCTCATGCCTGCGCCATTGATGATCAGCAGCCGGGACGATGTCCTGACCGGGATTGCTCGTCGCTCCGATCCGTTGGGGTTGCTCGCGGTTTGGTCCACTCGGGCTCGTAAGCTGGTGCCCCACCTCACAGAGCAGACAACGGACGTGCGCGGATTTCAGATTCTAGTCGAGGCGTTCCGGCTGTGGACCATCTTCGTAGACAGAACGCCTCAGCCTTCCAAGCGGCAAGGCGAGTTCTGCATGCTCGTCGAGCAGGCCTTCGCAAGAACGATCGGAAGGGCCACCGAGTCCGAGTTCATCATGCACAGCTCGCTACGTCGGGTCAAAAAAGACCTGAAGCACTATGGCGAAGCCCATAACGCCAAGCAGGTGGCCACCCAAGCCGCCAAGAAATGGAAATTGGATGATGGGGAAGTGCTGCGGGTGAAAAGCCCGACGGGATCATCCACTACCACATGGGTGGCCGGTTGGTCGCCCCACACGGGCAACGTCTCGGTAAGGCGAATCAAACGCCCGACTTCATGGTAGGGTGTGGTAAGGCAGGAGAATGCAAACCACCAACAGGAGAAGCGAAATGATTAAGGTGTTGCTGTTTCCAATTTTGATGTTTCTTGTCATCGTCGCGGCCATGTTTGCCGGGAATGCGTCGGCCGCCAAGTTCGACGTGCCGCAAGGCGGCGGGAAGTTGCCGACGATTGCGCTCGTTGAATGCCTGGCGGAGGAACACAGCCGCAGCATGGGCGAGTATTGCTACATGACCTACTCCTGCAGCCCGACGCGGGACGGCGACGAAGTGCGCGGGACTTTGTGGAGGGGGATGCTTCACCATGACGGGCGGCGAGTCACGACGGCGGAGGATTCCATAGCCTTCGAGCGTTCATGCGTCGTTACCGTGGCCGACGACGCGAAGATCACTTGGTTCACCGCCTATCGTCCGGACGGGAAGGGAGGCGAGATCGTCGGAATCGAAAAGGTCGGCGGCGCAGCCCACACCGAGACTAGGGGCAGCTTCACCGTGCCACACGACAACATGCTGGCGCAGTTCCTTTCGCACGAAGCCGTGCGGGCGAACACGCTGGACGATTGGATAGAGGACGCATGCCAAAGTGATGACGACGTGAGCGGCTGTCGGTTGGGCAATGACGCCGCCGGATACTACTTGGCGGGTGTCCCCGCGACCCCGCAAACGGATTGTTACGTGGGGAATATGATGCTTGTGAACATAAGGGATCGGCATCATCGGTACGATTGGCTACTAAACATCTCGATACAGTGGTATCAAAAGCCATGGGATGAATACTGTCCCGACGCTGAGGATTAGAGAATGGACGCGGAAGAAATCCTGAAGGAAATCGCATATGAACGGTCAACCCGCGTCAGGAACGAGCATGAAAGAATGCGTGAGGATGGACGCCGCGACAAGCGGCTTGCACTGCTGGAGGAAAGGGCTTAGCGACGTCGTGTCGTTGCCTATGTTCGAGTTCATCGGAGAACTGATTGCCGGCGAGAGATTCATTGCGAAGGTCGATGGCGCTGAGACCATGCGGTTCGACTTGCCGGCCATTAGGGACGAAATGCCGGGAGCTTCAGGGTTGGTAGCGGGAGTGTTGTAGCTCAGACACATTTGGCACACCCCCGGCGGTGACCGGGAGAGCGGCGCCGAGGCTGGGAAGCCCCCGCCCCGGCGCCGGATCGGGCAGCCTTCAGTGAACGACAAACCCACTGAAAGGAGACCGATCCATGAACATTGAGTCCATGCGGATCAAATCGCACCGCAGTTTCGCCGTCGATGAGGCCCCGCTTCCGCCCGCCGCGGCCGAGCGCCTGAAAAAGTTGAACAAGCACGACGATCTCCGGGCCAACGGCTGCGCTGGCGCGGCGGCGCTCAGGCACGCCGGCCTCAGCCGCCGCACGCTGTGCCGGCGCGGCCTTGCGCCGAAGTCCACCCGCCCGCGCCGCGTCCGCCGCCGCGCCTAC
>CAYGBY010000071.1:0-15545 GCA_964348115.1 uncultured Pseudomonadales bacterium
GCCCGCAAACAGCGGGGCGCTGGGCGAACGCGACTTGTTCAGAGGTTCCCTAGGGAACCTCCAGAAAGCCGCCCAAGCGTTCGGCCGCCTCCGCGAAGTCCTGCATGAAATCGAACACCACGGTGCGCACGGATAGTGGGGCGTTCATCAGGCCCACGCCCTGGCCCACCCAATAGGTGGCCAGCCGTTTGGCGGCCGGGTCGCCTTTTTCCGCCAGCTTGTCGATCTTGCGCAGGGCCGGCTCGCTGACCAAGCTCTGCAGGGGCATGGGCAGGGGATTCGGGGCGGCCTCGTCCTGCCAAGCGTCCGTCCAAGGGGAGCGCAACTGCCGGGTGTACTTGCCCGTGCGGCTGCGCGAGCGCACGGTCTGACGGGAGCTGGCGGCCAGCATTTTCTCCTTCACCGTGGGCGTGGTTTCGGCCTCCGCCGTGGTCAGCCAAACGGAGCCGGTCCAGGCGCCCGCGGCGCCCATGGCCATGCAGGCGGCCATCTGCCGACCGGTGACGATGCCGCCGGCGGCCAGCACCGGAAGATCCCCGTAAGGCTTGACGCACTCCACCACCTCCGGCACCAGCACCAAGGTGGAGACCTCGCCGCAGTGCCCTCCTGCTTCGGTGCCGGCCACCACCAGGATGTCCACCCCGGCCTCGGCGTGCTTGATGGCGTGCTCCCGGGCGCCGACTAGGGCGCCAACGGGCACGTCGGCGCGGCGGGCCCGCTCCATCATGGTCTGGGGCGGCACGCCGAGAGCGTTGACGATGAGCTTGATGGGATGGGAGAAAGCGGCGTCGAGCACCGGCGCGGCGCCCTGTTCGCGCATGGTGTCGCCGTAGCGCTCGTTTATCGGGCGTTCCCACAGACCTTGGGTTTCCATGCCGTTTTGCGCCAGGATGCCCTCCACATAACGCTTATGCTCCGGCGGAATGCGCGCCTCCACTTCTTCGGGCGACAGTCCACCTTCCTTGGCGTCCATGCTGGTGGGCACGATGATGTCCACCCCGTAGGGGGCGCCATTCACCTGGCCGTCTATCCAGCTAAGTTCGATATCGAGGCTTTCCGGGGTGTGGCCGGCGCCGCCCAGCACGCCGAAGCCGCCGGCCTTGCTGACCTCCGCCACCACGTCCCGACAGTGGCTGAAGGCGAACAGGGGAAATTCGATGCCGAGCATTTCGCAGAGTCTGGATTTCATGGCTGAGCGTACCTAGAGTTGTGAAGCTTGGGGCAGGCGGAAAGCCGGCGCCGGGCCTTGGCTTCCCCCTGCGTGAAAGTGGCGATGGGGCGGATCATGCGGTCAGCGCCACCGGCAGGCGGTTGATGGCCCGGAACAGCACCGAGCTGGCCCGCTGCGCAGCGCCCACCACCGCGATGCGCAGGCGGCGGGCCAAGATCTCCTCCCACAGCACCCGCAACTGCAGTTCCGCCAGCCGATTGCCCAAGCAACGATGGATGCCGAACCCGAAGGAAAGGTGCTGCCGGGGCCGAGGGCGATCGATGATGAATTCATCCGCCCGATCGATGACGCTTTCGTCGCGGTTGCCGGAGATGTACCAGAGGATGACCGTGTCCCCCTTGCGGATGGCTTGACCCTTGAACAGGATGTCCCGCAGCGCCGTGCGCCGCATGTTGGTCAGCGGCGTCTGCCAGCGGATGATCTCCGGCACCAGGCTGTGGACAAGAGCGGGGTTCCTGCGCAGCTTGTCGTACTCTTCGGGGAACTCGTTCAGCGCCAACAGGCCGCCGCTGATGGAGTTGCGGGTGGTGTCGTTGCCGCCCACCAACAGCAGCACCACATTGCCGAGCAGCTCCTTTGGCCCCATGCTGCGGGTTTCCGCACCCAAGGCCAGCATGGAGATGAGGTCCCCGGTGGGCGCCCGCGCCGCCCGGTCCGCCCAGACCGCCTGGAAATAGTCCCCGCATTCGGCCAAGGCGTCGTAGTAGTCCCCGCTGGAGGCCACCACCTCCGGATTGTCCCCATTGCTGAAGATGTTGGACCAACGGATGAGCCGGCGCCGCTCCGCCAAGGGCAGGCCGAACAAGCTGGCCAGCATCCGCCCGGTCAAGTCAACGGACACGTGGCGCACCCAGTCGAAGGTCTCCCCACGCGGCAGGCTGTCAAGAATCTCCCCGGCCCAGGCCCGCACTTGGGCGGTAAGCCCGCTCAGGCTGCGCTGGGTGAAACGCGGCGCCACGGCCTTGCGCTGCACGTCATGCTGGGGCGGGTCCATCTGGATGAACATGGGCGTTTCGGAGACGGACTGGGGGGTGCCCATGATGGTGACCCCGCCGAAGCTGTAGTCGGAAGAAAAGACGTCATGGGCCTTCTCGATCTGCATGATGTCGCGATAACGGGTGATGGACCAGTACGGCCCGTACTGGCTGTCCTTGCAGTAGTGCACCGGCGCCTCGGCGCGCAGGCGGGCGAAGTAGGGCGCCGCCACATCGTGCTTGAAGAGCTCCGGGTTGGCCACGTTGAGCTCATCAAGCGGAATGTCAGCCGGATCCAGCGTCCAATCCAATGGGGAGCGCTGCCGCCGCCGGCTCGGCTGCGCCCGCGTCCGAATTCCCCGCGCCTTCTCCCGCAAGTTGCCGTATTGGCTGCCCATGTGCTTGTGCGCCCAAACCACGCCTTTGCGCATTTTACCCCAAAATCACCTCTGCGGGCGGACACACCGCCGCGGCCCAGTTTGCCCCAAGTGCTGTTCAGCCCCATGTCTGGCGGGGTGAGGATTGCTAGGGAACCTCTGAACAAGTCGCGTTCGCCCAGCGCCCTGCTGTTTGCGGGCGGGGATGGCGCTGCGGCCATGGGAAGGCGACCCGCAGCGCGGTGGGGATTGCGCAGTCCGTGCGTGCGCCGCGGGGCGCCGTTCGGGAGGGCCTAAAGGGCGCGCTGGCTGTGTTGCGGCTCATTGTGTGGGGGCAAGCCACACGGCTTCGCCGCGCCTTGCCATCTCCCCCTTTAGGCTCCTCTGGGCTTCCGGGACTTGTTCAGAGGTTCCCTAAGGAACTGCGCAGAATTGGCCGGTTTCCACCGCCACGCTGACGGCCCGGTTGCGGTGGGGGCCGCCACACCAAGTCGGCATGACCATGGAGTACAGGCCGCTTCCCCCAGCGGTGATGATGAGGATGTCGTTCGCATCCGCGAAGCAAGGGCGGGCGGCCGCGCCTGCGCGCTGGCTGCGCCGCCTTGGCGCGAAGGCCGGGGCGTAGCGGTTCAGGTCCGCGGCGGAATGGGCGCAAAGTTCGTGCAGGCGGCCGGCAATGTCCTGGCGGCTCAGGCCGGCGGCGGCCAGCACCTGCGCATGCTCCGGGTTGAGCGCCACCAACGCGGCGCCGCCGGTGAGCACCGCGTTGTTGGTGGCGATGTTGGCCAGACCCACAGCCAAGCCGTGCAGCAGTTGCCGGCAGCTGTCTGGATCGTCGCCATCGCCGCTGAACAGCACCGAATGCGGCGCTTCCGCGCCAATGACGGTAACCACGCTATCCTGCCGTTGAAAGCCTAGGTCCACATGCAGGGGTGGAAAGGGGCTGGCCTCCTCGTCTTCCGCCAAGCAGTAGGTGAACTTGCCCGGATGGCCAAGCAGAGCCATGTCGGATTCCCCAGCACGGCCGCCGCCGATGTTGATCATCGCCAGCCGCAGCGCGCGGCCGATGCTGGCGTTGGCGCGGTGGCCGGGGCCTAGGGCGCCGAAGCCCGAAGCCACCGGTCCGTGGTCAAGGCGTGCCGGACCGTTGACCACAATCAGCGGCGCCGTGCAGTGCGTCGTGGCCTGCATTTCCGTGAGGTCGAAGCGCGGGTCCAGCACGGCCCGGACGGCGGCGATGACCAGCGGCATGTAGTCGGCCAGACAGCCCGCCATGACGGCCGCCACCGCGATCTTCTCCACGGTGGCGATGCCTTGGGCGGGGCCCATTTCGCCAAGGGCCAAGTCCCGGTCCAGGCCGCTGGCCAGCACCATCGCCGCCACCCGCTCCTGCGTGGGAATGACCGCCGGCAGGCCATCGGTGCACTTCAGATCGTGCAGCAGCTCCAAGGCCGCCGCTTCGTCCGAAGCTGAAAGCATGGTGGTGTTGCGGCCGGTCGACATTGTCTGGATCAGCCCTGCCGGGCGCCGCATTCAGGAAGGCGGGGAGGCGCGGCGCAGCGTCGCGCCAGGCCCTTCTTGGGATAGCTGCACGCCATCGGGAGACTAGCCGGGGGCTGCGTTCAGGGCGCGGAGGATGGATGGGGCGATGAACTCCGCCACCTTCCTAAGGTTGGCCTCGCCGGTGCCGGCCACGGGATGGGGGAGGCGCAGCCTTGGGGCGTCCGCCATGCCCAGTGACTTGGCCACGAAGTCTCCCTGCGGCCAGAACTTCTCCGTGACCAAGGACACCGCCGGGATGCCCAGCCTGGCGATTGCAATGCCGTCACGCACGGTGCCGGTGGTGCAGCTGCCTCAGTGGCCGTAGGCCGCCACTGCGGCCTGGCAATGCTCCTGAATTTCCGTGAGCAGCGCCGCCGGCGCCGGGGAGGAGGCGTCGCCCTTGTTGAGGATGCGGGCGCTGAGCTGCGGCAGGCGTTTCCTCATCGCCTCCGCCAACCGCTCCAGGAAGCGCTGCGAGTCCGGGAAGCCGTTGGCCAGGAAGGCCACACAGGGGTCGTTCAGGCGCACAAGGTCGATGCTGAGCCGATAGGGAGTCGACTGGACGGCAACCGAGGCGCGCGGGTCGTGAAAGTCAACCATGAGCTTAAGTTCTCCTTGCGGGGGGTTGTGCCATAAGGGGCGCAACGCGGCTCGCCGCCATTGCGGCGGCGCTTCGGCCGGCTGGGAACTGTTCCCGCACCATCAGCGGCGAACGTATTTGCGAATGCGCTGCGGGCCCACTTCCGCGCCGTAGATGTTGCCGGCGGCGTCCACGGCCACGCCTTCGGCGGCGGTGGTGCCCGCGGTGTCCGGGTTGCGCTGGTCTGGGTCTGGAATGAATTCGGTAACGAAGCCGTCGAAGGCGCTGCCGATGCGAATGCCGCGCAGCCAGCCGCGGTTGGCGCCCCAGGTGGCGTTGGATTCCGAATCCGCCGAATACAGGCGACCGCCGCCGTCGATGAACAGGCCGCTGGGGCGCCCGAAGGAGGTCCAGGTCTCCAGATGGTTGCCCTCCTGGTCGAATATCTGCAGCCGGCTGTTGCCGCGGTCGCCGACGAACAGGCGACCGGTCGCGTCCATGGCCAGGGCATGCGGGTCACGGAATTCCCCCGCTTCCGCACCAGTCCTCCCCCAAGCCATGACGAACGCGCCGTCCGGCGCAAACTTGACAATGCGGTTGTTGCCTTCGGACCCATGGCCATCCGCCACGAAGATGTGCCCATCCGCAGCCACCAGAACGTCCGAAGGCCCGTTGAAGGCATCTGGTCCGTCGCCCGCCACGCCAGCTTGCCCGAGACTCAGCAAAAGCCTCCCCTGGGGGCTGAACTTATGCACTTGGTGGCCCAGATCCCCATCGCCGCGGGCGTCCGTCACCCAAACGTTGCCCTGCCCATCCACATGAATGCCGTGGGGCCAGGCAAACAGGCCAGCGCCAAAGCTGCGCACCAGGTTGCCGTCCCCGTCGAACAACAGCACCGGGTCCACTGCCGGCTTGCTGGCGCAATCGTTGCCGCCGCAGCGCTCCGCCACCCACATGCGCACCCCATCCGGCGCCGGGTGTATAGCGCTGGTGGCCCCCCAAGTGCGGCCCTCCGGCAGCTTGAAGTGGCCATCCACCGCCCGGTAGGGATTGGTTTGGCTTAGCGCCCAGGGCGCGCACAGCAGCAGCGCGGCCAATCCGGCCAAACAGCAACGGCGCATCCGCGCCAACCGGCTACCACTCAACACGGCAGCGGCCGCGAAAGCGGCAGCCCCGGTTCCCTAGGAAATTGGCGCATGTTCAGCCTTCTCCGGCGCGGCAAAGCCGCGGTGGTTTTCCACCGTGATGGTCACGATGTCATGGTCATGGAACTGCTGGTGGCGCACGCTGCTGGCGAAGTGCTGCAGCAGCCGCAGGGACAAATCGCTGCCGCTGGGCGGCTCCTCGGAGCGATCTCGCAGCACGGCCATGCGGTCCTCCAAATTGTGCTCTTCCGGGCCAGCCATGAACTCCACAACCAAGGCATTATCCCGCGCCTGGGCGGAGACCACCAACCAGCGTTCCGGCCAATCGGCGTCAGTCGCAGACGGCTGCGCCGCATCCCCCATCAGGGACAGCAGGGTCTCCTCCGCTGCCGCCCACAGGCGCTCCTGCGCGGCGTCGCTCCACTTGCGCTTCTGCGCCATTTCGCCAAGAAAATCCTTAATCCTCGGCAGGGCATGTACGTCCAGCGCCATCCGCTTACGGCGCCGACGCGGGTTGGTGATCTCCATGAACAGGACCAACAGGATGGCGGTCAGCCCGCCGGTGGTCATGCCGTTGCCTAGCAGGCTGCCGAGGGTTTCCCCTAGGTAGTCGGCAAAGATCGCTTGGTTCTGAAAGCCGGCGCCAATCCAAAAGGACAGGCCGACGATCACCGCATTGCGGTAGTCCAGCCCATCCTGCAGCACCATCTTCATGCCCTGCATGAACAACAGCGCAATCAGCACGATGAGATAGGCGGCCACCACCGGCCCAGGGATGGCCAGGAACACCGCGGTTACCTTGGGCATGAAGGCCAGCGCCATGAAGATGATGCCGATGCTGATGCCCACGTTGCGGGCGGCAACGCCGGTGATCTCCGCCAAGGGCACACTCGAGGAATAGGTGGTGTTCGGCACCGTGGCGAAGATGCCGGACAGCAGGTTGCCCACGCCGTCCGCCGCCACAGCGCCCTGCACGCGCCGAAAATCGGTGGCGCGGGGCTTGCGCCACGACACCCGCTGAATGGCGATGGCGTCCCCGACCGTTTCGATGGCGCCGACCAGGGTGACGAAAACGAAGGCGGGCAGCAAAGCCCAGAACGCGGCGTTATAGGAAAGGTCCAGCCCCATCCATTGTTGGTCCGGCAGCCCGAACCAGGGCGCATCCGCCACTAGCTGCAGGTCGTAGATGCCGAAGGGAGTGGCCGCCAGGCAGCCCGCCGCCAGCCCCACAATGGGCGCCCAAAGCCGCAGAACGCCCCTGCCCCGCAGCGCCAGCACCGCCACCACCACCAAGGTGACCCCGGCGCTGACCGGCCCGCTGGACATCGGCGAGCCCTCCGGCACTTGCTCCAGCATGTCGAACATGATGGGCATCACCGTGACCGCGATCAGGGCGATCACCGTGCCGGGCACCACCGACGTGATGATGCGCCGCAGGACGGACAGCCGCGCCGCAAGCAGGAACTGAAAGGCCGATGAAATGATGATCAACATGGCCAGCATGCCCGGCCCGCCTTCCGCCAAGGCGGTGACGCAGACGGCGATGAACGCCCCGGAAGTGCCCATGATCAGGATGTGCCCAGCGCCGATGCGCCCCAGCCGGTTGGCCTGCAGGATGGTGACGAGGCCGCTGATCAGGAGCGCTGCGAACACCGCCCAAGTGAGATAGCTTTCCGGCTGCCCGGCGGCCCGCACCACGATGGCCGGCGTAAGCACGATGCCGGATGCGGTCAGCAGCGCCGCCTGCAGCCCCAAACTTGCGGACATCACATGGGGCGGATGTTCGTCCGGTTGGTACCGAACGTGCGCCGCTTGCGCCTCCTGCACGTCCGCCATCGCGAATCTTCCTGCCTCCCTTACGTACTATGCCCTAGTTGGCGCGCCCGATAGGATTCGAACCTATGACCTTTGGCTCCGGAGGCCAACGCTCTATCCAGCTGAGCTACGGGCGCCCGCCCGCACCGACCGGCGGCATCGGGATTATATCCACAAAGCGACATCCGCAAAACGCGCCCCCAAGGGCAATCCAGACAGCGCCAAAAGGCTCTGCAAGGGTTCAATAAAGAGGCTGCTGAGCGTGGGCGATAGCCATGGTGATGTCGTAAACGAACTTGTGGATTTGGCTGGACATGGCTTGGCCCACCAAGTCCAGCTTGCGAACCTGCTCGATGCGCTTGCCGGCCTGGCGCAATTCCCTTTCGCTAAGGATGATCTCGAACACCGAGGCGGCATCCGCCAAGCATATGAGCGCTACGTCGTGCGGGTCTGGGATGGTGTCGCTCAGCAGCACGTCCATGAGGCGCAGCTTGGCCTCGCGCTCCTCCGTATTGTCGATGACCGGATAGCGGCGGCTGCCGAACACCCATAGAAAGCGCCTATCCTCCACGTTGATGATGCGTCGGGCCACCAAGCTGTCTATGGCGGCGGCGCGGATCTCCATGCCCCGTTCGGCGATGCGCTGAATCCAGGCCTTGGGCGCCATGGGCTCGCTGTGTGCGCAGACTTGGGCCAGCACCCCGTCCAGCACGGCGTCCCCAGTCGGGGTTTCATTGACCACGAACAGGCGCTCCAGATCCCAGTCCAGACGCCCCTTCAAGCCCAAGTCCATCAGCACCGCGCCAGCCATGAGCATTTCCATGACATTGGCGTGGATGTCCTCCATCTTGCCGGTCTCGTCATCGAGCAGCAGCAAGACGATGTCTTCAGCGAGATTCAGTGTCGCCATGGAACGCTCATCGGCCAAGAAGGCGGATGATGTAGCTTGTCTCCCCAAGGGTCAAGCCAAGGCTGGAAAAAACAGCAGCATGCCTCTCAACCTGCCTCAGCCTGACTCCCCCCTCCCCCGGAGCGGTACGGGGCACGTGGGTGACGGCGGCCTCAACCAGACGGGCGGGGAGCTCGTCCTCCCAGAACCGACGATTAAACAGCGTTGGCTGAGGCATGTTGAGAGGCATGAACAGCAGTTCCCACTTCGGCGTCCAACTTCACCCTTCACCGTTCGGCGCGTAACAGCCCGCATTTCCGGCTTAGTTCGGGCCAAATCGACCGGCAAACCCTTCCTGTGGAGGGGCTGAAAGCCGCAGCGGGAATTGCGGTTTGAAAAGACGCCGCAGCCGCGGCGATGGATATGGCGCGGCGCTTGCAATACAATCGGCGCTCCCGCCAACCTTGCTTGCGAGAGCTGCCCATGTTCCACTCAGGTTCATCCCTGAAGACCTTCGATGCGGAGATCGCCGACGCCATCGCCCTGGAGACCAGCCGCCAGGAAAGCCACGTCGAGCTCATCGCCTCGGAGAACTACGCCAGCCCCTTGGTCATGCAGGTGCAGGGCAGCGGCCTTACCAACAAGTACGCAGAGGGCTACCCCCACAAGCGCTACTACGGCGGCTGTGAATACGTCGACCAAGCCGAAGCGCTGGCCATCGAGAGGGTGAAGCGGCTATTCGGCGCCCACTACGCCAATGTGCAGCCCCATTCCGGCTCCCAGGCCAACGCCGCAGTCTATCTTGCCTTGCTGCAGCCCGGCGATACCGTCCTGGGCATGAGCCTCGCCCACGGCGGCCACCTCACCCATGGCGCCAAGGTGAACTTTTCCGGGCGTTTGTACAACGCCGTTCAGTACGGCCTGAATGCGGACAGCGGAGAGGTGGACTACGATGAAGTGGCCCGCCTCGCCGAGCAGCACCGTCCGAAAATGCTGGTGGCCGGCTTCTCCGCCTACTCCAGGCGTATGGATTGGCAAAGGTTCCGCGCCATTGCCGATGCGGTGGGCGCCTACCTGATGGTGGACATGGCCCATGTGGCCGGTCTGGTCGCCGCAGGCCTCTACCCCAGCCCGGTGCAGATAGCAGACGTCACCACCTCCACCACCCACAAGACCCTGCGCGGCCCGCGCGGCGGCATCATCCTGGCCCGGGCCAACGCGGAGGTGGAGAAAAAGCTGAACTCCGCCCTGTTCCCGGGCTCCCAAGGCGGCCCGCTGATGCATGTCATCGCCGCCAAGGCGGTATGCTTCAAGGAGGCGCTAAGCCCGCAGTTCAACAGCTACCAAGCCCAGGTGCTGGCCAACGCCCGCACTATGGCGGAGCGCTTCATCGAACGAGGCCACAAAGTGGTCTCCGGCGGCACGGACAACCATCTCTTCCTGCTGGACCTGATCGATACCGGCATCACCGGCAAGGACGCGGACGCCGCCCTAGGCCGCGCCAACATCACGGTGAACAAGAACGCCGTGCCCAATGACCCGCGCTCGCCGTTCGTAACCAGCGGCCTGCGCATCGGCACCCCAGCGGTGACCACCCGCGGCTTCAAGGAGGCCGAATGCGCGCAGCTTACGCACTGGATCTGCGATGTGCTTGCGGACATTGCGGACGAGGCCGTCATCGCCGCCGTCCGGGACAAGGTGGCCGCCCTGTGCCGTAAACATCCCGTTTACTGCCATTGATCCCCGCCGGGCCGGCAGCGCACCCTTATAGGCCCTCGCGAAGGACGAACGCGGCGTGGTCAGAGGCTCCATAGGCCTTTTCACCCCGGCGTCCGGTGCGCTGACGCACAGGCCAGGACCATCCCAAAGTCGTGCACCAGCTATCGGCAAAGTCTTATGGAGCCTTATATAGATGGTTTATGAATATTTTTCAGACGATTCCGCAATATTCTGCGGCATGCAACGACCTTCGAGAATTTTTCTTTCCAGAGCGAACACTTCGGGATGGCCTTGGCTGTGGCAGTGCTTCCTCGGACGACTCCGCCTTCCTTCGCAAGCATCCGGCCGCCTTTGGGATGGTCTTATCTGTAGTAGTGCTACCTCAAGAATTCGCCTTACTCTGGGGGCAAACTTTGGGAATTGGGATGACGGATTCACATCAACGGGCTTATTCATTCCGTTTTGGCGGGTAGGCTTGGCCACGCCCGCAGTCGCCTAAGGCCGCAACCCGGCGTGATCATCAGGGCCCTTGGCGTAATATGCGCGCTAAGCAGGCAATAGGCTGCATCCGCCATGCGCTGTCCCTTCTGCAGGAATGAAGACACCCATGTGGTGGATACGCGCTTGGTCAGCGACGGGGATTCGGTGCGCCGGCGTCGCGGCTGCCGCGCCTGCGGCGAACGCTGGACCACCTTCGAGACCGCCGAACTGTTGATGCCCAAGGTGGTCAAGCGCGATGGCGCACGGGCGCCGTTCGATGACGCCAAGCTGCGGGCGGGAATGGGCAAGGCCCTGGAGCGGCGGCCGGTGGCGGAAGAGGAGGTGGAGGCCGCCATAGGCCGCATCATGCAACAGATCCGCCTGCTCGGAGAGCGCGAGGTCGCGGCCAGCCAAATCGGTGAGTGGGTCATGGCGGAACTGCGCCAACTGGACGCCGTGGCCTATGTGCGTTTCGCCTCCGTCTATCGGGACTTTCAGGACGTCGCCGAATTCCGCTCCGAGATCCAGCGCCTGGAAAGCGATGCGCCCTGAAGACGCCGCCTACTTGGCCGAAGCGGTTGCCTTGGCGCGGCGCGGCCTTTACACCACCACCCCAAACCCGCGGGTGGGCTGCGTCATTGTGCGCGACGGCAAGGTGCGCGGGCGCGGCTGGCACCAATGGCCAGGAGAAGCCCATGCGGAGATTCACGCCCTGCGCCAAGCCGGGGCCGCGGCAGCCGGCGCCACAGTCTATGTCAGCCTGGAGCCCTGCTGCATCCACGGCAGGACGCCACCCTGCACCGAGGCGCTGCTGGCCGCCAACGTGCGCCGGGTGGTGGTGGGCGCCCTGGATGCGGACCCGCGGGTCAACGGGCGCGGAATGCGGCAACTTCAGGATGCCGGGTTGGAGGTTGAACTGGCGGACTCGCCGGATGCCCAGCAGCTCAATGCCTGCCACAGCCACCGCCTGCAAACCGGGCGACCCTGGGTGCGCGTGAAGCTGGCCTGCTCCCTGGATGGCCGCACCGCCATGGCTTCCGGGGAAAGCCAATGGATCACCGGCCCCGAAGCCCGCCAAGACGTGCAGCACTGGCGGGCGCGCAGTTGTGCGGTGATCACCGGCATCGGCACCCTGATGGCGGACGACCCGCTGCTGAACGTGCGCACGGCCCGCTTATTCGCCGCTGGCCGGATGCGCCAGCCCCTGCGGGTGGTCGTGGACAGCCGGCTGCGCACGCCAGCGACCGCCCGCCTGTTCGGCGTCCAAGGCGCCGTGCTGGTCGCCCACGCCCAAGGGGCCGTCCCCGGCCTTGGCGACCGGGCCGAGTGCGTTGCCTGCGGCGACGGCGGCGCCGTGCACTTGGGCCGCCTGTTGGCCCTGCTTGGCCAACGCCCCTGCAACGAGGTGTTGCTGGAGGCCGGCCCCACCCTGGCCGGCGCCTTCGTCAAGGCCGGCCTGTGGGACGAAATGCTGCTGTACCTGGCGCCCAAGTTTCTGGGCAGCACCGCCCGCCCCCTGTTGGACATCCCCCTGCAGCGCCTGCAGCAGGCCATTTCCGGCCGCATCAGTGAAACCCAAACCCTGGGCAAGGACCTGCGGGTGCGCTTGCTGCGCAGCTAGGCAATGCAGGCGCAGGACAGCCAGCCGGTGAACGTGCGCGGGCGCCGCAAGGCGCGCCGGGCCTTGGTGCAGGCACTGTACCAGTGGCATATGAATGCCGCCGAGGCGAAGGCGATGATCGCGGAGTTCACCGGCGACGGCGCCTTGCAGGATGCCGATCGGCCTTTCTTCGCCGAGGTGCTGACGCGCACGCTGACCGAAACGGACGTATTGGATGCCCTCTACGAAGGGGCCCTGGATCGCGCCAACGAGCAATTGGACGGTGTGGAGCGGGCCATCCTGCGCCTGGGGGCCTGCGAACTGCGCAACCGCCCGGACGTGCCTTGGCGGGTGGTCATCGACGAGTACGTGGAGTTGGCCAAGTTGTTCGGCGCCCAGGACAGCTACAAGTACGTCAACGGGGTGCTGGACAAGCTGGCGGGACAATTGCGGCCGGAAGAACTGGGCGGCTGATGGATGAGTTCGCCCTGATTGAGCGCATCCTGGCCGAACTCGGCGCCGCGGGCACCGTCAAAGCAAGCGCAGATGCGCCATCCTGGCTGATCGCCGGCCCTGGAGACGACGCCGCCATCATCCGCCCGCCGCCGGATGCGGAGATGGCGAGCTCCATCGACAGCTTCCTGGCCGACGTGCATTTTCCCGCCGCCGCCGCCCCGGACCTGATCGGCTACCGCTGCATGACGGCGGCGCTTTCCGACTTGGCCGCCATGGCCGCGGAACCCGCCTGGGCGCTGGTGGCCCTGGACCTGCCGGCTGGGGACGCAGACTGGGTGGCCCGCTTGGCGGGCGGGTTGGCCGAAGCCGCCCATGGGGCCGGGGCGCGCATCATCGGCGGCAACCTGGCCGCCGGCCCATTGAGCATCACCATCAGCGTGCAGGGCTGGGCGCCCGCAGGCGCGCTGCTGCTGCGCTCCGGCGCCCAGCCTGGGGACGCCCTGTGCCTGAGCGCGCCCCTAGGCGGCGCAGCCCGCGCGCTCGCCGAGCTGGACCTCAGCAAATCCCGGCCCGGCCAGCTTAGTCCGTTGGAGCAAAGCTATTGGCGGCCGCAACCGCCCTTCACCCTAGCCGCGGACCTGCGCGCTGGCGCCACCGCCGGCCTGGACATCTCCGATGGCCTGCTGCAGGACCTAGGCCATCTGGCCAAGGCCAGCGGCGTGCGGATAGAGGTGCGCACTGAGGCCATCCCCCTAGCCCCCGGCGCGCGCCTGCATGATGCGCTGAGCGGCGGCGACGACTACGCCTTGGCCTTCACCACCAGCCAGGAAAAGCTGACCAGCCGTTTTCCCGTTATCGGCCGCATATCCGCCGGCCAAGGCTTGCATCTCGACGGAAAGCCAACCACAGCCAGCGGCTTCCGCCACTTTCGCTAGCACCACAACCACCCCGCCCGCTTGAAGCGGCAATCCCCTGCGGCATCTAGGACCTTTCAGATATTTTCTTTCCAGAGCGAACACTTTGGGATGGTCCTGGCCCCTTCCCGGAAGTGCTGGCGTTTGGGGCGCACATTTGCTAAAAAGATCACTCGCCCGACACCCTAGGATTGCGCCTTTGAGCCTTGACCGCAAACGCACTGAGACCCTTTACGCCCTGATATGCGAACTGGCGGACGGGGAGCGGGAGCAGTTCCGCCCCGGCGACCTGTGCGACCTGCTGCGGGTGCGCAACCAGCCTATGGGCGCCTGGATGGTGCGGCGGGAGTTCTCCACCCTGGAGGCCGAAGGGCTCATCGTCCTGGACCCCGCCAGCGCCGTCTGGCGGCGCACTGACAAGTCCCTAGTGGGCGCGCCGCCACCCCGCACAAAAGCGGACGCCGCCTAGACATGGCTGAAGAGCAAACCTCAGAGGGCGCTGCTGAGCCGGACTTTGAGGCCTCTCTGCAGGCCCTGGAAGCCTTGGTCAGGCAGATGGAGTCAGGAGAGTTGGGGTTGGAGGCCTCCTTGCAGGCTTTTGAACAGGGCGTGGCGCTCACCCGTCATTGTCAAACGGCGCTGAAGCGGGCGGCCCTGCGGGTGCAGATGCTTTCCGAAAACAACGAACTTGAGGATCTGGACTTGGGAGTCTTGAATGACTCCGGCGCTTGAAGCGCTGAAGGCAACCATTGAAGAGGCCCTGCTCCGCTTTCTGCCGCACCGCTCCGCCATTGCGCCGCAGCTGATCGAAGCCATGCGCTATGCAGCCCTGACGGGCGGCAAGCGGCTGCGGCCCATGCTCACCTGCGCCGCCTGCAGCGCCTTCGGCGGCGACCTACGCAACGCCCTCGCCCCGGCCAGCGCCGTCGAGTTCGTGCATGCCTACTCCCTGGCGCACGATGATCTGCCGGCCATGGACGATGATGACTGGCGCCGCGGGGCGCCGAGCTGCCACGCCAAGTACGGAGAGGCCGCCGCCATCCTAGCCGGAGACGCCCTGCTGACCTTGGCCTTCGAGGTGCTTGCCAAGGCGGACGCGGCCAGCGCGGCAGTCCGCGCCACCGCCTTGGGCATCCTAGCGGAGGCCTGTGGCTGGAGCGGCATGGTGGGTGGCCAAGCCTATGATCTGGCCAGTGTCGGACAGGCCCAGGACTTGGACGGTCTGCAAGCCATGCACGGCGCCAAGACCGGCGCGCTGTTCAACGCCGCGATGCGCCTCGGCGCCCTGTTCGCCGGCGCCAAGGAGGCCGACATGGCCTTGGCGGCCGGCTACGGGGACCGCATCGGCCTAGCCTTTCAGATCATCGACGACGTACTCGATGCCACCGCCAACAGCGCCGCGTTGGGCAAGCCCGCCGGGGCCGACGCCCGGGCCGGCAAGCCCACCTTCGCCTCCTTGCTGGGCGTGGATGAGGCGCGCCGCCGCGCCAACGCCCTGCTGGACGAAGCCCTTGCCATGCTGAACCAAGCCGGCTTGCAAGACACCCTGCTGCAGCCGCTGGCCGAACTCGCTGTCAAACGCACCTGCTGAAGTTCGTCAAGCGCCGTTGCAAGACGCCGCGCCGCCAACGCACCTGCGGAAGGCCGCCCTGCCCATCGCTGGACGCCTGCACACCCCGGTGCGCCGACTGAGGGCCGTTAGTTTTGGGACCTATGGGCCTAAAGGGCGCGCTGGCCGTGTTGCGGCTAATTGTGTGGGGCCCCGGCCCCCGCCACACGGCTTCGCCGCGCCTTGCCATCACGCCCTTTAGGCTCCTCTGGGC
>CAYGBY010000072.1:0-15474 GCA_964348115.1 uncultured Pseudomonadales bacterium
CTGCATGGGCCGTGCGCGGCGGATGGTGTTGGGGGATTTTGCGCTGGCTTTCCCGCGCTGGATGTGCGATGAAGGGGCATGGACACGCGGTCGCGCATGCAAGGCCACCCTGTCTGCGTGGGGAGGCTGGAAGGATTCCGCTTTGCGGATGTGGAGGTTCGCCTGGCGACGCCGTTGGAGCGCCCGCTATGGGACGCGCTGATGGACGGGCGGCACTATCTTGGCTTCCACCGGCTGGCGGGGCGGGGCCTTCAAGTGCGGGCCGCGCGATCGCTGGATGGGCTGGAGGCCGGCGCAGCAGTTCGAGCGGCTGGACCTGGTGGCCAACAACACCCGGTTCCTGTTGATGTCGGAGCCCGGCGCGCTGCCGAACCTCGCCTCCTTCTTCCTTGCGGCGATGACCCGGCGGCTCGCCGCCGACTGGCTGGCGGCGCACGGCCACCGCGTGCTCGTGGCCGAGACCTTCTGCGACCCAGAGCGGTTCAGCGGGGCGATGTGCCGGGGTTCCGGGTGGCGGGACCTGGGGGAGACGCGGGGCTACGCCCGCTCCAACGGCCGCCACGCCGACCCGCACGGCAGGCCGAAGCGGGTCCTTGTTCCGCGCCTGCGCCGGGGCGCGGGCCGAGCTGGCGGCCGTGCCGACTGCCGCCGGGCGCAGGGGCGCAAGCACACGGTCGCAAGCGTGCTGGCCGTGCACGTTCCCGCCACGCTGGCCAACATGAAGGGCTGCCTAGCGGCGGAGCAGTTCGCACGGGCGTTGTCGCAGGAGGAGCTCGCGGCCGTCGGCGGACGGGACATCGAGCGCCGAGACGGCCTGCCTCATCACCTCGCTGAACGCCCGGGCGCCTCCTTGCCGGACCTGCTGGCCCTGAACCGCGGCCATCGTGTGCGCGACACCGCGCTCGGCGAGGACGCCTGCCTGACCCGCACCGGGAACGGCCCCCTGAACCGGGCCAGCCTGAACACCATCGCGCTGGCCGTGGTGTTCGCCAACCGCCGCGACCCCCAAAGCGACAACACCGGACGGGTTTCCATGCCCAAATCACCAGAACACATTCCTCAAGGCAAACAATCGCGCTTGGCCACACTCAACGTGGGAAAGTCCTGCGCGGTGGGGCGATACCAGTTGCGGACAAACCGCCCGTTGACATATCATCATAGGTTGGATGTTAGCCTTGGAGGCAAAAAATGTCAGGCATCCACACCCACATCATTATTGAATCAATACATCTTCCGATGCGCCAGATGTCGCGGTCTCTTCAAATTCACTTACAGCGGCCTGTGTCATGACTGCTGGAACGAGGAAAAGAGAGAAGAGGAAGAGAGAGAGAATAGAGAGAGAATAGAGAGAGAATAGAGGCGTTCTAGCTCAAACACATTTGGTACACCCCCGGGCAGTGATCGGGAGAGCGGCGCCGAGGCCGGGAAGCCCCCGTCCCGGCGCTGGATCGGGCAGCCTTCAGTGATCACCAAACCCACTGAAAGGAGACCGATCCATGAACATTGAGTCCATGCGGATCAAATCGCACCGCAGTTTCGCCGTCGATGAGGCCCCGCTTCCGCCCGCCGCGGCCGAGCGCCTGAAAAAGTTGAACAAGCACGACGATCTCCGGGCCAACGGCTGCGCTGGCGCGGTGGCGCTCAGGCACACCGGCCTCAGCCGCCGCACGCTGTGCCGGTGGAAGGCCACCCACCCGCGTCGCGTCCGCCGCCGGGCCTACGGGCTGAAGGAAATCAAGGCAATGCTCAACATGCGCCGCAAATGCCCGTTCATGGGCAAAGCGCGAATCCACGCCTTGCTGGCGTGCGAAGGCTCCCGCCTCAGCGTCTCCACGATCGGTCGGATCATCGAGCGCGCCCTCGCGCACGGCGCGACCCGCCGCGCATCGCTCGAGTATCAAACCCCGAACGAGTATCTTGTCGCCTTGGAGGCTGCTTGATCGACCCGTGGCTATAATACCGAGCCGATACTGAAGAGAGAAAAGAGACATGGAAAGCTATTTAATATATACTCCCTTAGACAAATCCGCAGAGGAAGCAAGGGTGCGCGATGCAAGGGCGCGCCGGGCATGTCGCGACGCATGGCTCTCCGAGGCGGCAGAGCGTATCGGTATCGACATGGCATCTGTCGAGACATTTTCCCCAACTCGATTTCCCAATGCTGAACGAGCGGCGTCGTTCCGGAGAAGGCAACGTGCCCTCCGAGCCTTCAGGGCGGCAGGTCGCGGCTGTTTGGCGATCCGCCTCAGTCCATCCCACCTCACTTTCGCCGCTTCTCCCCTGATTATAGCCGGTTATCTTGGCTGGATGACAGTGGGCCAAGCAGCTGCTCTTCTGACGTTTTCCCTCTTGGGTCCGTCAGTGTTTGGCGTGTTGTTTACCACCTTCGAGGAAATCGTCAGGGAGAACGCCGTCGAATTTGCATGCCTTCACGCGCTACCGATCGATGAGTAGTTGTTACACGGCTAGGCCACTGAAAAACCCTCAGCCGGGAAGCACGACGGGCTCGCCCCCCCGCACACGAAGGCCAAATGCGGCGCGATCATCGCGGCCCATGGCGCATTGCGCGGCTAGGCGTTTTGCATAGCGGTCTTGAGGCCGGAGTAGCGCGGCTGATCGATGGCGAGTTGATTGACGGCGGTGCTGCGCAGGTGCTGCGCCAGACCCGGCAAGTCCAGCGGTATTGCGCCGCTGCGCAAGCCTTGAACTAGGCGCCAACGCAAGGCATCGAGGCTGTCCTCGGATTGCAGCAGCGTCCGCAGCCGCTCATGTTCCGCGGCGCGGTGGGGCGGACCAAGGCTCAGCTCGCGCAATACGATGTCCAGGGAGTTGCCGGCCACTCTGGCCAGGAAGCTGGTGCGGCCGCTGGTTTGCTGCATGATGTCGCCGCGCAGATGGTCGCGCACGCTGATGAGCAGTTCGTCCAGGCGCGGCATTTCGTTCGCGGCGCTGAGGTCCTCGCCCTGCACCAGCGCAACTGGGCCGGGGATGAGCAGGTTGACGCAATCCACTTGGCATTCCGAAGTGCGGCGGCCGATGGCGGGGCGCTCCACGGTCTGGTCCGGGCCCGTGCGGTAATGCTCCGCCATGCCCAGGCAGCCGATGGCCCACCAAAACGAACCGAACACCTCCCAGAACTTCACGCGCTGCCGGTCCACCTGTTGGCCGGATTCCGCCTCGTAGCCCGCAAAAAGGCTTTCGTAGCGGCCGAAGCCGCCCACGGGCAGTTCGCTGACCCCGAAACGCCATGAATTGGTGCAGATCCATCCCAGATCGCGCATGGGATCGCCAATGTGGGCCACTTCCCAATCCAGCACGCCGACGATGCCTTGCTGGTTGATCATGAAGTTGCCGTTGCGGAAATCGTTGTGCACCAAGGTTAGCTGCGGGGTTTCCGGCAGGTTGTCCATGAGCCAGCGGCCGGCGTAGTCGATCATCGGCTGCGGCGTGGGAAACGCCTGGTAGCGCTCCCAGGTTTGCGCCACAAACTCCGCCGGGGTGATGGTGCTCAAGGCCTGCTGCAGGCCGGTGGATTTCACATCGATGCCGTGGATGCGCGCCAGGATGCGCCCGCAGGCATGGGCAAGCCCCGGCCGCACGGCCGCATAGTCCGGCGAGCGGGCGATGCGCGCGCCGAGAGCCTCCCCCTCCAGCCACTCCATCAGGAAGCCCTCCCCCAGGCCATCGGCCTCCTGAAGCACATGGAACACCTCCGGTTCCGGCACGCCGGCGGCCTTGGCCAAGCGCATCAGCTTGGCCTCAACAGCCAAGCCCGGCTGATTGCCGGCCGGATCCACAGGCAGCCCCCCGGCGGAGCGGCGCAACGCCAGAAACCGCTCCCCGTCAGCCATCTTGGCGCGAATCCGATAGGTCTCCTGGCTGGCCCCGCCGGAAAGCCGCTCTGCGGATAGCAGCCCCTCGCAGCCCGGCAGCCGTGCGGTGAGCACGGCGTTCAGCCTTGCCTCGAAGTCCGCCTCAACCATGCGCTATTTCCCTAGGGAACCTCTGAACAAGTCCCGGAAGGCCAGAGGAGCCCCCTCCGATTTGCAGCCAAAGCGCTGAAAAGGAACAACATTCGGCAAGGCATCAAGGGGTTGGCGCAATGGGCGGGTTAACCTTCCCGCACCCCCTTGGGGGCCCGCTGCTTCATGTAGCCGAACATGTAGCCCGCCACACGGCGCATCTGTATTTCCTCCGCGCCTTCGGTGATGCGGTAGCGGCGGTGGTGGCGGTAGATATGCTCGAAGGGCTTGTGCCGTGAATAGCCGAGACCGCCGTGCACCTGCATGGCGCGATCGGCCGCTTCGCAGCACAGCCGGTTGGACCAGTAGTTGCACATGGACACCTTGTCGGATTGGGAGAAGGCGCCGTGCCTGTCCATCAGCCAAGCGGTCTTGTGGATGAGGGCGCGCAGCATCTCGCACTGGGTTTGCAGCTCCACCAGCGGAAATTGAATGCCCTGGTTGGCGGACAGGGGCTTGCCGAAGGGCTTGCGCTCCTGCGCATAGCGCACGGATTCAGTGATGCAGAACTGCGCCGCCCCCAGGCTGGAGGCGGCCTGGCGGATGCGGTTTTCGTTGAAGAAGTGCTGCACGATTTGCAGGCCGCGCCCCTCGCCGCCAAAGATGGCGGCGCGAGGCACCCGCACGTCCTTCAGGGAGATGCACCCGTGATCCGTGGGCATGTTGAAGGTCCACAGCATCTCCTCGATCTTGAAGCCCTTGGCGTCCGTAGGCGTCAGGAAGGCGGTGATGCCCTCCCCGTCGCCGGCCTTGCCGCTGGTGCGCGCCATGATCATGTCGTACTTGGCCCTGTGGATGCCGGTGTTCCAGGTCTTGGCGCCGTTGATCACCCATTCATCCCCATCCTGGTAGGCGTTGGTCTCCATGTGGGTGGCGTCGGAACCGTGCTCCGGCTCCGTGATGCCGAAGGCGAAGCCCTTGCGGCCTTCGGCGAGGTCGTCGATCCACTCCGCCTTCTGTTCATCCGTGCCGTACTGGATCATCAGCAGCAGGCCCACGTTGTTGCCGACTATGGAGTGCTCCGTCTGCAGGTCGTTGTGCAGGCCCAGGCCCTTCACGGCCAGATGCTCGCGGATGATGGCCATGCCAAGGTTGGTGCCGTCCTGGCCGCCATATTCCTTGGGGGAGGCGTAGCGGTAGTGGCCGGCGGCGTCCGCCCGGCGGCGGGCCTCGGCCAGCAGCGCCTCCCAGCCTTCGTTGGGCAGGCCGCCCCGCTCCCAGTCCGTGCGGGCGTCCTCCCGCCGATGGTCGAAGAAGCGGATGTTGTCGTCCTGCTGCTCCAAGGGTTTTATTTCCCGCTCGATGAACGCATCGAGCTGCTTCAAGTAGTCGGCCAACTCCGCTGGAATTTCAAAATCCACTTGCTGCTCCCGCTCCCGTTTTCCGTAGTAGATAAGAGCGGGGATTATACGCCATTCCAACCGGGCGCCAGATGTTCAAACGGCGGGCGGCCTTGCTGTCAAGACGTCAACGGGAACATCCTTGCAATGCAAAGCCGCGCCCGATGGCCGAACGGCGGGCGGCTTTGCTACCCGCCGAATCGATGGCTGAATTCAATGCCGAAGCGCCGCGGTTCGCCCCAGTACTTGGTGTTGGTGAAGGTGGGATTGACGCCTCCGGTCAGGTCGATGGCGCTGGAGAAATAGGTCCGATCCAGCAAATTCGTGCCCCATAGCGAAATGGACGTCTGGCCATTGGGCAGCGTCAGCTGCAAACGCCCATCCAAAAGGCCATACTTGCCTTGACGGGACGAGCGCTGGGTTTCCAAGGTGTTGTAGGTGCGGCCACGGAACGCCCAGCCCAGCTGGGCGTTGAGCGCTGCGCCGTTGGCCAGCGGCCTGCTGTTGCCCACAGCGAGGCTGTAGGTCACCGGGGAGACGCGCACGACCTCGGTGTGCGAGAGGTCCCTTTCTATGACAATAGGTTCGAAGTTGGGACCAACGGCGTTGTCCTGAACGTTGAACTCCTGGTATTCGCCGCCCAGAATGCCGAACGATCCCAGTACGTAGAAACCATCTGGCAACTCCGCCCTGAACTCCCCCTCCAAGCCGTACAGGGTGGCTTCCTGGGCGTTGATGAGATCCGCCGTGGGCTGGCCGTTGACGATGCGCCCCACGGTGATTTGCTGATTTTCATAGGTGTTGTGGAAGGCCGTCAGATTCAGCAGCAGGCGGCGGTCAAACAGCAGGGACTTGACGCCCCCTTCCCAGTTGCCGGAAATTTCCGGGTCGAAGGGGCGCATCGCCACATCCTGGTTGAAGCCGCCGCTGGAATAGCCCTTGCTCCAGCCGACATAGAGCATGATGTCTTCGCTGAGGTCGTAGCTGAGGATGATGCGCGGCGTGGTCTCGCTGAACTTCTTGTCGATGTGGCAGGTGACGCCGTCAACCGGCGGCGGCGTTCCCGCTGGGCAGGCCAGGGTGGGGTCGGGAATGCCGATGGACAGGACTTCGGTGCGCCGAAAGTCGCGCTTGTCGCGGGTGTAGCGGGCGCCCGCAGTCACCGTCCAGTCTTCCCGAAAGCGCCAGCTTAGCTCGCCAAACACCGCTTGGGAGGAATTGCCGGCGTCCACGATCTGGACGCGGCTGCCGCCGATCTGGAAAAACTGCTGGGCCACCTGGGCCAAGTTCAAGCCCGGGAAGGGGGACGGAAAGCAGGCGATGGGCCAAGCGGCGCAGTCTGGCGGCGCGACGCCCCGAAAAAGGGGCACTTCGACGCTGTTGACGGCGTCCTCCTCAAAGAAGTATGCGCCCACCACCCAATCCAGACTGTCCTGCAGGGAGACGCCGGAAAGACGCAGCTCTTGGGACCATTGCTCCGTAGTGTTGTCGTCAACGCCAAGCACTTCCAGATAGGAAGCCGAACCGGCGGTGTCTGAAGCCCAGCCCCAGGAACCGTTGTAGTCCTCCATGTCCCGGTAGGCGGAAATCGACGTCAGCGTGCCGAAACCCAGGTCAATGTCCAGATTCAAGGTGAAATTCACGGCGTCCACTTCGCTTTCGGGGTTGGGGTCGTTCTCATGGGATCTGTAAGGCTCAGTGTCATTGCAGGTGTCCCGGATCTCGTCGTAGACCCCCAGCCAGAACGCTGCGCTGCCCAAGCCGAACGGCGGCGCATCGGCGCCGTTTTCAGGCCCTGACCACTCACAGGTTCCAAGGCCGGACAATTCCCGCACCCGCTGCATCTCCACGATCAGATCCGCGGCAAAGCGATCGCTTGGCGTCCAGCGCAGGGACAGGCGCCCTAGCTGGGCGTTTTCGTCGTTCCACTTCTCCCCGGTGGCGGTGTTCTCCACATAGCCGTCGGACTCCCTGTGCTGAACCGCGATGCGCGCGGCCAAAGTCTCTCCCAAGGGTATGTTGAGCATGGCCGAGCCGCGCAGGCCGCCATCGTTGCCCGCACCCGCGCTGACGGCGTAGTCGAACGCATCCTGCGGGCGGTTGCTAATGATGTGCACGAGGCCGGCGGTGGTGTTGCGGCCGAACAGGGTGCCCTGCGGCCCGCGCAGCACCTCCACCCGCGCCACGTCCAGAAAGTCAAACACGGCGCCTTGGGAGCGGCCGAGGTAAACCCCATCCACGTACACGCCGATCTTGGGATCCTGGGTGGGCGCCCAGTTCACTTGGCCGATGCCGCGCAAAAACACTTGGGCGGTATTCTTAGCCGATGCCGCGGACTGGAAGTCCAGATTGGGCGTGATGCGGGTCAAGTCCCGCAGATCGTCCGCCGCTCGATCCTTGAGATCCTGGGCGGACAGGGCGGTGACCGGTATGGGCACCTCCTGAACGTTCTCCTCGCGCCGACGGGCGGTGACCACAACCTCCTCGATGGAACTAAGTGCGCCTGCAGCCGCCTGCGCTCCGCTCACTTGGCCCCAAACCCTCTCCGCGCCGCCGCTGGCCAGCAAAGCAAAGGCCCACACAAGCCTAGACCAAAAAGATGCTCCCTTGCCGATCATCATCCCTCCTTCATAAACTTCGTTCCTGCAAGTCTTGATTCCCGCGGACCTCTGCGCCGAGGGGCCACGCAAACAGGAAACCGTCCGTCGCCACTATACACAGGTCAGTAGGCTTAAAACCCATTCTCGTTACTATGTCACGCAAACAGGAAACCGCCGGTCACGACTATGCACGGACAGGCACGGGACGGCGGCGCCGCCGAGGGCTGTCGCGCCTCATTTCTCAAAGCGGTTGGCCGGGACGTCGAATTCCTTGATGGCGCGCAGAATCTGGCGGCAGGTCATCTGGCCGATCATGTGGCCGTGGTCATCGACCACCGGGCGGCGGCGATGCTTGTGGTTGAGCATGGATTCGGCCACGTCGAATACATCCTCCGTGGGGCCGACGCTCTCCACGCCCTCGTGCATGTGATCCCGCACTAAGTGCACCCCCACCTCCTCCTGATAGTAGCTGGCCTTCAGAATGGCGCGCAGGCAATCGAGCTCCGAAAGCATGCCCACCGGACGGCTGTGCTCATCCACCACGGTGACGCCCGAGATTCGGTGGGTGAGGATCTCATGGATGGCGCGAAACAGCTCGGTATCCGGGTGCACCAACACCGGGCGCCTGAGCATGTAGTCTTCCACTTTGACGGACTTCAGCATGTTCTTCTCCTGTTGCGGCTTGTCGCCATTGAATTCGCAACGCCGCTCAGGCGGCTACGTTCATATGTCGGACGGCGCCGCCGGCGTTGGGCCTGCGCTGGTGAGGGCTGCGGCGATCTGGCTGGCCAGATCCGCAAGCGGCGTTGGGTATATGCCAATGGCCAGGATGGCGAGGCCCAGCGCCGCGGCGGTGACGACGCTAAGGGTGGCGACGGCTGGCGATTGGTGCGGCCCTTGCCGCAGCGTCATCGCGAACACGATCCGAAGGTAGTAATAGATGGCGATGGCGCTGCCCAAAATCATCGCCCAAACCAACCCCCAAAGCGCCCCTTCAATGCCGGCAGCGAACAGGTAGAACTTGGCGATGAAACCTGCGGTCAAGGGGATGCCAGCCAGGGACAGCAAGGCCGTGGTCAGGGCTGCGGCCAGCACCGGACGGCGCCAGAACAGCCCCGCATAGGCGGCGACCTCATCCTCATCGCCAACCGCCTCCGTGCTGCGCAAGGCGGTGACCACGGCGAAGGCGGTGATGGTCATCACCATGTAGCCAGCCAGAAAAACCAAACCGGTCTCCACGGCCAAAGCGGGCTTGCCCAAGGCGCCGAGCACCAGCAGCCCGATCATCAGGTAGCCCATGTGGGCGATGGACGAATAGGCCAGGAGCCGCTTGATGCTCCGCTGCCTTAAGGCCAGCAGGTTGCCCACCACCATGGACAGCACCGCCATCACCGCCAGCACGCTGAACGCCACGCCGCTGTCCAGAAGTTCCGTCTGCACCGCAAAACGCAGCAGCACGGCGAACACGGCCGCCTTGGACACGGTGGCCAGAAAGCCCGTCACCGGCGCCGGGGCGCCCTGATAGACATCCGGGGTCCACATGTGGAAAGGAATCAGGGACAGCTTGAAGGCGAAACCCGCCAGCAGCATCACTTGCCCGGTGGCCATCCATACTGCGGCGCGGCCCACCGGCGCTGCGGCGGCGGCGATCTCGGCGAACTGCATGGTTCCGCTGGCGTGGTAGATAAGCGCCATGCCGAACAGCATGGTGGTGGAGCCGACCCCGGAAAGCACCAGGTATTTCAGCGCCGCCTCAAGGGGCGGGTGGCCTTCCTCCGGGTAGGCCACCAGGGTGTACAGGGATATGGAGATGATCTCCAGCCCCAGCAGCAGTGCGGCGAAGTGCTGGGCGCTGGCCAAGGTCATGGCGCCTAGGGTGGCGAGCAGCAGCAGCAGGTAGAACTCCTCCTGATCGCCGATGCGCCCTTTGAGGTAATGTCGCGATAAGAGCGCCGTCACCAGGGCGATGAGCACGAACAAGCCATTGAGGAAGGCGGCGTAGCCGTCCAGCATCAGCAAGGGCGTGACCTGCCGGGCGCCGGCGTCAAGCCCGATGGGCAACGCCAGCAGAACCGCGGCCAAGGACAGCACCGCAAGCCAAGCCGCAACCCGGTGGCTGCGCCGGAAGGAAATGACCAGCATCACCGCCAACAGCGCCCCGCCCAGGGTCAGGTGCGGCGCCAAGGCCTGAAAGTCCAGGGCGTTCAAGGCATCACCCCCAAACCGGCCACCGCGGGCGCCGTAAGATGCAGCAGGGTGTTGGGATGAACGCCCAGCCAGACCAAGGCCAGCATCATGAGGATCATCACGGACAGCTCCCTTGGGCCAAAGTCCGCCATCTTCTCCACCTGCGGGTTGGGCGGCCCCTGAAAGGAGCGCTGCATCAGATGCAGCCCGTACACCGCAGCGACGATGATGCCGACCGCGGCGGCCACCGTCAGCGGCGCATCCACCCGGAAGGCACCCAGGAGCACCATGAACTCCCCAACGAAGTTGCCGAGGCCGGGCATGCCCAGCGAAGCCACCACGAAGAACAGGGTCAGCGCCCCCATGCGCGGCGCACGATGCCACAGGCCGCCCATTTCCCCCATCTCACGGGTGTGCAGGCGCTGCTGCAAGGCCCCCGCCATCATGAACAGCGCCGCGGTGGAGAAGCCGTGCGCCACCATCTGCACTACTGCGCCCTGCACCGCCAGCGCATTCCAGGCGAAGGCGCCAAGCAGCACGAAGCCCATATGGCTGATGCTGCTGTAGGCCACCAAGCGCTTGAAGTCGCTCTGGCTGTAGGCCAGATAGCCGCCGTAGAGGACGCTGGCCGCGCCAAGCGCCATGGCCGGCCAGCGAAAGTCCAAGGCCGCGTCGGGAAACAGGGGCACCACGAAGCGCAGCAGGCCGTAGGCGCCCGTTTTAAGCAGGATGCCCGCCAGGATGACGCTGCCGGCCGTAGGCGCCTGGGTGTGGGCGTCCGGCAGCCAAGTATGGAAGGGTACGCCGGGCAGCTTCACCACAAAGGCCGCGAAGAAGCCCAACATCAGGTAGTGGGCGAGGTCCGGGGCGACGGACGCCTGAAGAAGCGCCGCATAGCTGAAGGTGATGACGCCAGTGCCCAGATAGTGCGCCACCACCAGCGCCACGATGGCCGCCAGCAGCAAAAGCCCGCTGACCTGGGTGAACAGAAAAAACTTCATGGCCGCATAGGCGCGGGCTTCGTGGCCCCAGATGGCGATCAGGAAGTACATGGGCACCAGCATCACTTCCCAGAACACGAAGAACAGGAACAGATCCAGGGCGGTGAACACCCCCACCACCCCGGCCAGGGTCCACAGCAGGTTGAACTGGAAGAACCCTGGGCTTTGCTCAATCTCCGACCAGGAGGAGACCACGGCCACCACCCCCAGGAACAACGTTAGCGCCACCATGGCGTAGCTGAGGCCGTCCAGGCCAAGAATGACGTTGATGCCGAAGCGGGGGATCCAGGCGAACGCCTCCCCATGCCCCACCGAGAAGCCCAGGAAATACAGTCCGCCAACGATGAGCGTGCCCAAGGCCACCCAGCGCGGCGCGTTGCGATGCCGCCGTTCGGAAACGGCCGCCACCCCGCCGCCAAGCAGCAGCAGCCCGATGAGGCCGAGCAGGCTCACAGCACGGCGCCGGCAAGCAGCACCAACAGGATGGCCAACACTAGGCCCAGCGCCATGCTGGCGGCGTACCAGCGCAGGGCGCCGGTCTGGGTTTGAATGGCCACGGCGTTCAGGCGCTGCGTCAGGGCAACCAGCATCCCATAGAGAAAGTCCACCGCATCGGACTTGTTGACCCGCGCCAGCCACATGAAGGGCCGCACGAACAGCAGGCCATAGAGGGCGTCGAAGCCCCAGCCGCCATGCCAGAAGCCCGCCACCGCACGGCCAAAGCGGGACTCCACCAACCCCGTGACGGCAATCTGGCGACCGCCGAACACCAGATAGCCGAACGCAACGCCTAGGATGGGCGCCAAGGGCGTCAGCCAAACCAAGGCCCCTTGGTGGCCGGCGGCCTGCAGCCCGCCATCCGGCAGCACATCCGCCACGGCGTCCAAGCCGAACCAGCCGCCGATGACGGACAGCAGCGCCAGCACGACCAGCGGCAGGCGCATGTTGAGGCCAAAGCCGTCATGGGGCTGTGCGGCGCTGCGCGCCTCGCCGAAGAAGACGATGAAGATCATGCGGGTGGTGTACAGGGCGGTCAGGAACGCCGCCAAGGACGCCAAGCCCCAAAACCAGGGCCCGCCCCGGGCATAATCGAAGCTGGTCAGCAGGATGGCGTCCTTGCTGAAGAACCCGGAGGTTAGCGGCAGCGCGGCCAAGGCCGCGGAACCCACCACCATGCACCAGAACGGCCCCGGCAGGCGCCGCCGCAGGCCGCCCATCCTGAAGATGTCCTGTTCGTGGTGCAGCGCCAGAATAACGGCGCCGGCGGAGAGGAACAGCAGGGCCTTGAAGAAGGCGTGGGTCATCAGGTGGAAGATGGCCGCGGACCAGGCGCCCACCCCCAAGGCTAGGAACATGTAGCCGATCTGGCTCATGGTGGAATAGGCCAGAATGCGCTTGATGTCCCTTTGCACCAAGGCCGTGCAGGAGGCGATGAACAGGGTGACTAGGCCCACTATGGCCACCGCGAACTGGGCGTTCGGCGACAACAGGAACAGATCATGGGTGCGGGCGATGAGATAGACCCCGGCCGTCACCATAGTGGCCGCATGGATCAGGGCGCTCACCGGGGTTGGGCCGGCCATGGCGTCCGGCAGCCAGGTTTGCAGGGGCGTCTGGGCGGATTTGCCCACCGCGCCGCCCAGCAGCAGCAGGGCGATCAGGGTGCATACGGCCGCGCCGTCCGGCCAGGCGTCAGCGGCCCGCTGCATGGCGCTTTGAATGTCCAGGGTGCCCAGCTCGCGAAACAGCAGGAACAGGCCAATGGCCATGAAGGTGTCCCCGACCCGCGTGACCACAAAGGCTTTGCGCGCCGCATAGCCGTTCGCAGCATCCCTGTGGTAAAAGCCGATCAGAAGGTAGCTGCACAGCCCAACTCCTTCCCAACCCAGAAACAGCGTCACTAGATTGTCGCCCAGCACCAGCATGAGCATGGCGAACACAAACAGGTTCATGTAGGCGAAGAAGCGGCTGTAGCCTTCCTCTCCGGCCATGTAGCCGGTGGCGTACAGATGGATCAGAAAGCCGACGCCGGTGATGATCAACATCATCACCAGGGCAAGGCCGTCCAAATACAGCCGAAAGGCCACCTCAAAGCCGCCGGCGGCCATCCAGGTCCACAGATGCTGGGCATAGGGCGCCCCGCCCTGCGCGCTGAACTCAAGGCCCGCCAACAGCGCCGCAAGGGCGGCCAAGCCAACGGATCCGGCCCCGATGACGGCCACCACCCGCTGCGGCAGCCTGCCCTCGCTGACCAGCAGCGCCAAGGCCCCCGCCAGCGGCAGCGCCGGAACCAACCACAGGAATGCCACGCGCCCTACCCCTTGAGCTCGCTGGCCGCGTCTATGTCGAGGTTGTCGAAGCGGCGCTCAAGCTGCAGCACCAAGCCCAGGCCCACCGCCACCTCCGCCGCCGCCAAGGACAGCACCAGCATGTACAGGATCTGCCCATCGGCCTCCGCCCAGCGGGCGCCGGCGGCCACGAAGGCCAGTCCGCAGGCGTTCATCATGATCTCCAAGGAGATCAGCAAGAAGATGATGTTGCGCCGCACCAGCACGCCGGTGAGGCCGATGGCGAACAGCACAGCGGCGAGAATGAGCAGGTGCTCCAGCGGTACGGCGACTGCGGTCATTCGATCTCCTCGCGCCGCGCCCGCATGTAGCGGCGCCCCAGATGGAAGGCGCCCACCAAGGCGGCCAGCAGCAGAATGGAGGCCAGCTCCACGGCCAGCAGGTAGGGGCCGAACAGTGCGATGCCCACCTGCTTGGGCGACACCGCCGTGCCGGATGTGTACGCCGGACTGCCGGCGATGAGATAGATCATCTCCAGCAGCAGCACGCCGGTCAGCACGCCTGGGCCGATCCACATCCTGGGCGGCAGCCAGCGGCGTTCCTGCTCCACCGAGCCGCGGCCTAAGTTCAGCATCATCACCACGAACAGAAACAGCACCATGATGGCGCCGGCGTAGATGACGATCTCCAAGGCGGCGGCGAAGGGGGCGCCCACCAGGAAGAAGATGACCGCCACGGACAGCAGCGAAATGATCAGGTAGATGAGCGCATGGGAGGCGTTGGTGCGGGTCACCGCCAGCACAGTGGCGGACAGCGACACAGCGGCTGCGATGTAGAACAGAACGGCTTCCAGGCTCACGCCGCCGCTCCCAGGACGAACCACCGCGGTGCGGACGGCAAGGCCGCTTCGTACGGATGCAGGGGGCCCATGTCAGGATGGCTAGGACAACGATCCCCCCGCACGGACGGCAGGGCCGCTTCGTGCGGATGCAGGGTCACGGCAGAAGCTCCCGCACGTCCAGCGGCGGCGCTTCGTTCCGCGCGGCCCCTTTGTCCTTGCCGGCGATGGTCTTGCCAGCCACCCGCCAGAACGAGTAGTCCGGGTACTTGCCCACGCCATCTATCAGCAGATGCTCCTTCTCATAGACCATGTTGTCGCGGTTGAACTCCGCCAACTCAAAGTCCGGCGTAAGCTGGATGGCGTAGGTGGGGCAGGCCTCCTCGCACAGCCCGCACATGATGCAGCGGGAGAAGTTGATGCGGAAAAACTCCGGATACCAGCGCCCGTCCTCCCCTTCGGTCTTCTGCAGAGCGATGCAGTCCACCGGGCAGGCGACCGCGCACAGGTTGCAGGAAACGCAGCGCTCCTCCCCGTCCGGGTCCCGGGTCAGCACGATGCGGCCCCGGTAACGGGGCGCCAGATAAGGCATCTCCTCCGGATACTGCACGGTTTCATTGCGCGCAAACAGGTGCTTGAACACGCTCCACAGGGTGCGCAGGTGGCTCCACATGGGCTAGCTCTCCATGCTCAGGGCCACAGCGCCGGTGACCAGAAGGTTGATCAGGGTGATGGGCAGGAGAATCTTCCAACCCAAGGACATGAGCTGATCATAGCGCGGCCTCGGGATGGCCGCCCGCAGCAATATGAAAAAGCACACGAAGAAGGCGGTCTTCAGCGAGAACCAGACGATGGGCGGCAAAAAGGCCGGCCCCAGCCAGCCGCCGAAGAACAGGGTGGTGATCATGGCCGAGGTGAGAATCACGCCGAGGTACTCCCCCACCATGATCAGGCCGAACTTCATGGAGGAGTATTCCGTGTGGAAGCCGGCCACCAGTTCGTGCTCCGCTTCCGGCAGATCGAAGGGCAGACGATGGGTTTCCGCCAAGCCGGCAATTAGGAACACGACGAAGCCGAGAACTTGCGGGATGACGAACCACAGGCCCTGCTCCTGGGCGCGCACGATCTCGCTCATGTTGAAGGAGCCGGACCGCCGCACCACCGCCACGAGGGAAAGGCCCATGAACACCTCGTAGGT
>CAYGBY010000073.1:0-15467 GCA_964348115.1 uncultured Pseudomonadales bacterium
CCCTTTAGGCTCCTCTGGGCTTCCGGGACTTGTTCAGAGGTTCCCTAGTGTGCTGCCCCGCAAGCAAGTGGGTTTTAGTCGCTAGGCCGTTTTGGCTCCCGGGACTTGTTCAAAGGCTCCCAGGGCTTCGGTTCCATGATTGCTGGACTTGGCCTGCGCAGCCTATCGGCGGTAGTCCAGAGGCGGTTGGCGCTGGCCAAGCAGGGCGGCGTATTGGAAGTCCTCGCCGCGCTGGCGCCGCAGCTCCGCCCGGGCGTCTGCGATGAGTTGCGCGTCCTGAAAGAGATCTACGGCCATCAAGCCCAGCAGCTGCGCCGCCAGATGCATGCCTTTGTGGCCGATGCCCATGCCGCCGGCGGCCACTGCCTGCCAACTGTGCGCCGGCGTGCCCGGCACCCAGGTGGCGGTGACGAAACCCACCGTAGGCGCCATCCAACTGACGTCTCCCACATCCGTGGAGCCCATGCCTTGGCGCACGCTGAAGGGCTGCACTTCGGCTTCGGCGCCTAACTGCAAACTGGGGCTGGGCAGGGTTTTATGCAGCGTCCTAGCGAAGGCCCGCTCGTGCGCACTGTACTCGATGCCGCCTAGGCGGCGCAGATGGGCGTCCATGCGCCGGGCCAGAGTTTCGTTGGGCAGAACCGGATAGTTTCCATGCATCACCTCGTAGCTCACTTCGGTTCCCGTGCCAAGGGCGGCGGCATCGGCGGCGGCCACCACCCGCTCGAACAGTTCCCGCACTTGGGGCAACTGCGGATGGCGCACGTAATAGTAGACCTCCGCGGTTTCCGGCACGATGTTGGGCGCTTGCCCGCCCTCCGTGATGACGTAGTGAATGCGCGCGTCCTGGGGGATGTGCTCGCGCATCAGGTTGACCATGTAGTTCATCGCCTCCACCCCATCGAGTGCGGAGCGGCCCCGCTCCGGGGCGGAAGCCGCATGGGCGGCGACCCCTTGGAAGCGGAAACGGCCGGACTTGTTGGCGGTGCTGGAGGCGGCGGAGGCCTCGTTGCGATCGCCTGGATGCCAGTGCAGCACCACGTCCACATCGTCGAACAAGCCGGCGCGCACCATGTAAACCTTGCCCGAGCCGCCCTCCTCCGCCGGCGTGCCGTAGACGCGCACCGTGCCCGGCGCACCCGTTTCCCGGAGCCATTGAGCCAAGGCGACGCCAGCCGATGCGGAGGCTGCGCCAAACAGGTGGTGGCCGCAGGCGTGGCCCGGCGCACCTTCCGCCACCGCCTGGCGCTTGGGCTGGGCCGCTTGGGAAAGGCCGGGCAGGGCGTCGAATTCCGCCAGAATGGCGATGACCGGCTTGCCTTGGCCATAACTGGCGACGAACGCCGTAGGGATGTCGGCCACGCCGCGCACAACGTCGAAGCCACCTGCCTCCAAGTAGCTGCGCAAGCGCTCAGAGCTCCTCTCCTCCAGATAGCCGAGTTCGGCGAAGCCCCAAATGTCGCTGGCCAAGGCGACCGCAGCTTCGCGCTGCTGTTGCACGGCGTCCAGAATGGCCTGGTCCGCAGCGGCGCCGCTGGCCAGGGAGACGGCGCCCAGCCAGCCCGCCAGCAGGTGCATACGCAAACGACCGCCGGTCCGTGCGCAGGCGCCGGGTTGCCGAGGGCGACAGGACGCCCGCAAACGCGGGCGGGTCAACAATAGCCTGCATGACAGGGCGCACGGCGCCGACCGCAAGCGCGCGTGCGGGCTGTCCGGGAACCAGCGAAGAATAAGCCCCGCCATGCCCCTGCGCTTGCGTCCAATGACCAAATTGCGTCTTAAGCCGTTGTTCATAAACAAGTAGAAGCTCCTTTCAATGGGAAATTATAAGGATGCGTTGACAAGCCGCTACCGAAGCCGACGAACACGGGCTCGGTCCCGCGGTCCGTCCGTCCACGTACTTCCTTATCTTCGCCCGCCGCGTCCCGTCCACGCCGTCCGCTCCCGCCCCGTCACCCGCAGAAGTCCATGGGCTTCGGCGGCGGCCGCGTCCGAAACGTCCCCGTCAGCACGTACTGCCGCAGCGAGGGGATCAGGCACCGCCAGCGTTCGCCGCCGGCGTCGGCCGCCAGCAGGCCCCGGCTGACCATGGCGCCGACCAGGTCCGGCCCCGTGCCCATCCCGGCGGCGCGCAGCTCCGCCCTCATGTCCGCGCCCATCCGCGCCAGCAGGGCGCGGGCGTCGTCCTCCGCCCGCTCCAAGGAGATGCCCGCCGGGCCCCAATCTCCAAGGAGTTCGCGGATCACTGGCAGGGCCGGACGGAGGCCCGACAGTCGGCCTTGGTAGTAGTCGACGCGCAGCCCGGCGAGGTCGGCCGCGACGCGCTTCGCGTCCAAGTCCCCCGGGCGGGCGCTGTCGGCGCGCAGCATCTCGGCGCCCAGGGCCGTCATGGCCGAGCGCAGGTGGTGGGGGAACCCGCCGCACTCCGCGGCAAGCCAGTCGATGAGCCGGCGCCGCACCTTGGCTGGCCCCAGGAGGCCCAGGTGGTCCATGACGCCGGCGAGGTAGGTCCGGGCCTCCTCACCGGACAGGGGCTGCATGCGGACGGCGCGGCGTCCCGCCAGGCGCCGCGACACCGACGGCTGGATGATGTCCGGCGTCTGGGAGTGGCCGGCGAGCAGGACAAACAGGGGGAAGTCGGCGTGCTCCCCCGCATGGACATTGGCCAGCAGCTCGTTGGCCTCCCCGCCGGGGGTCGGCTTCAGCCGCTGCGCCTCGTCGACGGCCAGACACACGGCCGCGCCCTTCGGGACGCCGCGCAGCGCCTCGGCGAGCCCCTCGCCGAGGGGGTCGCCCTCCGGCTCGGCCGGCGCCGCGCCCAAGGCGGCCCCGGCGCCGAAGGCCGTGACCCCGCCGCCGCGCCGCGAAAGGCCGTGCACGAAGTCCAGGATGCGCTCGCGGCCACCGCCGCACCAAGCCTCCGGCAGGGCCTCCGCTAACCGTCGCAGGACGACATGCGGGTTGTGGAGCATGGTCGCGGGCACCCGCGCCACCAGCGTCGGCGGGCCGCCCCAGCCCCCTTTCAGGCTCCGGCCGCGGAGCGCCTCGATGAAGGCGGTCTTGCCGACGCCCGGCGGTCCGGACAGGCACAGGGTCTGTCCCTGCGGATGGCCGTCGGCGCAGGCGCGGGCCGCGGACGCGGCGGCCTCGAACAGGTCCCCGCGGCCCACGAACAGGGGCTCGGTCCCGCGGTCCGCCCGGTCCACGGCAGCTACAGTGCGCAGCCGGCCGCGATGCTGGAGATCGCCACGCCGCGCCGTCCTTGGCGGATGACGTTGCGGTCATGGGTGCGGGTGCAGTAGCCCAACGACAGGCCCGTGGCCGGGTCCGCCCAGGCGAGCTGCCCGCCAGCGCCATTGTGCCCAAAGGCCTGGGCTGAGTTTGTCTTGCCGAAGCCGCGCAAGCTCCTTTTTTCATCCCCGGCTATGACGACGCCAAGCCCACGGTTGGCCGCCACGCCCATCAGATCGCTCAGATCCCCGGTCAGCACCGTGCGCGCCCGGCGCAGCATGGCCGCATCCCAAATGCGCCTGCCGCCCAGCCCGCCGTGCAGCAGACCCTGATAGAAAAGCGCAAGCTCTCCGGCGCCAGTGAAGGCGCCGCCGCCGGGCACCCCAACCGCACGCACCTCTGGACGATTGAAGCTGAGGATGACGTCTTCAGTGACTTCCGTAGCCGGCGGGGGCGGCAGGCCCAGATCCCGCCAATCCTGATCCGTCATGGCCACGCCGGCATGTTCGCACAAGGCGGCGCGATGCTGTTCGGAAGGCGGCAGTCCTAGATGCAGGTCGTGCAGCCCCAAAGGGGCTGCGATGCGTTCCCGCACAAAGGCCGGCAAAGACTGGCCAGTGCGCCGCTCGATGAGCTCCGCCACCACCCACATGCTGGAGGAAGGGTGGTATTCAAATCGGCTGCCCGGCGGCCACGACAGCCGCCATTGGGCGTAGCGTTCATCGCGCCTGGTCTTGTCAAGCCAATCCAGCGGGCGAAAGGGGGCGGCGGGAAAGCCGGCGGTGTGGGTGAACAGCTGCTGCACCCGCACAGCCTCCTTGCCGTGCGTCGCGAAAGCCGGAATGCTGTCCGCCACAAGCGCATCCGCGTTCAGCTTGCCTTCCTGCATAAGCAGCCAAGCCGCCGCCGAGGTGATGGCCTTGGTGGCGGAGAACACGCAGAACAGGCTGCCGTCATCCGCATCGCCATAGGTGGCCAGCACGGCGACCTTGCCGTGCCGCGCCACCGCCACCTGCACGGCGGACAGCAACCCGGCATCCACTTCCCGGCGGACGCGGTTGAGAAGTTCATCCACCTTGGCCGGGCGCAAGCCAGCCTCCTCGATGCTGCGCTGCAATGACTGGGGGACCACGATGCTCCTGCGCCGGTTTGTTTGGCGTATGTTGGCCTTGAGCGCAGTTGGATTCAAGGACCACCGCAAGGTGCGGGTTGAGGAGACATTGAACGCGATGCTCGACGCAAAAGCCGATGAACTCGGTGGCGGGAACCACAGGCTGGCCAACAGTCTAGGGAACCTCTGAACAAGTCCCGGCAGCCCAGATGAGGCTAAAGGGCGTGATGGCAAGGCGCGGCGAAGCCGTGTGGCTTGCCCCCACACAATGAGCCGCAACACAGCCAGCGCGCCCTTTAGGCCCTCCCGAAGGGCGAACGCGACTTGTTCAGAGGTTCCCTAGGGTAAACTTGCGCATCCCTTGGCGGAACCTTTCTATGGACACCCTAAACGGCTTTGCGGGCAGCGTTGGCAATACGCCGCTGATCCGCATCCCCCTGCTCAGCGAGGCCACTGGCTGCGAGATTCTGGGCAAGGCGGAATTTATGAACCCGGGCGGCTCGGTGAAGGATCGGGCGGCGCTATGGATCGTGCGGCAGCATGAAAGGAGCGGCGCCCTGGCGCCGGGCGGCACCGTGGTGGAAGGCACCGCCGGCAACACCGGCATCGGCTTGGCCCATGTGTGCAATGAACGCGGCTACCCATGCGTGATATACATGCCGGACAACCAGTCCCAAGAGAAGGTGGACATCCTGAAGACCTTGGGCGCGGAGGTGCGTGTGGTGCCCACCCTGCCCTACCGCGACGAGATGAACTATCAAAAGCAGGCTGGCCGCTACGCTGCCCAACTGCCCGGCGCCGTCTGGGCGAATCAATTCGACAACACCGCCAACCGTCTGGCGCACTATGAATCCACCGGCCCCGAAATCTGGACGCAAACCGGCGGCGCCTTGGATGCCTTCATCTGCTCCGTAGGCACCGGCGGCACCCTGGCCGGGGTCTCCCGCTTCCTGAAGGAGCGCAACAAGAACATCCGGGTGCTGTTGGCGGACCCCTACGGCAGCGCCCTGTACAACTGGGTGACGGCGGGCGAGGCCGCCATGACCCCTGGGCCCTCCATCACCGAGGGCATCGGCAACAGCCGGGTGACGGACAATCTGGCCGGCACGGAGATCGACGATGCGGTGCAGATCACGGACCAGGAAATGGTGCGGATGGTCTATGCCATGCTGCGTCGGCAAGGCTGGTTCTTCGGGTCCAGCACTGGCATCAATTTGTACGGCGCGGTGCGTACGGCAAGGATGCTGGGACCTGGGCGCACTATCGTCACCATGCTGACGGACACCGGGCACAAGTACCAGTCCAGCCTGTTCAACCGGCACTTTCTGGCGGAGCGGGGGTTGGATGCTGATGCGGAGCTTGGGTTCTAGATGGGCGGCGATCCCCTGCAACCCCTTGAGCCAATCCTCTTCAACCACTACCATGCGCATTCAATCCAGCGCGGTGTGACGCAATGTTCGGTTACCAGCGCATTCTTTTGGCGGTGGATCTTTCTCAAGAGTCCGCACAGGTGGCGCGGACGGCGACGGCCCTTGCCCATGCAGTTGGCGGCGAGCTGCACTTGGCGCATGTGGTGGAGCCGCTGACTTTCGCCTATGGCGGTGACGTGCCCTTGGATATCTCCTCCGTGCAAGATCAGATACGGCAGCAGGCGAAGTCCCAGTTGGCGGAGTTCGCCGCCTCCATCGATGTGCCCGGCAGCCGCCAGCACTTGGCGTTCGGGCGCCCGGATGCGGAGATTCACCGCATCGCGAACGCCGAGGGCATGGACCTCATCATTGTCGGCAGCCACGGTCGGCATGGTCTGGCGCTGCTGTTGGGCTCCACCGCCAATGCCGTGCTGCACGGCGCCGGATGTGACGTGCTGGCGGTGCGGGTGGGCGCTGCAAAACAAAAGTAGGCGCGTATTTTAGTGGCGATACCTTGGGGGCCGCTGTGGCTGGTCTTGCTGTGGCTGCTGCCGGTTGCCGGCGCCGCCCAAGGCGGCTCGCTCTACGAACAGCGTCAAGCCTATCGCCGGGCGGTGGATCTGGTGTACGCCGGCCATGTCAGCGACGCCCTGAACATCCAAAAAAAGGAGTTGGCGGACTACGTCCTGGCCCCCTACATCACCTATCACCGCAATCGGCTGCGGCTGTCGAGTCTGAAGCCTGAGGAGGTGCACGGTTTCCGCCAAGCCCACCCGGACATTCCGGGCGCCCAGCGCATCTATTGGCAATGGTTGAGAAGCCAAGCCGAACGCGGCAAGTGGCGCACCTTCCTAGCCCACTATGAGGCGTCGGATGATCCGGAGTACCAGTGCCTGCACCTGCGGGCGCTGTACAACACCGGCCAGCGGGAGGCGGCCCTCGATGGCGTGCAGGCGGTTTGGACGGTGGGCGAATCCCAGCCCAAGGCCTGCGATCCCATATTCAATATCTGGCAGCGGGAGCGATTGACCGACGACATTGCCTGGCAACGCCTGCGTTTGGCCGTCGCGGCCAACCAACGGCTGTTGGCGCGTTATCTGGCGCGGTTCTTCTCGCCCAGCCACAAGACTTGGGCGCAAGCCTATTACCAAGTGCATGCAGACCCCACCCGCATCAAGGCGGGCAGCCGCTACCGTACGGACAACGTCCTGTCCCGGGAAGTCATCGGCTACGGACTGCGGCGCTTGGCGGGGCGGGATGCCGAAGCGGCCCGGGATCTGTGGGCGAAGTATGAGTCCAGCCATCAGTTCACACCCAGCGAACGGCTGCACATCAACGAAGCCGTGGAGCTGGCCTTGGCCCGTGCCGGCCTGCTGGAGAGGGCACCCTATGCGGACGCATCGCCCGAGGCGGCAACGGGCTTCGCCGACGCCTACATCAAGCGGGCGAACTGGCCCTTGGTGCGAGCCTGGATAGAGAAAATTCCGCAGGATGAGCGCTTCGCCATGAAGTGGCAATATTGGCTGGCGCGCGCGGAGGAAGAGACCCACGCGCAATCTGAACAAGCGCGGTTGGCCTTCCAGTCCCTAGCGGAGAAACGCAACTACTACGGCTTTCTGGCGGCGCACCGCATCGGCGCCCCGGTGCGCTTGAACGACGCATCGAAACGCCTGCCGCTGGAAGTGCGCCAACGAGTTCTAGACATCCCGGCGGTCGCCCGCATGATCGAGCTGTTCGCCCTGCAGGACGAGACCAACGCCCGCCGGGAGCTGTTCGCCCTGTTGCCAAGGCTCACCCTGGAGGAACGCCGGGAGGCGGTTTACCGGGTGCAGGACATCGGCTTCCCGTCGTTGGCCATCACCGCCGCGTTCCGCGGCGAACTGCTCGACGACCTGAAGCTGCGCTTCCCAGTACGGTACTTGCCGCTGTTTAAGCGCTCCAGCCACATAACGGAGGTGGCCTTGCCGATACTGCTGGCTTTCGCCCGCCAGGAAAGCGTCTTTCAGGCGGACGCCCGTTCCGTGGCCAACGCCCGGGGCATTCTGCAAATGCTGCCCAGCACGGCGCGGGTGACGGCGCGGCGGGCCGGACTGCCCCTGCCCGCCGCCAACGACCTGTACGATCCAGCCAGGAACATCACCTTGGCCAGCAGCCACATCGCCTGGCTGATGCGCCGCTACAACCAAGCACTGCCCTTCGTGGCCGCCGCCTACAACGCCGGGGAGCATCGCGCCGACCGCTGGATGCGCGAGTTCGCCGGCGCACCCATAGACGCCTGGGTGGAAGCCATCCCATTTCGCGAAACACGCAACTACGTGAAAAACTTGGTGGCTTTCAGCCAAGTGTACGCCCGCCTGTTCGACCAGCCGGTGCCGATCCTGCCGGATATCGACGCCGTGGCGCCGGTCAGCTAGTGGGCGGCGGACGCCACGGCCATTTCCTGCGGCGACCCGGTCAAGCCAACCAAGGGGGACTTGGCCGCCTTTCAGAAATTTTCCTCCAAGAGCGATCACTTTGGGATGGTCCTACGAGGCGGCCCGCGCCATGATTGACATCGGCGCCAACCTGCTGAACCCGCAGTTCCGCGGCGACCTTGACTCTGTGCTTGGTCGCGCCCGTGCGGCGGGTCTCGCCCGCATTCTGGTCACAGGCACGGACCTTGCGGATTCCGCGGCGGCCATCGAACTATGCGCAAAGCATGAAGATCTGTCCTGCACGGTCGGCGTTCATCCCCACCAAGCGGCGCAAACGCTGGATGCCGGCGACGACTGGATTGCGCGCCTGCAAGCCCTGGCCGCCGATCCGCAAGTTCGCGCCATCGGCGAGACGGGGCTGGACTTCCACCGCAACTTCTCCCCCGAAGCCGCGCAACGCACCGTCTTCACAGCCCAGGTAGCCCTTGCCGCACAACTGCGGCTGCCCCTGTTCGTCCACGAACGGGACACCCAAGGCGCGGTCTGCGATATTCTCGCCAGCCAGGCCCAACGCCTGCCCGACTTGGTGATCCACTGCTTCACCGGCAGTGAACAGGACCTAATTCGCTACTTAGACCAAGGCTTTTTCATCGGCGTCACCGGCTGGGTGTGCGACCAACGGCGCGGCGAGAGACTGCGCCGGCTGGTGCCCAAGATTCCCTTGGATCGCCTGCTGATCGAAACCGACGCGCCATTTCTGCTGCCCCAAGGGGCGCAAAGCCCCACCAGCCACAAACGGCGCAACGAGCCCTGCCTGCTGCCCTTCATCGCCGCATTCATCGCCCGGCTGCGCGGCATCACCGCCGAGGAAGTGGCCTTGCAAACCACCGTCAACGCCAAACGCCTGTTCAACCTGTAGGGCGCACGCACCAACACGCCCCAAACCGCCCGAGGCCGCAATGATGATGGCGGATTTCCATCTGCGCGACCGGCGGCCTGCCAGACTTAACCCGACTTCCGTAACTTAGCTGGTATTTGGGCGAACTTCAGCGTTATGTGGGCTCTGGGTCCGACATAACGCCTTGCTTTTGTTGAATGAGATGGCGTGAAGCTGGCTGTAGTGCCGACCTATGGCTTGCGATAGCCAAAATCAATGACTTGAGCTGGAATTGGCGCCGCGTGGCGCCTTCAGGAAGACCTAAAGGGTATGTTGGCGCTGTTGCGGCTAATTGTGTGGCGCCTGCCACAGGGCTTCGCCGCGCCTTGCCATCAGGCCACCTAGGCTCCTCTGCGCTTTCGGGACTTGTTCAGGGGGTCCTTAAACGCGAAACCCGTAAGCTGTCGCGAGCATGTCCCCAATGACGGAATTCAGCACGATTGTCAGCGCCCTTGACGCAATGTGTTGGCGAGAGCACAGGCTATGGAAGGCTAGGCTGGGCGTAGCCCCAGCCACTGCACAACTTCTTCATGGGCAAAGGGCGCGGCGAGTTCCCGCCCGTCGAAGCGCAGCACCGGAATCCGTGCGCCGTAGCCATGCAGCAAAGCCTCATCCCCGGCAATGTCCACTACCTGCAAAGCCCAGCCACGCAGCTCCGGCAGGCCTAGCAACATCTCCAGCGCCCGTTCACAAAGGCTGCAATGGTCGGTCGAATAGAGAACCAGGGTTTTCATGCAAGGACGCCCCATCTGCACCACAACCAAGGTTGCGGCATAGACCCGTTGGGGCTACTTTAAGCGCCATGATCGAAAATGTGCAAAATGTAAAAGAAGCTGGCGACAACTTCGGCCAAACCCGGCGCAACACAAACGCATCGCGCCCTATTCCCAGCGCTGCGGCCCTAGTGTGCTGTCCCGCAAGTAGGTGTGATTATTCGTGGCCAATTTGGCCCCCGGCCGCGTTGCTCCTCCTTGCGTGGGGCCCGCCACAGGGCGTCGTCGCGCCTCGCCGGGAGCCAAAACGGCCTAGCGACTAAAACCCACTTACTTGCGGGACAGCACACTAGGATGCACAGGCGTAGCAATGAGAGCGAGTGGCATGACATACACAACTCCCACATGTCGGCGTTATTTCAACTTGAGCTGACTAACCATGAAGACCTCCTACAGAAGCACAATGGCCTCGGGGACTGGGGCTTTTGGACGGCAGCGAGTGGCTGTTTCGCCGCATGAGAAGGTTTTTTGCAGGCTGGCGGGCGATGCATGGGCGCCGGAACCGCAGGGGCTGACCCGCATATGGCGCCAAGCCCCTTGACGCGCCGCCGAATGCTGCCCGTTTTCAGCGCGTTGGCGGCCGAACTTGGGGGCGCACCGCCGGCGCCGGCGTGATGCGCACCGCCGGCGAGCGTCCTGCGCCCGCGCCGGTGCGGGAGCAATAGCTGCTATGCAAGCATCCTGGCGTTTCGGCGATGCGGCCAGCGGGCGCGCCTATCCTCTGGATGTGGCCTCCGGGCTGATCTGGCGGCAGTGCGCAGCCGGCGTTTACTGTGAAGTGCCGTTGCCGCCCTGTCCGGCGGGACACATCATCGTGCCAAGCCTATCCGTGCCTGGGAAGCAATATAGCTATCAGGTGACGCTTCGGGCGGACGAGGCCAGTTGGCGGCTGCAGCCAGTGCCATCGCACCGGCCGCCGCTCCCTGCCCGCGAGGGAGGAGGCAGGCGCGATGCCCACGCAACGGCAAGGGGCGCGAAAAGCAAATCCGCCGAATCAACTTCGTGCCGACGAACCGGGGCGTTCAGCTCGGTCAGCACACAGATCGACTGCTTCCACACGGAGGCGGACGTGCCCGCCAGCCGCCTGATCTTCCATCTGCACCAGCCAAGCCCGCCCGACCTCTATCTGGCCGTCCTGTCCGTACGCCCCCTGCACATGGCGCCCACCCCGCCTAGGCGGCAGGCAGTGCGCACGCCGACCCCGCCCGGCATCAGCCAAATGGAGGGGCCCCAAGGCCTCCGCCATCGCATCTGTTCACCCACGGCCCTGACCATGATGCTCAAGGCTGAAGACGCCAAAATCGACTGGCCGGATGTCGTGGCGCAATGCTTCGACGACCGCACCCAAGCCTATGGCTGCTGGCCCCTGGCCATCCGCAGCGCCGCTGCCCATGGCCGCGTGGGCGCCGTGGAGGCGCTGGCCTCTTGGGACCCCGTGCTGGCGGTGCTGCGGGCTGGCCTGCCCATCGTGGCAAGCATCGCCTTTGGGCCGGGGGAACTGCCCGGCGCGCCCCTTGCAAGAACCGGCGGCCATCTGGTGACTTGCCATGGCCTGGACGGGGACGCCGTGCTGGTGCACGACCCAGCCGCAGAGAGCGCCGCAGCCGTGCCGCGCCGCTATGACCTAGCGGCATTCAGCAAGGCGTGGCTCGGCCATCGCGGCGCCGCCTACATTCTGGGGCGTCCATGAGGCGCCATATGCGGGCTAGGGAACCTCTGAACAAGTCGCGTTCGCCCAGCGCCCCGCTGTTTGCGGACGGAGATGGCGTTGCGGCCATGGGAAGGCAACCCGCAGCGCGGCAGGGGTCCCAAGACGGAAAGGACGGTCGTCTGGTTCTAAGCACGGCCACGGGAAGGCCACCCGCAGCGCGGCGGGGATCCCACGACGGAAAGGACGGCCGCCTGGTTCCAAGCAAGGCCAAGGGAAGGCGATCCGCTACGCGGCGGGGATTCCACAGTCCGTGCGCCGCGGGACACCCTTCGCGGGAGCCAAAAGGGCGCACCGCGGCAATCCCACCCGCCCTGAGGAGGATATTTCCGCCGGAGCAGCGCAGGAATGACTGAGGATGCCGATCGGTCGGTGCTCGTGCGCCCGGTCACCAAAGCCGATCGCGATGAATTCCTAGCCGCCATGCAGCGCAGCGCCACTCTGCACGAACCCTGGATCCGTCCGCCCACCACCCGGGCCATGTTTCGCCGCTATTTCACCCGCCTGCAGCGGGACGACCATGTGGGCCTGCTGGTCGTGGACCAGGCGACGGGCGCAATTGCGGGCTGCTTCAACATCAACAACATCGTGCGCGGCGTCCTGCAAAGCGGCTCCCTAGGCTACTATGTAGCGGAACCTTTCGCTGGAAAAGGCTATATGCGCAAGGGCCTGCAGTTGGTGATCAGACAAGCGGTGGAGAAACTGGGCCTGCATCGCCTGGAGGCAAACATTCAGCCGGGCAATCATCGCTCCATCGCCTTGGTGAGAGGTTGCGGCTTCCGCAAGGAGGGGCTGTCCCCAGACTACCTTTTCATCGCCGGCGCCTGGCGCGACCACGAACGCTGGGCTTATCTGGACCAGCGGAAGACGCTGCGCCGGCTATGAGTCACCCATACGGCGCCTGGCAGTCCCCCATTTCGCCGCAGCTAGTGGCCCGCGCAGCCGCCGGCATCGGCGAACCCTTGGCCAGCTGCGGCGCGCTCCACTGGCTGGAGAGCCGCCCGGACGAAGGTGGTAGGACGACGCTGCTGCGGCAAAGCGGCGCGGCGCCGGTGGAGTTGACCCCCGCCCCCTATGACGTGCGCAGCCGTGTGCACGAGTATGGCGGCGGCGCCTACCTGCCCACCGCGGCGGAAGCGTTCTTCATCAACAACCGGGATCAGAACATCTACCGGGTTGGCGCGGACGGCGCTGTGGCCCAGTTGACCACAAGCTCCTCCCGCACCCGCTTTGCGGATTTCCGCCTGGATGCCGGCAGAAGGCGGCTGATCGCCGTGAGCGAAATCCACAGTGAAGCCGCAGCGCCGGAAAACGCCCTTGTGGCCATTAGCCTGGACGATGGCAAGACGGCCTGGCTGCATCGCGGCCATGATTTCTACGCATCGCCGCGGCTTTCCGCAGACGGCGCGGAACTGCTGTTCATCGCCTGGGACCACCCAAACATGCCTTGGGACGGCACCATGCTGCTGCGCTGCCGCCTGGCCGAAAACGGCGAGATCAGCGAAGCGGCGGTCGTGGCCGGCGGGGCGCGGGAGGCCGTCATGCAGCCTTGCTGGGCGCCGGACGGCGCCATCCTATACCTGAGCGACGCCAGCGGCTTCTGCAACCTGCACGAGCTGACGGACCTAGGCAGCAGGCCAGTGCGCACGGACGATGCAGACTACTGCGGACCACCCTGGGCGTTCGGCCTGCGCAGCTACGCTTGCCTGAACGAACGCTTCATCGCCGCCTGCCGCCAAGGGCTTGGCCATCAGGACCTTCTGCTCATCGACCGCAACACCGGCTTCGCCAGCCCCCTGCTGGAGAACAGCGCCGGCTGCAGCTACCTTTCCGCGCAGAACGGAGCGCTGCACTTCCTGCGCGCCCACCGCGATGCCCCATCCTCATTCGTGCGCTTGGACCCCAAGACTGGTCGACAGAACGTGCTGGCCCAGCCGCCCCCGGTCAGCCTGCCACAGGCCGGGACGGCGAAGAAGCCTGCCCGCAGCGCCGCCTCCAGCTACTTCAGCACCGCGGAGCACTTGGCCTACCCCACCCGGGATGGCGGCCTCGCCTTCGCCTACCTCTATCGGCCCAAGCATCCGCAGCACAGCGGAGCGGCGGGAAGTCCGCCGCTGATGGTCACCTGCCACGGCGGTCCCACCGGGGCCGCCTCCCCCGCCCTGAAGCTGCTGGTGCAGTTCTACACCAGCCGGGGCTGGGCGCTGGTGGATGTTGACTATCGCGGCAGCAGCGGCTACGGACGCGCCTACCGGGAGGCGTTGAACGGAAAATGGGGGGTGCTGGACGTGACGGACTGCGAAGACGCCGTGCGCCACCTCATTGGCCAAGGGGAGGCGGACGCGGCCAGGGTGGCCATACGCGGCGGCAGCGCAGGGGGCTACACGACCCTGCGCGCCTTGACCACCTGCTCCCTGTTCCGCGCCGGCGCCTGCCACTACGGCATCGGCGACCTTGCCGCCTTGGCCCAGGACACCCACAAATTCGAAGCCCGCTACCTGGATTGCCTAGTGGGCGGCAAGGAAGCCCTGGATGACCGCTCCCCCATCCACCACCTAGACCAACTGCATTGCCCCATCATCTTCTTTCAGGGCGGCAAGGACAAAATCGTGCCGCCCAACCAGCCCCAAGCCATGGTCGCCGCCCTGCGTCGGCGCGGCCTGCCCTCCGCCTACATCGAGTACCCCGAAGAGGGGCACGGCTTTCGCGACGGCAACAACATCGCCCACAGCATCGGCGCCGAATGCGCCTTTTTCTGCCGCGTGTTCGGCCTGCCGAAGCCGCTGGGCTTGCCGGAGTTGGAAGTGGACAACCTGTGACCAACGCTGTTCGCGTGGTGGTGCTGATGGGGGGCAGTTCCCTGGAGGCGGAAGTTTCCCGGAGTTCCGCCCGGCAAGTGGCCGCCGGCCTTGAACAGGCCGGCCATCGCGTCAATTTGCTGGAGTTGGACCGCGCAGCGCCGGCCCGTCTGGCGGCGCTGCGCCCGGATGTGGTGTTCCCTGTCCTGCATGGCCCCCCAGGGGAGGATGGCACGGTGCAGGGTCTGCTGGACATATTGGCGCTGCCCTATGTGGGCGGCGGCGTTCACGCCTGCGCGATGACCATGGACAAGGCCGCAGCCAAGGACGCCTTCCGCCGCGCCGGCTTGCCAGTGACCGAAGATGTGGTGCTGCTGCCGGGCACAGCATTGGCGGACGCCCAAGCCGAGGTCTGCGCAGCCTTGGGCGAGCGCATCGTCATCAAACCGGCTGGCCAGGGCAGCGCCATTGGCGTGGCCCGGCTGCCGGCGCCGGCGGAAATCGGCCCCTGTCTGGCCGACGCCCTGGCGTTGGGCAAGGTGATAGTCGAGCCCTTCGTCAGCGGCCGGGAAATCACGGTCGGCGTACTGCATCTGCACGGCCAAGCGCCGCAAGCCTTCCCGGTTACGGAAATCCGCACGGCGCCCGGAGAATGGTACGACGCCGTGAACCGCTATCGGCCCGGCGCCAGCGAACACATCATTCCGGCGCCCTTGGCCGATGCGGTCAACGCAGAGCTGCAAAGCATCGCCATCACCGCCCACCACGCCCTTGGCCTGCGCGACCTTTCCCGTGCGGACTTCATTCTGGGCGATGACCAAGGCATCCGCCTGCTGGAAGTGAACGCCCTGCCCGGCTTCACCCCCACCAGCCTGTACCCGGACAGCGCCCGCGCCGCCGGCCTAGGGTTTCCGCAGCTTCTCGACGCGCTGGTGCGAAGCGCCATCGCCCACGGCTGAAGCCCGCACCCGCCCCTATTCCGCACCCCGGGAGCGATTGGAGGGGCTCCTAGTCCTGCCGGCCTTGCGCCACTAGCCCGGATGTTGCATGAGTTGTCGACTTTTCGAGAGTCAGGCGGGTTTCGTC
>CAYGBY010000074.1:0-15230 GCA_964348115.1 uncultured Pseudomonadales bacterium
TCGCGAGGGCGGGCGCACCGTGGGCGCCGGCGTCGTCGCGCAAATCACTAAATAGGGGGTTGTTTGACGGTCGCTGGGCGCGGCATGCAAGGCCAGTAGCTCAATTGGCAGAGCAGCGGTCTCCAAAACCGCAGGTTGGGGGTTCGATTCCCTCCTGGCCTGCCAACCCGCAGCCAAGGTGCGCGGGGAACTCCTTGCCGAAACTAGCGGGCGGCGACCCACAGGTGCTTGAATAGTGAGTGCGAACATCAACGAAGCCGGCGGCGGCGCATTGGATTGGCTGAAGTGGCTGGTCACCATCGCCCTTTTGGGCTTGGGCGTTTTCGGCAACTGGTACTACCAGGACGAATCCCTGCTGATGCGGGTGCTTGGCCTCATCGCAGTGGCGGCCGTGGCCGTGGCCATCGCCCTGCAGACAGAGCGCGGCGCCGCCATCTGGACGCTGCTGAAGGAGGCCCGCGGCGAAATCCGCCGGGTGGTGTGGCCCACCAGGGATGAAACCCTGCAGACTACGGTGATAGTGCTGGTGCTGGTGCTGGTGTTCGCCCTCATCCTGTGGATGCTGGACTCGGCCTTGAGTTGGCTGGTCTCCTCCATCATCGGCTAAGGACGAACATGTCGGACAAGAAATGGTATGTGGTGCACGCTTATTCGGGGTTCGAGAAACAGGTGGCGCGCGCCCTCAAGGAGCGCGTGGAGCTGTCGCCCCACAGGGCTCTGTTTGGCCGCATCCTGGTGCCGTCGGAGAACGTGGTGGAGATGCGCGCCGGGCAAAAGCGGCGCAGCGAGCGCAAGTTCTTCCCAGGCTACGTGCTTGTGGAGATGGCGCTCAGCCAGGAGACTTGGCATCTGGTGCGCAAAACTCCAAGGGTGCTCGGTTTCATCGGCGGCAAGGCGGACAGCCCGGCGCCCCTGACCGCCAAGGAGGCTGGGGAAATCCTCGATCGGGTGGAGGCCGGCAGCGGCAAGGCCGCCCCCAAGACAGTGTTCGAGCCGGGCGAGTTGGTGCGGGTCATAGACGGTCCCTTCAACGACTTCAGCGGCGTTGTGGAGGCGGTCAACTACGAGAAGAGCCGCCTGAAAGTGGCTGTGACCATCTTCGGGCGCTCCACCCCGGTGGAGCTCGATTTCGGCCAAGTGGAGAAAGGCTGACGGGTCGCCCGGAAAAGCTAAGGAGCAGAACAGCATATGGCAAGAAAAGTGATGGCCTACGTCAAGCTGCAGGTGCCGGCGGGCCAAGCCAACCCCAGCCCGCCCGTGGGCCCGGCCTTGGGCCAGCACGGGGTCAACATCATGGACTTCTGCAAGGCGTTCAACGCTCAGACGCAGGACATGGAGGCGGGGATGCCCATACCTGTGGTCATCACCGTGTATGCGGACCGCAGCTACACCTTCATCACCAAAACGCCGCCGGTGTCCGTGCTGCTGCGCAAGGCCATAGGCCTCGCCAAGGGCAGCGCCACGCCCAACACCAACAAGGTGGGCACTGTCACGCGCGCCCAGTTGGAGGATATCGCCAGACTCAAGGCGCCTGACCTCACCGCCGCCGGCATGGACGCCGCGGTGCGCACCATAGCCGGCAGCGCGCGCAGCGCCGGCATTGAAGTGGAGGGCGTCTAGCCATGGCCCGCCTAAGCAAGCGCGCCCAGGCCGCCGCCGCCAAGGTGCGGAAAGACCGGTTCTACCCCATCGCAGAAGCGGTCAATCTGCTCGCGGAGCTGGCTGGCGCCAAGTTCCAGGAAAGCTACGATTTGTCGGTGAATCTCGGCGTCGACGTGCGCAAGTCGGACCAGACCCTGCGCGGCGCGGCCACCTTGCCGCACGGCACCGGCAAGGAGGCGCGTGTGGCGGTGTTCGCCGATGGCGACAACGCCGCCAAGGCGGAAGCGGCCGGGGCCGATGTGGTGGGCCTTGAGGATCTGGCGCAGCGCATCAGGGGCGGCGACCTCGCCTTCGACGTGGTCATCGCCACTCCGGGCGCCATGCGCGTGGTGGGCGCCTTGGGCCGGGTGCTGGGGCCCCGGGGCCTGATGCCCAACCCCAAGACCGGCACCGTCACCGCGGATGTGGCGGCGGCGGTGCGCAACGCCAAGTCCGGCCAGGTGCGCTACCGCACCGACCGCGCCGGCATCGTGCATGGCAGCGTTGGCCGGGTGGGCTTCGGCGTGGATCAGGTGAAGGAGAACGTGGAGGCCTTGGTGGAGGATCTCAAGAAGGCCCGTCCGGCCACGGCGAAGGGTGTCTACCTGAAGAAGATCACCCTGTCCACCACCATGGGTCCGGGCTTGCCCATCGACCAGTCGTCTTTGGCGGTCTAAGCGCAGGAGCGGCGCAACATAGCGAATCAACGGAATTTGAGGGGCGGCGGCGCACCGGTTTGCGCCGCAACCGTCAGATACCACAGGCGGGTTCGGCACGGCGTTGCCGATCGGCGGACCCTTAATTTCCCGGCGGGGATGCCTGTGCAGACAAACTCCCTACAGGAGAAACGAACGTGGCTTTAAGGCTTGCACAGAAGCAGGAGATCGTCGCTGAGGTGGGCGCCGCCGTGCGCGCCGCCCAGGCCGCGGTGTTGGCGGACCATCGCGGCTTGGCCGTGGGGAACATGACCGAGCTGCGCGCCAGGGCGCGGGAGCGCGGCGTGTATCTGAGAGTGGTGCGCAACACCTTGGCCCGGCGCGCTATGGCCGGCACCGACTACGAGTGCCTGCACGACGCCTTGGTTGGCCCCACCCTGCTGGCCCTGTCCAAGGATGAGCCGGGCGCAGCGGCGCGGCTGCTGCGGGACTTCACCAAAGAGCATGAGGCCCTGCGGGTCAAGGCGCTGGCCATCGGCGGCGCCCTGTACGGGGCTGACGCCCTGGACTCCGTGGCCGCCCTGCCCACCAAGGAGGAGGCGCTGAGCCGGCTCATGGCCGTCCTGCAGGCGCCCGTCGCCAACTTGGCGCGCGCGTTGAACGCGGTGCCGGCCAAGCTGGCGCGCACCTTGGCGGCGGTCGGGGAAGCGAAAGCCTAACAGCCGAAATTTTCATCAATTTTTGAGGAGAACGATCAATGGCATTGTCCCAAGACGATATTTTGAACGCCATCGCCGACATGAGCGTCATGGAGGTGGTGGAGCTGGTGAAATCCATGGAGGAGAAGTTCGGCGTGTCCGCCGCGCCCGCCGTTGCCGCAGCGCCGGCCGCCGAAGCCGCCGCGGCTGCGCCCGCGGCCGAGGAGCAGACCGAGTTTGACGTGGTGCTCAGCACCGTGGGGGACACCAAGATAAAAGTCATCAAGGCGGTGCGCAGCATCACCGGCCTAGGGCTGAAGGAGGCCAAGGGCTTGGTGGACAGCGCGCCTTCGCCCATCAAGGAAGGCGTCTCCAAGGACGAGGCGGATGGCATCAGGAAGCAGCTGGAGGAGGCGGGCGCCCAAGCGGAGCTCAAGTAGCCGGGCGCCGTCTGCCCGGTTGGCGGCCCTTGCCCTTTCCCATCCCCACTGCAGGAGATTGCAATGTCCTATAGCTTCACCGAGAAAAAGCGCATCCGCAAGGATTTCGGCAAGATCACCGAATCCATGGCGATCCCCTATCTGCTCGCCATCCAGGTGGACTCCTACCGCAAGTTTCTGCAGCGGGGGGTGCCGCTCAGCAAGCGCGAGGAGAGTGGCTTGCACGCAGCGTTCCGCTCGGTGTTTCCCATCGTCAACTACTCCGGCAACGCGGCCATCGAGTACGTGGACTATCGGCTGGGCGATCCGGTTTTTGATGTGAAGGAGTGCATCATGCGCAGCGTCACCTATGCGGCGCCCCTGCGCGTCAAGGTGCGCCTGATCATCTACGACCGGGCTTCCTCCAGCAAGGCCATCAAGGACATCAAGGAGCAGGAGGTGTACATGGGCGAAGTGCCGCTCATGACGGAAAACGGCACCTTCATCGTCAACGGCACGGAGCGCGTCGTGGTTTCGCAGCTGCACCGCTCGCCGGGGGTGTTCTTTGACCACGACAAGGGCAAGACCCACAGTTCCGGCAAACTGCTGTACCAGTCCCGGGTCATTCCTTACCGGGGCTCCTGGCTGGACTTCGAGTTCGATCCCAAGGACTGCCTGTTCGTGCGCATCGACCGTCGGCGCAAGCTGCCCGCGACCATCCTGCTGCGGGCGCTGGAATGCACCAACGAAGAGATGCTGGCCATGTTCTTTGACGTAAACGTCTTTCACGTCAAGAAGAACGGTTTCTCGCTGGATCTGGAGGCTGACAGGCTGCTCGGCGAGGTGGCCTCTTTCGATATCGCCACCCGCAAGGGGGTGCTGATCGTGGAGGCCGGCAACCGCATTACCAAACGCCACATCAACCTGTTGGTGGAAAGCCGTCTGAAGCGCCTCGATGTGCCCCGGGAATACCTGATCAATAAGATCACGGCGGAGGATCTGGTGGATCAGGAGACGGGCGAAATCCTGCTGCCCTGCAACTCCGTCATCACCGATGAGGCCCTCGATCGGCTGCTGGGGATGGGGGTTACCACCATCAAGACCATTTACACCAACGATCTGAATCGGGGCCCCTACATTTCCGACACCCTGCGCATAGACCCCACGAGCAACCGCCTCGAGGCGTTGGTGGAGATCTACCGCATGATGCGCCCGGGCGAGCCGCCCACCAAGGAGGCGGCGGAGGGGCTGTTCGAGAGCCTGTTCTTCTCCAATGAGCGCTACTCCCTTTCCGCTGTGGGACGCATGAAGTTCAACAGGCGCCTGAAGCGCGGCGCGGACAAGGGTTCGGACACCCTCGCCAAGGAAGACGTCGTCGATGTGCTCAAGACCTTGATCGACATCCGCAACGGCCTCGGCTCCGTGGATGACATCGACCATCTGGGCAACCGGCGGGTGCGTTCGGTGGGGGAGATGGCGGAGAACCAGTTCCGCGTGGGCCTCATCCGTGTGGAGCGGGCGGTGAAGGAGCGCCTGTCGCTGGCGGAGTCCGAGGGACTGATGCCCCAGGACATGATCAACGCCAAGCCGGTGGCTGCCGCCGTGAAGGAATTCTTCGGCTCCAGCCAGCTGTCCCAGTTCATGGACCAGAACAATCCCCTTTCCGAAGTCACCCACAAGCGCCGGGTGTCCGCCTTGGGGCCGGGCGGCCTTACCAGGGAGCGGGCCGGTTTCGAAGTGCGCGACGTTCACCCCACCCACTATGGCCGGGTGTGTCCGGTGGAGACGCCTGAAGGGCCGAACATCGGGCTGATCAACAGTCTGGCCGCCTACGCCCGCACCAACCAGTACGGCTTTTTGGAAACCCCGTACCGCAAGGTGGTGGATGGCCGTGTGGGGGACGACATCGAATATCTCTCCGCCATCGATGAGGCGGAGTACGTCATCGCCCAGGCCAGCTCCAAGCTGGACGATAAGGGCGTCTTCGCGGAGCCCCTGGTGGACGTGCGCCATCAGAACGAGTTCACCAAGATGGATCCGGGCCGGGTGCACTACATGGACGTCTCCGCAAAACAGGTGGTGTCCGTGGCGGCGGCCCTGATCCCCTTTCTGGAGCACGACGACGCCAACCGGGCCTTGATGGGCTCCAACATGCAGCGGCAGGCGGTGCCGACCCTGCGCGCCGAGAAACCCTTGGTGGGCACCGGCATTGAGCGTCATGTGGCGCGGGATTCCGGCGTATGCGTCATCGCCGGGCGCGGCGGAGTGGTGGACAGCGTGGACGCAAGCCGCATTGTGGTGCGCGTGGCGGAGGCGGAGACCGGTGCGGACGAAGCTGGGGTGGACATTTACAATCTGACGAAGTTCACCCGCTCCAACCAGAACACCTGCGTCAACCAAAGGCCGCAGGTATCCCCCGGGGATCTCATCGACAAGGGCGACATTCTGGCGGACGGCCCTTCGGTGGATATGGGGGAACTGGCCTTGGGGCAGAACATGCGGGTGGCCTTCATGCCGTGGAACGGCTACAACTTCGAAGACTCCATCCTGGTCTCGGAGCGCGTGGTGCAGGAGGATCGCTTCACCAGCGTCCACATCCAGGAGCTCACCTGCATCGCGCGCGACACCAAGCTGGGGCCGGAGGAGGTCACCAGCGACATCCCCAGCGTCAGCGGCGGCGCCCTGGGCAAGCTCGATGAATCCGGCATCGTCTACATCGGCGCGGAAGTGAACGCCGGCGACATCCTAGTGGGCAAGGTCACGCCCAAGGGGGAGACCCAGCTCACCCCTGAGGAGAAGCTTCTGCGGGCCATCTTCGGCGAAAAGGCCTCCGACGTGAAGGATACCTCCCTCAGGGTGCCGACCAGCGTCAACGGCACGGTGATCGATGTGCGGGTGTTCACCCGGGATGGCCTGGAGAAGGACGAACGCGCCAAGGCCATCGCCGCGGCGGATCTGGTGCAAATCCGCAAGGATCTGGACGACGAGCAACGCATTGTGGAGGCGGCCACCATGGAGCGCCTGCGCAATGCCCTCATCGGCGCCCAAGCCGCCACCTTGCCCGGCGTGACCGGCCGCGCCGAGGTCACCGCTGAATACCTCGACAGGACCCCGCATTTGGATTGGTTCCAGATCCGCATGGTGGACGATGGGCTGAACAAGCAGATTGAGCGCACCGAGAAACAGCTTGCAGCCCGGGAGGCCAAGCTGGAGCAGATATTCGCCGACAAGCGCGCCAAGGTGGAGGGGGGCGACGACCTGAATCCAGGCGTGCTCAAAGTGGTCAAGGTTTATCTGGCCATCAAGCGCCACATCCAGCCGGGCGACAAGATGGCTGGTCGGCATGGCAACAAGGGCGTCATCTCCGTCATCATGCCGGTGGAGGACATGCCATATGACGCCAATGGCGAACCGGTGGACATCGTGCTCAACCCCTTGGGGGTGCCCTCGCGCATGAATGTGGGCCAAGTGCTGGAAACGCACCTCGGCTGGGCGGCCAAGGGCATCGGCGAGCAGCTCAACGCCATGCTGCGCGAGCAGCGGGAACTCGCTGAACTGCGCGGCTATCTGCACAGGATCTATAACCAAGTGGGCCAGCGCAAGGTGGATCTGGCCTCCCTGGGCGATGCTGAACTGCGTGAGCTGGCTGGCAACCTGCGCGGCGGCCTGCCCATCGCCACGCCTGTGTTCGACGGCGCCGCGGAATCGGAGATCAAGGACATGCTGGCGCTGGCCGGCCTGCCGCGCAGCGGCCAGACCGTCCTGTACGACGGCCGCACCGGGGAGCACTTCGACCGCCCGGTGACCGTGGGCTACATGTACATGCTTAAGCTCAACCACTTGATCGATGACAAGATGCACGCTCGCTCCACCGGCTCCTACAGCCTGGTGACCCAGCAGCCGCTGGGCGGCAAGGCGCAATTCGGCGGACAGCGTTTTGGTGAAATGGAGGTTTGGGCCCTTGAGGCCTATGGCGCAGCCTACACGCTGCAGGAGATGTTGACCGTAAAGTCCGACGACGTGGGCGGCCGCACCAAGATGTATAAAAACATCGTCGTGGGCGACTACCGCATGGAGGCCGGCATGCCGGAGTCCTTCAACGTGCTGGTGAAGGAGATCCGCTCCCTGGGCATCAACATCGAAACGGAAATGGAATAGGCGGAGAACGACGTTGGAAGGTTTGCTGAACGTACTGAAGGATCAAGGGGAAGCGGACGAGTTTGACTCGTTGCGCATCGGCTTGGCTTCGCCGGAACTGATCAGGTCCTGGTCCTACGGCGAGGTGAAAAAGCCGGAGACCATTAACTACCGCACCTTCAAGCCGGAGCGGGACGGCCTGTTCTGCGCCCGCATATTCGGCCCGGTGAAGGACTATGAGTGCCTGTGCGGCAAGTACAAGCGCATGAAGCATCGGGGCGTCATCTGCGAGAAGTGCGGCGTGGAGGTCACCCTGACCAAGGTGCGTCGAGAGCGCATGGGCCACATCGATCTGGCGAGTCCAGTGGCGCACATCTGGTTCCTCAAGTCCCTGCCGTCGCGCATCGGCCTGCTGCTGGACCAAGGCGAGCCGAGTCACCCGACCTGGAAGCTCGGCAGCCACTATAGCCTCGATGAGCCGGTGCGTTTTCAAGGCAGGAGCTACAGCAGCCGCATGGAGCACACCGCCGGACCGGACGAGGACCCGCGCAACACCAGCTATTGGGCGGAGCGGCGCTACATCAGCACCCTTCGCTCCATCGAATCCGTCTTGTATTTCGAATCCCACGTGGTGGTGGATCCGGGCATGACGAATCTGGAGACGGGTCAGCTGCTCACCGACGAGGAATGCAGCGAACGTCTGGAATGGTATGGCGATGAGTTCGACGCCCGTCAGGGCGCCGAGGCCGTGCAGGTGCTGCTGATGGACATGGACATGGAGGCCGAGGCCGCCAAGCTGCGCGAGGCCATCCCCGCCACCAATTCAGAAACCAAGATCAAGAAACTGTCCAAACGGCTCAAGCTGATAGACGCCTTCCTGACTTCAGGCAACCGCCCGGAGTGGATGGTGCTTAAGGTGCTGCCCGTGCTGCCGCCGGATCTGCGTCCCCTGGTGCCGCTGGATGGCGGGCGCTTCGCCACCTCGGATCTGAACGACCTCTACCGCCGGGTGGTCAACCGCAACAACCGCTTGAAGCGGCTGCTGGACCTGTCCGCGCCGGACATCATCGTGCGCAACGAAAAGCGCATGCTGCAGGAGTCCGTCGATGCGCTGCTGGACAATGGGCGCCGCTCCCGCGCCATCACCGGGGCCAACAAGCGGGCGCTTAAGTCCCTGGCGGACATGATCAAGGGCAAGCAGGGCCGCTTCCGGCAAAACCTTTTGGGCAAGCGGGTGGACTACTCCGGCCGCTCGGTCATCGTGGTCGGGCCGACGCTGAAGCTGCATCAGTGCGGCTTGCCCAAGAAGATGGCCCTTGAACTGTTCAAGCCCTTCATCTTTGGCCAGTTGCAGAGCCGCATGATGGCCACCACCATCAAGGCGGCCAAGAAGTTGGTGGAGCGGGAGACGGCGGAGGTCTGGGACATTTTGGCGGACGTCATCCGCGAGCACCCGGTGCTGCTGAACCGGGCGCCCACCCTGCACCGCCTCGGCATCCAGGCCTTCGAGCCGGTGCTGATCGAGGGCAAGGCCATCCAACTGCACCCGTTGGTCTGCACCGCATACAACGCGGACTTCGACGGGGACCAGATGGCCGTCCACGTGCCTCTGACGCTGGAGGCGCAGCTCGAGTCCCGGGCGTTGATGATGTCCACCAACAACATTCTATCCCCGGCCAGCGGCGAGCCTATCATCGTGCCCTCCCAGGATGTGGTGCTGGGCATCTACTATCTGACTAGGGAGCGGATCAACGCCAAGGGCGAGGGCATGATCTTCGCCGACGCCGCGGAAGTGCATCGCGCCTACCACGGCGGGCATGTGCATCTGCATGCCCGCATCAAGGCCCGCATGGCGGATGCCGACGGCAACCTGAAGCTGACGGAAACCACCGTGGGCCGCGTGCTGCTGTATGAGATCGTTCCGGACGTGCTGGGCTTCGAGGCGGTCAATCTGAGCGATGCCCAAGGTCGCCTGCTGCCCCTGAACAAAAGGGCCATTTCCAAGCTGGTGAACGATTGCTACCGCAATGTGGGCCTGAAGGAGACGGTGGTGTTCGCAGACCAGCTGATGTACATGGGCTTCACCCATTCCACCGCCTCAGGCGCCTCCATCGGCGTGGATGATCTGGCCGTTCCGGAGCAGAAGGCTGAGCTCATCGACCGCGCCAAGCAGGAAGTGCAGGATGTGGAGCGTCAATACAGGGACGGCCTGATTTCCGCGGGTGAAAAGTACAACAAGGTTGTGGACATCTGGACCTGGACGACGGATCAGGTGGCCCGCTCCATGATGGACAGCATCTCCAAGGAGCGGGTGCGCGACCGCAGCGGCCAGGATCTGGTGCAAAGCTCCTTCAACCCCCTGTTCGTGTACGCGGATTCCGGCGCCCGCGGCTCGCCTGCGCAGATCCGCCAGCTGGCTGGCATGAGGGGGCTGATGGCCCGCTCGGACGACAAGATCATCGAGCACGCCATCACCGCCAACTTCCGCGAAGGCCTGAACGTCAATGAGTACTTCATCTCCACTCACGGCGCCCGCAAGGGGCTGTCGGATACGGCGTTGAAGACAGCCAGCTCCGGCTACCTCACCCGCCGTCTGGTTGATGTGGCCCAGGACGTGGTCATCACGGAGCAGGACTGCGGCACGGATAAGGGCATTACCGTCGGCGCCATCATCGAAGGCGGGGATGTGGTGGAGGCTTTGCGGGATCGAGTGCTCGGCCGGGTGGTGGCCCGGGATGTGCGGGATGCCGCCAGCGGAGAAGTCCTGGTGGAGGCGGGCACCCTGTTGGACGAATCCGGCGTGGAGCGCCTTGACGCCTTGGGCGTTGACGAGGTCACGGTGCGCTCCGCCATCACCTGCGAGACCTCCTTCGGAGTTTGCGCCCGGTGCTACGGAAGGGATCTGGCGCGCGGCGATTCGGTGAATGTGGGCGAGGCGGTGGGCGTCATCGCCGCCCAGTCCATCGGCGAACCGGGCACCCAGCTCACCATGCGCACCTTCCACATCGGCGGCGCAGCCTCCCGGGCCACAGCCATCGACAAAATCGAGGTCAAGCATGGCGGCGTGGTGCGCCTGCACAACCTGAAGACCGTGCAGCGCCCTTCCAAGGAATTGGTGGCCACCTCGCGCTCCGGCGAAATCGCCGTGGCTGATGATCACGGGCGGGAGCGGGAGCGCTACAAACTGCCCTATGGCGCTGTCATCTCCGTGGCGGAAGGGGACATGGTGGCCTCGGGTGACGTAATCGCCCGGTGGGAGCCGCACACCCACCCCATCGTGGCGGAGGAGGAGGGCACCGTGGAGTTCCAAGACATGGAGGACGGCCTTTCCATCCGCCGGGAGACGGATGACCTCGGCCTGACCAGGATCACCGTGCTGGACCCCAAGGATCGCCCCTCCGCCGGCAAGGAACTGCGTCCCACCGTGCGCCTCCTGGGCGGCGCAGATGACGCCGCCAAGGCGCCGCCGGCCTACCCCTTGCCCAGCAGCGCCATCCTCAACCTGGAGGACAAGGACGAGGTGCACCTAGGCGACATCATCGCCCGCATCCCCCACGAAGGCTCCAAGACCCACGACATCACCGGCGGCCTGCCGAGGGTGGCGGACCTCTTTGAAGCGCGCAAGCCCAAGGAGCCTGCGGTGCTGGCCGAGGCCTCCGGCCTCATCAGTTTCGGCAAGCCCACCAAGGGCAAAAACCGGCTGGTCATCCGTACGCCGGAAGGCGAGGAGGTGGAGACCCTGATCGCCAAGTGGCGCAGCGTCGATGTCTTTGAAGGCGAGCAGGTCGAGAAGGGCGAAGTGGTGTGCCATGGCCCCATGAGCCCCCATGACATCGTTCGCCTGAAGGGCGTGGAGGCGTTCGCCAAGTACATCATCAACGAGATTCAGGATGTGTACCGGCTGCAGGGCGTACGCATCAACGACAAGCACATCGAGGTCATCGTGCGCCAGATGCTGCGCAAGGTGGAGGTGCTGGACCCAGGCGGGTCGGATCTGATCCGCGGCGAGCAGGTGGAGCATGCTCGGGTGCAGGAACTCAACCGGGAGCTGGCTGAGGAGGGCAAGGAGCAAGTGACCTGCCAGCGCGTTTTGCTGGGCATCACCAAGGCTTCGCTGGCCACCGAGTCCTTCCTCTCCGCGGCCTCCTTCCAAGAGACCACCAGAGTGCTCACGGAGGCGGCGGTCACCGGCAAGCAGGACGCCCTGCGCGGCCTCAAGGAGAACGTGGTGGTCGGTCGCCTCATCCCGGCCGGCACTGGTCTTGCCTACCACCGCGACCGCAAGCGCCGCTGGGCGGATCGCTCGACGGACCTGGTGCTGCCGCAGTTCGGCGTGCGGCCCCAAGGCGCCCCGACGGACGAGGAGATGGACTTGCGCGCCTCTGAGGCGTTCAGTTTCAGCGAAGAAGACGAAGACTAGCCCAGCGGCCTTGCCTAGCGCCGTCGGGGCGTTTAGAATGCCGCGCCCCGGCGGTTCCGGCCTCGGGTCGGCCCGCAGGCGGTGTAGGAGAAACTAAAGACATCATGGCCACCATCAGCCAATTGGTTAGGAAGCCGCGCAAGCGCAAGGCGCGCAAGAACATGGTGCCGGCACTGCAGGGCAGCCCGCAGAGGCGGGGCGTATGCACCCGCGTGTACACCACCACGCCAAAGAAACCCAACTCGGCCCTGCGCAAGGTGTGCCGGGTGCGCTTGACGAACGGCTATGAGGTCACCTCATACATTGGCGGCGAAGGCCACAACCTGCAGGAGCACTCCGTGGTGTTGATCCGCGGCGGCCGGGTGAAGGATCTGCCCGGCGTTCGCTATCACACGGTGCGTGGCGCTTTGGATGCCTCCGGCGTGTCCGACCGCAAGCAGGCGCGCTCCAAGTACGGCGCCAAGCGGCCGAGGTAGCGGAGGTAAACGCACAACCGCAATCACAGCGGCCACAAAGTCTGAGTAAGGCCCCGGCGAAAGGCTCGGGGAGCCACCTGAAGAAGGAGCCAGGCAAATGCCAAGACGCAGAGGCGTGCCCAAGCGGGAGATTCTCCCCGACCCCAAGTACCAGAACCAAACCGTCGCCAAGTTCATCAACATCGTGATGAAGAACGGCAAGAAGTCCGTAGCGGAGCGCATCGTGTACGGCGCCCTGGCCCGCATCGAGCAGCGTCGCCGCGCCGACCCTGTGGAGGTTTTTGAGAAAGCGCTGGAGACGGTGGCCCCGATGGTGGAGGTCAAGTCCCGCCGGGTGGGCGGCGCAACCTATCAGGTGCCGGTGGAGGTGCGGCCCTCCCGCCGCCAGGCCCTGGCCATGCGCTGGCTGGTGCACAGCGCCCGCGCGCGCGGCGAGAAGTCCATGGCCCTGCGTTTGGCGGGAGAACTCGCGGACGCTTCGGAAGGGCGCGGGGCGGCGGTCAAGCGGCGTGAGGATACGCACAGAATGGCGGAGGCCAACCGGGCCTTCTCCCACTACAGGTATTAGCCCGGAGCGCAGTGATGGCTCGTGAAACCCCCCTCGCCAAGTATCGCAACATCGGCATCGTCGCCCATGTGGATGCCGGCAAGACCACCACCACGGAGCGGGTGCTGCTCTACACAGGCGTCTCCCATCGCATCGGCGAAGTGCATGACGGCGCCGCTGTCATGGACTGGATGGCCCAGGAGCGCGAACGCGGCATCACCATCACTTCGGCCGCCACCACCTGCTTCTGGCAGGGCATGAACCAGCAGTACGATCGGCACCGCATCAACATCATCGATACGCCCGGCCATGTGGACTTCACCATCGAGGTGGAGCGCAGCTTGCGGGTGCTGGACGGCGCCGTGGTGGTGTTCTGCGCCACCTCCGGGGTGGAGCCCCAATCGGAGACCGTCTGGCGCCAGGCGAACCGTTATGAGGTGCCGCGCATGGTGTTCGTCAACAAGATGGATCGCGCAGGGGCGGACTTTCCGCGCGTGGTCGAGCAAATTCGCGACCGCCTCGGGGCCAATCCGGTGCCGGTGCAATTGGCCATCGGCGCCGAGGAGAACTTCAAGGGCGTGGTGGATCTAGTGCGCATGAAGGCCATTTACTGGAACGAGGCGGACCAGGGGCTGACCTATGCGCTCGAGGAAATCCCTGACGGCTTGCGCTCCGAAGCCAGGCATTGGCGGGAGCAGATGCTGGAGAACGCAGCCGAGGCGACCGAGGAGCTCATGGACAAGTACCTGGAGGATGATGACTTGTCCGACGACGACATTCGCCAAGGTCTGCGCATCCGCACCCTGGCCAGCGAGATCGTGCCTGCCCTGTGCGGCTCCGCCTTCAAGAACAAGGGTGTGCAGGCCATGCTGGACGCCGTGATCGACTATCTGCCCAACCCGACCGAAGTGAAGCCCATCGAGGGGGCGCTGGAGGACAACGAGACCCGTGCGGCGCGCCCGGCGAAAGACGATGCGCCTTTCGCCGCTTTGGCGTTCAAGATCGCCACGGACCCCCACGCCGGCACCCTGGCCTTCTTCCGCGTCTATTCCGGGGTGCTGAACTCCGGGGATCAGGTTTACAACCCGGTGAAGCGCAAGCGCGAGCGGGTGGGGCGCATGGTGCAGATGCACTCCAATGACCGCAAGGACATCAAGGAGGTGCGCGCTGGCGACATCGCCGCCGCGGTGGGCCTAAAGGAGCTCACCACAGGGGATACCCTGTGCGCCCAGTCGGACATCATCACCCTGGAGCGCATGGAGTTCCCGGAACCGGTAATCTCCGTGGCGGTGGAGCCGAAGTCCATGCCGGATCAGGAAAAGATGTCCGTGGCCCTTGGCAAGCTGGCCCAGGAGGACCCCTCCTTCCGCGTGGCGACGGACGAGGAGTCCGGCCAGACGATCATCTCCGGCATGGGCGAATTGCATCTGGACATCATCGTCGACCGCATGAAGCGGGAGTTCAACGTGGAGGCCAATATCGGCAAGCCCCAGGTGGCCTACCGGGAGACCATCCGCGCCGGCGTCGAGGTGGAGGGCAAGTTCGTGCGGCAAACCGGCGGGCGCGGCCAGTACGGGCACGTTTGGGTGAAGTTCGAGCCCTACCAGGCCGAGGAGGGGCACTACGAATTTGTCGATCGAATCGTTGGCGGCGCCGTGCCCCGGGAATACATCCCCGCGGTGAACAAGGGCATTCAGGAACAAATGCAGAACGGCGTGCTGGCCGGCTACCCGCTCATAAACGTGCGCGCCACCCTTTACGACGGTTCCTACCACGAAGTGGACTCATCCGAGATGGCCTTCAAGATTGCCGGCTCCATGGCCATGCGCGACGGCGCCCTCAAGGCCAGGCCGGTGCTGCTGGAGCCCATCATGGCCGTGGAGGTGGTGACGCCGGAGGACTACATGGGCGATGTGGTGGGGGATCTCAACCGCCGCCGGGGCATGATCAGCGGCATGTCCGAGAACCCGGCGGGAAAAATCGTGCGGGCCGACGTGCCGTTGGCCTCCATGTTTGGCTACGCCACGGATCTGCGCTCCGCCACCCAGGGCCGGGCCACCTACACCATGGAATTCGCCAAGTACGCGGAAGTGCCGGACAGCATCGCGGACGGCATCATTAATCGCTGAAGGCCGCGGGCCGCAGCGAAGTCAACTCAGGCAATGCAATAAGGAGACCAGCACATGGCCAAGGAGAAGTTTGAGCGCAGGAAGCCGCACGTGAATGTAGGGACGAT
>CAYGBY010000075.1:0-15213 GCA_964348115.1 uncultured Pseudomonadales bacterium
CACGCCCTTTAGGCTCCTCTGGGCTTCCGGGACTTGTTCAGAGGTTCCCTAGTGCTTGGTTGCGGGCGCCTGCAGTTGGTTGGGGTGGAAGTGGCAGTGGAAGCGGCTGCCTTTGCCGACTTCGCTTTCCACCTCCAGTTGGGTGTTGTGGCGCTTCAGCACGTGCTTGACGATGGCGAGGCCTAAGCCGGTGCCGCCCCGCACCCGGGCGGCGGCGAAGTCCACGCGGTAGAAGCGCTCCGTCAGGCGCGAGATGTGCTCCCTGGGGATGCCGACGCCTTGGTCGCTCACCTCCAGGCGGGCGCCATCTTCGCACTCGCGCCAGCTTATATCGATGTCGCCGCCCGCGGGGCTGTACTTCACGGCGTTGGTGACCAGATTGCTGCAGGCGCTGTGCAGCTCCTTCTCCACGCCGAACACCCGCAGGCCGCATTCGATATGCTGGTTGATGCGGTGGTGGGCGCCGGTGAGGCTGTTGGCCTCCTCCACCACGCTGCCAATCAATGTCTTGACATCGATGGGCAGCAGATCATCCGGCCCAGGGTTGGGGCTGGACTCCAGGCGCGTCAGCATCAGCAGATCGTCCACCAAAGCCCGCATGCGCTTGGTGGGGGAGGCCAGCCTTGGCACCATGAGACGCAGGGTGGCGTCGTCCAGCGGCGTCTCCTCGTCAGTCATCATCTCCACATAGCCGACGATGCTGGTTAACGGCGTGCGCAGTTCATGGGAGACGTTGGCGATGAAGTCCTGGCGCATGCTCAGCAGCCGGTTCAGGGCGGTGACGTCTCGGGCCAGGATGAGGCTGCGGTCCGCAGCCACGTTGACCCGGCGCAGCTCTAAGCGTTGGCCGTCCACGAATGGGGAGCTGATCTCGATTGTGGCCGTTGAGCTGGCCCGGTTCAGCAGATCGATGGCTTCCGGATGGCGCAGCAACGCGGCCAGGCTGGCGCCCTGGTCCTGCCGGCTGAGGCGCAGCAGGGCGCCGGAGGCGTCATTGAAAGTCTCTATGTTGCCCTGCTTATCCACTAGCACCGCAGCGTCGGGCAAGGCGGCCGTGACGCCACGAAAGCGCGACACATGGCCCAGGGCGTCCTTGGCTCTTCGCCGGCTGCGCTGCAGGGTGCGCCGCAGGGCCTCCGCCGCCTGCTGCAGGCCTTGGTGGGCGATCTGCGGCCGGCGCTTGGGCTTGCCCGCCCACCACAGAAAGGCGCCTATGGCGCGCTGTTGGCGCCAAAGGCCCAGCAAAGCGGCGGCCAGCAGGGTCCACCCCAAGGCGCCAACAGCCAGGCCGGCAGCCACAGCCGCCAAAAGAACGCCGCCGCCGACGATGATTTCCTTGCGGCCGTAGCCGCCCATCATGCCGACGAGAAGCGGTAGCCCACGCCGCGCACGGTCTGGATCAATCCATCGCCGCCATGGGGCTTCAGCGTTTTGCGCAAGCGCAGAACATGGACATCCACGGTGCGCTCCTCCACGTAGATGCTGCGTCCCCACACCCGATCCAACAGTTGGGAGCGGCCGAACACGCGGTCCGGATTGCGCATGAAAAGCTCAAGCAGCCGAAATTCCGTGGGCCCCACCTTGACCAAGGCGTCATCGATGGTGACTTTGTGGGCGGTCAGGTTCAGGCGGATGGGACCGACGGCCAGGACGCCGTCCTTGGGGACGCCGGCGCGACGCAGCAGCGCCTTGATGCGGGCCACCAACTCCTTGGGGGAGAATGGCTTGGTGATGTAGTCGTCAATGCCGGAGTCGAAACTCTTGAGCTTGTCGGTCTCCTCGCCCCGCGCGGTCAGCATGATCAGGGGCAGGCTGGCCGTGTGCGCATCCTGGCGCAGGCGCCGGGCCAAGGCGACGCCGCTCATGCCCGGCAGCATCCAGTCGATGATCAGCAGATCTGGCAGCGGGCCCTCGAGTCGCGGCAGAGCCTCCTCCGCGCTGCCCGCCTCCCAGACGTTGAATCCGTTTCGGTTCAGCGAGAAGCCTAGCATCTCCCGCACTTCCTGCTCGTCTTCGATGATCAGGACCGTATTGTTCATGCTTTGGCGACGGAAGCTAAAGAGGAAGGCGAAATTACAGGGCGGAATTATGACGAATTAATGAAGCCAAATGACAAACTAATGACAAATTAATGGGGCAAACGCGATTTGCCGCGGTTCCCGCTGCCGGCCCGGCTGCCGATTTTTTTGCCGACGGCGGCGCTTTGGCATGGTCTTGGGCGCAAAGCTGGGTTATGGTTGGCGGACTGCCGTAGCGTACGACAAGGAGGGATGGCGTTTTATGGGAAGCAAGATCAAGCTGCAGTCAGCGGATGGGTTCGAATTCGCCGCCTGGGAGGCTTTGCCGGAAGGCGCCCCCAAGGCGGGCGTAGTGGTCATCCAGGAAATATTCGGCGTCAACAGCCACATCCGCGAGGTGGCGGAGGGCTACGCCGAAGCTGGCTACGCAGCGGTGGCGCCGCAGATATTCGACCGCGTCGCGCCGGATGTGGAGTTGGGGTACGGTGAGGCGGACATGGGCCGCGGCATCGAGCTGGCCTTCCAGAAACTGCAGATGGCCAACACCCTTGCGGACCTGCAGGCGGCCATCAATCATGCCGCCGCGTATGGGAAGGTGGGGGTGGTGGGCTACTGCTTCGGCGGCTTGCTGACTTGGCTTTCCGCCTGCGCGCTTGACGGCGTCGCCGCGGCGTCCTCCTATTACGGCGGCGGCGTGGCTGGGGAGGCCGGACGTACGCCCAAATGTCCGGTCATCATGCACTTCGGGGAGCGCGACCCACATATTTCGATGGCGGATGTGGACAAGATCAAGGCGGCGCAGCCGGATGTGCCGGTGTATGTCTATCCGGCGGACCACGGCTTCAACTGCGATCATCGCGCCAGTTTTGAGGCCGCCAGCGCCGCGCGCGCCCGCCAGCGCACCTTGGCGTTTTTCGCCGACCAATTGGCGTGACCGCAACCCCTGAAACACCGGTTTGCCGGGAATCGCCTTGACAACGCAAATTCGTTTGTTGATGCTTTGCCGCAGTGGCGATTGCAAGGGGTGAATCAGGTCAATGGCGGTTCGCCGACCTGAAAGGGCGCCGTATGGCAATGACTGCTTGGACTTACTTTTTGATTTGAAGGAAGACGCATGAGACACAGACCCAATCGATGGCTTTCCCCGCTGCTCCTGCTGTTCGGCGCGGTGTTGGCCGGTCCCGCTGTTGCGGCGAGCCTGGCGGACATCTACCAGGTTGCTGAGCGGATCAACCAACAAGCCAAGACATCCCAGGCCAAGATAGACGCCCTCACGGAGGAAACCCACCAGTTGCTCAACGAGTACAAAACCGTGCTCAAGGAGGTGGAGGGGCTGCGGGTGTACAACCGGCAGGTGGAGAACCAGATCCGCAGCCAGAATGCCGAAATGGCTGAACTTGCGGACTCCATCGACAAGGTCACGGTCATCGAGCGCCAGATTACGCCCCTGATGCTGCGCATGATCGATGCCCTTGAGCAATTCGTAGGCTTAGACCTGCCCTTCCTGCTCGATGAGCGCACCAAGCGCATCGATCAGCTGCGCACCATGATGGACCGGGCGGATGTGGCGGTTTCAGAGAAGTTCTCCCAAGTGCTGCGGGCATTCCAGATAGAGAACGAATACGGGCGCACCATGGAAGCCTACGCGGACACCATCAACATAGAGGGTGTGGAGCGCAAGGCGGACATTCTGAAAGTGGGCCGGGTTGCGCTGGTCTTCCAGACGCCGGACGGCGCCGAAACCGGCATGTGGAACAAGAACACCAAGGCATGGGAGGTGCTGGGAGACGAATACACCACGTCCGTGCGCAACGGCATTCGCATGGCGCGCAAACAGTTGTCGGTGGATATGCTGACCCTTCCCCTCACCGGACCGGAGGCCTGATCGATGCAACCTATCAAGCAAGGCATTTTCGCTTTCACCACCTTGGCGGCGGCGTTCATCCTTTGGGCATCCCCGGCGGCCCTGACGGCGCAGGAGGAGGCGTCGGCGCAGAGCACCCTGCAGGTCAATCAGGCCAATAGCCTCGATGAGCTGCTGCGCAACGTGGAGCAGCGCCGGGTGGTGGAGTCCAGCGAGCATCGCGAACGGGAGCAGCGTTTCCAGAACGATCGTGCGCAGCAGGCGCGGATGCTGGCCAACGCCAAGGCGGAGCGCACCCGGGAAGAGCGCCGTTCGGACCGGCTGGAGACCACTTTTGAGGAGAACGAGCGCACACTGGGCGAGCTGCAGAAGCAGCTAGATGACCGTTTGGGCTCCTTGCGGGAGCTGTTCGGCGTTCTGCAGCAGGTGGCCGGGGATACCCGCGGACTGTTCGAGGGCTCCCTGATTTCCGCCGAGTTCCCCAACCGCGGCGAATGGCTGGGCGAACTGGCCGCCAAGATGGGCACCGCCAGCAAGCTGGCCACCATCGAAGAGATGGAGAGGCTGTGGTTCGAGCTGCAGCGGGAAATGACCGAATCCGGCCGCATCAGCCGCTTTCCCGCCACCGTCACCTTGCTGAGCGGGGAGCAGAAACAGACCGAGGTGGTGCGCGTTGGCGCCTTTGCCTTGGCGGCGGACGGCGAGTACGTCAATTACGATGCGGATGACGGCTCCTTGGTGGAGTTGGCCCGACAGCCAGCCGCACGCTACACCAACACGGTGGAGGAACTGGAGGCGGCCGCCGCGGATGCCGTGGTTGGCTTCGCCGTCGATCCCACGCGCGGCTCCCTGCTTTCCTTGCTCATCCAAGCCGCCACTGTCGGGGAGCGGGTGGGCTCCCTATTCGGCGGCATCGCCAACGGTGAATGCTACCTGCCGTTCTGCGACGGCCAAGGCGGCTATGTGGGCGCCGTGATCATTCTCGGCGGCATCATTGGCGTGCTGCTGGCAATCGAACGGCTGGTGACGCTGTCCATCATCGGCGCCAAGGTGAACGCCCAGCGGCGCTCCGACATACCTAGCGATGACAATCCCTTAGGCCGGGTTCTGAACGTTTACCACCAAAACACGGAGGTGGACGTGGAGACTTTGGAACTTAAGTTAGGCGAGTCGATACTTGGGGAGACGCCGAAGATAACAAGGAACATCACGCTCATCCAAGTGATATCAGTGGTGGCGCCGCTGTTGGGCCTGCTCGGCACGGTCATCGGCATGATCCTGACCTTCCAGGCAATCACCCTGTTCGGCACCGGCGATCCGAAGACCATGGCCGGCGGCATCTCCACGGCCTTGATGACCACCGTGCTGGGCTTGTGCGTGGCCATTCCCACCACCTTGCTGCACGCCATTGTGGCGCAGCGCAGCCGCTCGGTCATCCATGTGCTGGAGGAGCAGACCCAAGGGTTCATTGCCGAGCACGCCGAAAAATCAGGCAAAGCGCTGGAGTAGGCTGCCCCGATGCTAGGCGACGCCTATCTCGCAATCGTCCAGTTCATGGAGCAGGGCGGCAATGTGCTGTACCTCATTGCCACCCTGACCTTCCTGATGTGGACGCTGATATTTGAACGGGTGTGGTACTTCGCCACCCAGCACAAGCAGGTGGTGGCCGAAGCCATCAGGGCTTGGGATGATCGGCCGGAGCGCCGCTCTTGGAGCGCCCACCAAGTGCGCGACCGGATGATCTCCGAGGCGGCGGACCGCATCAGCGGCAGCCTGCCGCTGATCCAGACCTGCGTGACCCTATGCCCCCTATTGGGGTTGTTGGGCACGGTCACCGGCATGATTTCCGTGTTCGATGCCATGGCCACCCAAGGCGGCAACGCGCGCTCCATGGCGGCTGGCGTCTCCATGGCCACCATACCCACCATGTCGGGCATGATCGCCTCCCTGTCCGGTCTTTTGGGCAGCACTTTCGTCAAGCGCAAGGTGGACACTGAGACCGAGCTTTTTGAAGATCATCTGACCATGGACCACTGAAGATCATCTGATCAGGTATCGATAAGGAGAACACCGCTATGGCTCGTCATGCAGGCCGCGCCTCCCGCACCGATGAGGACTCGGACATCAACCTCACGCCCATGCTGGATGTGGTGTTCATCATGCTGATCTTCTTCATCGTAACGGCCACCTTCATCAAGCAGGCCGGCATCGATGTGCTGCGTCCGGAAGCGATGACCGCAGAGCAGAAACCCACGGTCAGCGTGCTGGTGGCCATCGGCGCCAACGGCGACATCTGGATAGACAAGAAGAAAGTGGACTCCGCCGCCGTGCGCGCCCATATCGAGCGGCTGCACGCAGAGAACCCCAAGGGAGGCTTGGTCATCCAGTCGGACAAGGAGGCCAAGTACGAACAGCTTAAGGCGGTTTTGTCCGCAGCCCGGGCTGCGGGACTAACCGAGGTCGCCATCTCAACGGAGGCATAACATGGTCATGGTTACGCGTTATGGTTTTGCGCTGGCGTTAGGTATGGTCGCCACCTTCGCGCTGTTCCTGCTGATGCAGGCGCTGATCAAGAGCGACAAGAGCCCTTTTGATGAGGGGGTCTCCGGCAAGATCGTGGACTTTATCCGCGTGGAGGAGGACATGGCCATCGAGGTCAAGCAGCGCAAGCCCAAGCCTCCGCCGCCGCCGGATGAGCCGCCGCCGCAGATGCCGCAGCCCACCTTTGACGCCACCAACGTATCCCAAGGCGTTGACATCGGCGCGGTGGACATTCAGGTGGACGTCAACGTGGACGGCGGTGGCGGCTTCAGTTCGGATGGCGAGTACCTGCCCATCGTCAAGGTTGCGCCGATCTATCCCCGTCGTGCCCAAACCCGGGGCATCGAGGGCTATGTGCTGCTGGAGTTCGTGGTCACCCGCACTGGCGCCGTGCGCGACCCGGTGGTGATCGAGTCCAAGCCGCCGGGCATCTTCGACCGCGCCGCCATCGCAGCGGCATTGAAGTTTAAGTACAAGCCGAAGGTGGTGAACGGGGAGCCCATCGATGTGGCGGGCGTGAAGAACCGCATCACTTTCGAGCTGCAGGACGGTTAGGAGCACATCATGCCAAGCCTGTTGCCGGCGCAGCCGCGCCTCTGGATGAATGGGGCCGCCCTGGCCTTGCTGGTGGCCTTGGCCCTTGGGTGGGCCCCCGGCAGCGGCATGGCGGCCTGGGGTGCGGAGTCGGAAGGACAGCCGCCGCCGCAGAAGACGCGCCGGGTGCCGTCCATGAGCGAAGCCACTTTCAAGAAGCTGGCGGAGGCGCAGGAGTTTATCGACGCCAAGGACTTGGCGGGCGCCGAAAGGGTGCTGCAGGGCATGTTGGACCGCAGCCGCCGCTACAACGGCAACGAAATCGGCCAGATACACAACATGTTGGGCTTTGTGTTCTTCTCCAAGGAGGACTACAACCGGGCCATTAACCACTACCGCATCGTCATTGAGCAGGGAGATGACATTCCGGAGGGCTTGGAGACCACCACCCTGTACACCCTGGCCCAGCTCAGTTTTGTGGCGGAGCGTTACCAGGACGCCCTGCGCTATATGGAAACCTGGATCTCCAAGGCGCAGAATCCCGGGCCGGAACCACATATCTTCATGGGGCAGGTGTACTACCAGATGGCGGACTACCCCAGCGCCACGCAGCAGATCGAGCGCGGCATCGCGGTCGCCCAAGGGCGCGGCACCCCAGTCAAGGAGAATTGGTGGGCGTTGCTGAACTATCTGTACTATGAGCAGGAGAACTGGCCCAAGGTGCTGGAGACCCTGGAGATTCTGGTGCGCCAGTTCCCCAAGCGGGACTACTGGATACGCTTGGCCGGTGTGCAGGGCCAGGAAGGCATGGGTGCGCAGCAGGTCTATACCATGATGGCCGCCTATGAAGCCGGCTATTTGACCCGCGAATCCGATCTGACCACCTTGGCCGGCCTACTGATGCAGGAGGAAGTGCCCATTAGGGCCGCCAACGTACTGAAGAAGGGGCTTGATGACGACATAGTCGCCCGCAACGACAAGAATCTGCGCGCATTCGGACAGGCGTATCAGCTTTCCCAGGAAGTGGCGAAGGCCATCCCGGTGTTTGAGGAGGCGGCCAAGCTGGCTGACGACGGCAGGATCTATGAAAGCCTAGCCCAGTTGTACCTGGAGGACGACAAGTTCGGCTCTTGCGTTTCCGCCGCCAGCAACGCCTTGGAGAAGGGCGGCCTGCGCAAGGTGCAAAGCGTCTATGTGGTGCGTGGCATGTGTGAATACAACCGGGATAGGCTGAACCCCGCCCGGTCGTCCTTTGTTTCCTGCCGCAATGAGTCACGTCGGGTGCGGGATGACTCCAACCAACGCATCTGTCAGCAGTGGATCACCTACATCGATCGGGAGTCCCGCCGCCGCCAGGAGCTCGCAGCCGCGCTTTAACAGTATTTGCCCCGGCGGTCTGGGCTCAGCGTCCGAAAGGCTGTCCAAGCTGACGCCAAGGGACCTGAGCGCTCCCATGCAAGCCTGCCGCCCCCTTTCCGCATAGCGGGTGATCGGGACAAGGCCATGTTCACCGGCATCATCCAAGGCCTTTGCCGGGTCGCCTCGGTGCAGGAGCAAGCCGGCCTAAGACGCCTTGAAGTGGTCTTGGGCGACTTGTCTGAAGAGCTGTCGCCCGGCGCCTCAGTCGCCATCAACGGCGTGTGCCTGACCGTCAGCGGGTTGAATCAGGCCAACGCCGCCTTTGACGTCATCCAGGAAACGCTGAACAGCACCAACCTCGGCGCACTCGCTGCCGGACAGTGGGTCAATGTGGAGCGCTCCCTGCGCTTTGGCGATGAAGTGGGTGGCCATGTGCTCTCCGGCCACATCCTGGGAACGGCGCAAGTGGAGGCCCTGGAGACTGGCGCGGGCGAACGCAACCTGTGGCTTGGCGTTCGCCCGGAATGGATGCCCTACCTGCACCACAAGGGCTTCACCGCCCTGGACGGCGCCAGCCTGACCATTGCCGCCGTGGACGCGCAGCGGCGACGCATCAAGGTGTGCCTGATTCCGGAGACCATCGCCCGCACGACCTTGGGCCGGGCCGAAGTGGGCGCGGCCATCAACCTGGAGGTGGATCCGCAAACCCGTGCGGTTGTCGAGACGGTGGAGCGGATACTGAAGGCGCGGGGCTGACTGAGGCAGGCCGCAGGCTGCTGGGTCGATGCCCTATAATGCAGGGTCGTGGCGTCTTCTCCCAGTTTCCATGATCGGCTGCAGCAGGCTTGGGCGTACAGCGGTTCATTGCTTTGCGTTGGCTTGGACCCCTTGCCGGCCCGTTTGCCGCAGCCCTTTGCGCACTCCGCGACGGGCCTGCGGGACTTCTGTTGTGAAGTGGTGCAGGCCACCGCAGACTTGGTGTGCGCCTTCAAACCGCAGGCGGCGCATTTCGCCGCCGAAGGGGCGGAGGACCAGTTGGCCGAAGTCATCGCCTACATTCATCAGGGGTGGCCGCACATTGTGGTGATTCTGGACGCCAAACGGGGGGATGTTGGCAGCACCGCCGCCCTGTACGCCAAGGAAGCCTTCGTGCGCTACAACGCCGATGCGGTGACCGTGCACCCCTACTTGGGCGAGGAGGGCGTGCTGCCCTTCCTTCAGGATCCGCAGCGTGGCGTTGCGCTGCTATGCCGCACCAGCAACGCCGACAGCGCCTGGCTGCAGGGTCACCCGGTGGAGGAGCCCCTGTACCTGCGCGTCGCCCAGGCCGCCCGCCGCTGGAACCGCAACCAGAACCTGATGTTGGTGGCCGGCGCCACTTATCCCGAGGAGTTGGCCCACATTCGCAAGACCGTGGGGGATATGCCCCTGCTCGTTCCGGGCATTGGCGCGCAGGGGGGAGACCTAGGGCGCGCCCTGCAAGCTGGTCTGGACGAGGAAGGGCAGGGCGTTCTAATCAACGCCTCGCGCTCCGTGCTCTATCCGGAGTCCTTCCAAGACGGGCGGATGCAGAGCTTTGCGCAGGCCGTGCGTCAGGCGGCGTTAAGGCTCAAGGAAGACTTGGATGCCTGCCGACGACGCGCCCTGCTTGGCAGGGCGCAAAATCCGCAACCGGGCATGGGCCATTAATGCGCTGCCGCTGGCGTACGCCTCGGCGTTCCAATGCAGGCGGACTTTCGCCACGGAGCGCTAGTGTGCTGTCCCGCAAGTAAGTGGGTTTTAGTCGCCAGGCCGTTTTGGCTCCCGGCAAGGCGCGACGACGCCGTGTGGCGGGCCCCACACAAGTAGGAGCAACGCGGCCGGGGGCCCAAAGGGCCACGAATAATCACACTTACTTGCGGGACAGCGCACTAACCGAGCAGGGCGAATGCGTCCATCTCATCGAGGGCGCTTAGGCTGTTGCCCAACAGGGTGCGCGCCAGGGCTTGGCCGCGTTCGTTGCCCATGTCCAAGGTGCCGGCGATGACCACCGCGTAGCAAAGCAGGTAGAGCGCGGCCACGCGAAACCGCTGACGGCTGCGGTTCAAGTCATAATCCACGCCCCGCCGGGCCAATGCCTCATGGTAGCAGGCCACCCAATCCTCCTTGGCGCGAATGTTGGGCGGAATGCTCTGCGTCACGAAATAGGCCAAATCCTGCTCCGGCGCCGAAGTGCAAAGTGACTGCCAGTCCACCAGAACCACACCGCCATCCGTTGACTGGCGCACGCCGTCAGCGGCCCGAGGAAAGAAGATGTTGTCCAGGCGCACATCGGCGTGGGACAGGCAAATGGGCGGTGCGCACAGGGTCTCCAGCAGATCCGCCAAACGGTTGGGCATCTTCCCGCCCGCCGCTAGGGCTCCATGTGGAATCAGGTCGGCGAAGTGCTCCGCAACCACCGGCCAGCCGGCGCGAAACCCGGCCATCATGCCATCCCGCTGCCTGGGGTTGTTGTGGGAAATGACCCCAGACGGCGTTTCGTTCCAGAAGCTGCTGTGCAGTTGCGCGATGGCCTCCACCACGGCGTAGGCTTCGTCCCGGCTGCAGCCGGCCACTTGGTCGCCGATGCGGTAGTCCTTCAGGTCTTCAATGAGCAGCACGAAATCCTGGGAGGCATCGTCAAACTCCGCACGATGGCAGGCCGGGGTGCGCAGGCGAATGCCGTCCGCGATGTCTCGATAGAACCGAACTTCGCGCCCGTACATGTCATAGGTCTGGGCTACGGCGCGGTTCTCCGCCGCCGGGGAGGGAAACTTGGCGATGATGGTCTGCGGTCCTTGGTCCGCTTCCAAGTGAACACGGGTAACCAACGCCATGATGCCAGCCCCTTCGCCAAGATAGCTGACTCGAAAACCGCGCACCGGATAGCCGAGCGCCTGCGACAGCCACGCCTTGCTCAGTGCGTCAGGGGAGTTGGGAAATGCGGCCATAACCAGTGATCATCCTTGCCAGCCATCAAATCCGCGATATTCAAAGTATCTAAGCCCGACAGGCTGCTAGCCCGCTGACGCACCTATCATCTGGGTTTGGTGCGCGGCGCCCGGGGTGGTGTGGGTTTCGTGCGCCTGGAGGGTGGCCTGTCCATATTTGGCCGCGCCCTTGCCGCTTGACGAGTCGCCTGCACCCGGGGGCTTACTCTAGGCGGCGGCTGCGCCGTTGCGCGATCCCTGTGGGCGCGTCGCTCCCCACTCCCAACGGAGCTTGCCCTGGGTGGCGGCTGCTGCGCTGTTGCGCGGGCGGGCTGCTCAATCGGGCGCGTGCGCCGCTTGACCTGGGCGGCGTCTTGGGCGGGCGGGGACCAAACACGGCTGGGCATTGACGGCCTTTCCGCTGCTCTGGGCGCCCGCGTTTGTCGCGGCTGGGCTGGTGCAGGCTGCCGCGCAGCGCGCTGCGCCCGCACGGCTTGTCTCATGCTTGCGGACGGTTTCGACAGGCTGCCTGCGGGCGGCGCCTTTCCGGTGATGAGCGCAGCTCTGTTGACGGCGCCTGGCGGGGCGGTCGGCGGTGGTTGGATGACGGCGGTGCGCACAGGGGCTTTGGGCGCCCTTGCCCCCGGCGGCTTGGGTCCTGTTGCTGGACGGGTGTTCAAGCCGCCCAACGGCGCGATTTGGGCGGGCGCCTTGCGGACAGCCGCACGGCCGGTTCGGCGGGCGCTTAGGGCGCCGGTTGGTGGGGGCGCTGGCCGTGCGGGCCTCAGGGCGTTCGCGGCGGGTTTCTTGCCCCGCGCCGCAGCGGCGCCGTTATTGGTTCCGCTGGCGCTGCCTCCGCCTGTGGGGAATGGGCGCCGGACGGCATCCTGGTGCAAGGGTGAAACGCCCGCAGGTCGGTAGCTGATGGCGCCCGGCTTGGGTGTCTTGGGCTCATGCCCGCGCACGCCAATTCTGGCCGGGTTGCTGGTTTGTGCAGACGGCTGTGGCGCGTTTGGGCCGCTGCCGGTGCGGATGCTGGGTCTGTTCAGCGCCGGCGTCCCCAGCGGCGGCAACAGACTATCGGCCACCACCGGCTGGCTTGCGGTCCTAGGGCGCCCGGGGCGGCGTGGATTTGCGTTGGGCCGCGCCCCTTGCCGGCGGTTGTCCGGCTGCCATCTATTGCCTTCATGGTGGCGTTCGTGGCGTCGCCGGCGATCGCGATCGCGGTCACGGATGATGAACACGCTGGGCCGGCGATAATAGAAGGGGTCGTAGTAGCTGTAGCCGAAGTACGGGTGGTCATGGAAGCCGTAGCGGTGCCGGTGCAGCCGCCCGGTGCCCCAGCTCAGGCTGAAGGCGGAGGTAACCCCCCAGAAGCGCCCATGGGGGAACCGATGGCTGGAGTGATAGGGATAGTAGTAGACGGGGTAGGGCAGCGGATAGTAGCGGTACACCGGCGCAGTTTGCCGCACCACCACTTCCGCTGGTTCATAGTAGGGCACGTAGATCTCGTCCGGCACCGCCGGCTTGATCTCGATGGCGCCCTCCTCTCCCAAGGCAACTTTCTGCTTGCTGTCGCTTTCCAGGTTGCCGGCCAAATGCGCCTGTTCCCGGAACGTCATGACCGCCTTGATGACATCCTGTTCCTGGGTCTGCACAGCCTCGCCGAGCCGCCATGTCCAGTCTAGGTCCTCATTGAGCAACTGCAGCGCCTCCGGGTAGTTCAGCAGCGCCACGATGGCCTCATTCCAGCCCTCATCGGGCTCGCCTTCCACGCCTTGGTTCCGGGCCTCGAGGAAGCGCGCAGCCTGCACCACCTGCAGGGGATAGGTGGACGCCGGCAGCACGATGGCGAGCAAGTCGTCCGGGTACAGGGCCACCGGGGCGACTAGCGCCTCAAGCGTGGCGGCATCCAGCAGTTCGGCCGCATCAATCTGGACTTCCTCGGCCTGGACTTCCTCAACCTGGACTTCGTCGGCCTTTCGTTCAGCGATCTCGCCCAATTCCGGGGGTTGCGGCCCGGCGTTCTCGGACACTTCCGGTGCCTTTGCCTGTTGTCCGGCGCTCTGGGCCGGTTCCAGCGCCCCACAGGCTGGAGGGGCGGCAAACGCCAACCCGAGCCCGGCCAGCAGCGCGAGACAGGGTTCGTAGAGTTGCATTCGCTTCATCGTCCTACGCCCCGCAGATTTGGAAGATAGCCAAGGTAGCCAGTGCATCCTGAACCGAAGCTAAACCATGCGGGCGCTTGCCGGCGCCACTTTCGTTCCGCCATGGAATGCGGGCTTGCGCAGGGTCCTGCATCGCACAGACGAATTCCCCCATAGTGATGGCCGTGCACCTCCTCCATTGACAACACTTTCGGCCGTGATGAGGCTCTAGTTTAGCGCCGGTTCGCTTCGCTAACCATCGTTATCCTATAGTGGTGCTAAAATATCCAACGCACACCAGCGAAGCCCGATAACCCCAATGTCTGGAGCGCACGGGGGAATCACACGCAGGCGGCATGCGGCGAGCATTCACAGGAGATCACATATGAGAATTGGCATTTCCCTTCCGGTCCGGGAGTTGGGCAACGACTTGGGCGCAATCAGGGCGTTCGCCGAGGCTGCGGACCAACTTGGCTACACCCACCTGCGCGTGCCCGATCTGGTGCTGCGTCCCGGCAGCGGCGCCCTGCACGAGCCCTTGATGCTGCTCGCCCACGTGGCGGCCATCACGGAGAACATCGAACTCGTGCCCTCGGTGATAGTCGCGCCCTCGCGGCAGACGGCGCTGCTCGCCAAGCAGGCGGCGGCCCTCGACCTGCTGTCCGGCGGGCGCCTGCGGCTCGGCATCGGCGTCGGCGGCAATGCGGCGGAATACGCGGCGATGAACGAAGACTTCCATCTTCGCGGCGCCCGCATCGAGGAGCAGATCGAACTGATGCGAGCCTTGTGGACCAAGGATGCGGTCGATTTTTCGGGGCGCTGGGACAGTGTGCATGAGGCAGGTTTGGCCCCGCCGCCCGTACAGCGCCCCATCCCGCTGTGGATCGGCGCCAGCAGTGTGCCGGCGCAACGTATTCGCAGCCGCATCGGCCGCCTTGCGGACGGCTGGTTTGTGCTCTGTTCGCCACAACAATTCCCGGCGATCAGCGCCGACATCGATGCGGCGGCAAGCTCGGCTGGCCGCGACCCGGCAAGCATCGGCACGGAAGCAGGTGTGGCGGTGGTGGGGCCGCGCGAAGCAGAGTGGCGCGAGCGGGTCAAGGGCTGGCGTGAAGCGGGGCTCACACATCTGTGCCTGCGGACGCTCGGCGGCGGCCTAGCGGCCGACCAGCATCTGGCCAAGATGCGCGAAGTATTCGGCGTAGCCAAGGAACTCGACTGACCCATGGCCTCAAGGTTCGCGGTGCGCCAACAGCAACTCCCGCTAACGCCCCGATGCCCAATTCCGCAGCTCGATTGCACGGGGTTCAGTCGATTTGGGCACCCAATTATAGCGATTTCATGGGCACATCGAGCTAAGCGGGAGTTGCTGGCTTGCCAATAGCCAAGCGCCAGCCTGCGCATCCGCTCGTACCCAAGCGCAAGGTCGAAGGTGGCCCGGTAGGCGGACGGCGACGCCTGCAGCCCCCAGGCAAATTCCAGCATGCCGTTCAACGTCGCCGTGCGCTCGGTTTGTCTCCGCAGGCGCCGGAGAAGCAGCCAACTTACTGACTCGCTTTCCGTTCGGCATTTGAAGCCGAGGCTGCTGTCGCGCTGAAAGACTTACCAACGGAAGCGGCAAGAACTACAATATCCTTCGTTTCGGTGCATCTATGGGAGGTGCGATGTTCATAAGAGGGATGTTCTTTGCGTTAACGAGCCTTTTGCTCGCGGGCGGCTGCGCTTCGATAACCCGCGGCACTATGGATTCCCTAGGGAACCTCTGAACAAGTCCCGGAAGCCCAGAGGAGCCTAAAGGGCGT
>CAYGBY010000076.1:0-15202 GCA_964348115.1 uncultured Pseudomonadales bacterium
GGAATCTCTTCGGCTTCGGGGGAGTCGACTTTGCCTGCGCACCGAGCCTAAGCAGTTGGTTAAGCGCGGCCTTGAAGCTCAGGCCCTCGCGCCTGCGCAGCGCTTCGACCTGCGCCGCCAAGTCGTCGTCGATGGTTACGGTTGTGCGCATGGTGTTCATCATAAGCATCAATGGATTGATGTCAATGGTGTGTACGGCTTCAGGCTCAATTGGGTGTTGGATTGAACTGAACCTGAACTGGCTCAGTACCGGGCGGGCAATCTGGAGAGGAACCAACCGAACATCAGGCCGCCGCCCAGCCAAATGAGGAATGGCGCGACGTACGCGGCTAGCATCAGGCACACCCCGGGCAATAGGCTGGCAACGGCCACCCAACCTCTTAGCGGACCTTGCAGCGGCAACATCGCATTTCCTTCATCGCGATGCCGCTTCTCGTCGCTGAGCAAGAGCGCCGTCAGGCACAGACAGGTAACGCCGAGCGCAAGGCCTGCAGCCAGGGTGGCCGGCATCACCCGGCTGCGTTCAGCTCGCCACGCAGGCGAATTGTTTTGTTGCGCACTCTGGCGTCACGCAAGAGCGAGACGATGCAGAACGTGCCGGCAAGGACCAGCAGCAGGTCGATCATCGGGACGGCGATGTTGTGCCCCGATAGCGCCATGGACCAGGACGGGCCGCCCGTCAACAGGCGCACGGGCGGCAACGCCAGACAGAGCAAGGCGGCGGCGGTAACCAGCAGCCCTTTGAGCTGTCGCGCATCTTTCATTAGGACGCCAAGCGCAATGATCAGCGTCGCAACCCCTATGAACACCGGGGGCAGCACTTCCACCGGGTTCAGTCCAATGACGCCCGAGACGAAGTAAGCGGCTGCGGCGGCGAGCATGGCTATTGGCAGACCGCTGCTGAATACATAGGTGCATCGCGCAAAAAGCCGCCATTTCGGTTCTTCGCGACGACGCGCCAGCCACAACGAGAATCCGCTGGTTATGAGGTAGCAAGTGGCGAACCCCAGCGCGACCCATATGAACTTCGAGAACAGGCCTGCGAAATGACCGAAGTGCAGCGGCTGGATCAGTGAGAACAGGCTCGCGCCCAAGGAAGGATGCTGACCTACCACAGGGCGTTCCCGGCGAAATTCGCCGGTGACGCCGTCATACTCAAATTGCAGGGCCTGCACTTGCGTCTTCCGTGGCTCAGCGGTCACCAGGACGGAGGCGTCGGCCTTGCCGTAGTGGGAGATCAACAGGTTGCGCGGCAATTCTCCTGAGCGCTGGCGCACGTCTTCGACGATCAGGTTTAGGTTGGCGCCGGTGCGGGACTCGTCAGTGGTCGCCGCCGGCGCCCCCAACAGCGTTCGCATCATGGCTTCCTGGTCCCCGCCGAAGGCGACCATGGCCATCGCAGGCAAGCCGAAGGAACCGGCAAAACTGAAAAAACAACCGGTGAATGCCAGCAGAAACGCAAAGGGCAGGCCCCAAGTGCCGGCCACGGCGTGCGCGTCTTTGCGCACTGTCAGCTCGCTGCGCCGGGGACGGTTAAGGAACATGTCGGCAAGCAGATGCCGGTGCATGAGGAAACCGGACACCGCAGCGCTCATCATCATCAGGCCCAGGATGCCGGTGAGCAACAGCCCCCAAGGGCGAGGCAGGTGCAATTCAGTATGAACGTCGACCAGAAACCGGCTGAGCGCACCTGCTTCGCCATTCCGAAATAACTCCGCACCGGTTCCGTGCTGCTCCGACAAGACGGCCCTTGACACCGGATTCACCTCGAACTGCACGCCATAGTCTTCGATGGCTCCGGCGGCATTCGTTCGATGGGTGTGGAAAAACGCCAGCAGCTGGCCAGCCGGCGAGGTTCCCAGACCGACTTCCTCCAGAAACCTCTCATCGACCCGCTTGGCTAGCTCGGCAACGATCGCGTGCGTATCATCACGGAAGACATTGTCCGTTTGCACGTCGCCGATCGACCAGTGCATGATCTCGTCGGCGAGCACGGCCACAGTGCCCGTCGCCACCACCGCGAACAACAGAAAACCCAGCAGGATGGCGCCCCAGCCATGCAGCGCGATCAGAGTCTGTGTCGTTCTTTTTGCTAGCTTTATCATTAAGTTACCCCAGAAGATGAACTGCCAGAATGCCGATGTGCGCGACCAGGAGCGCAGCAAACACGACGGCGACCCTGGCGATGCGCAGCGCTAGGTACGCGTAGAAAAACAGCACTGCCCAGATTAGTGGGAAGACGATCATAGGTATCACGATGTTGTCTATCTGCGCACGGCCAGCTGGCAACCAGACCACCATGCCCAACATCAGAACGACGGCTAGAACCAACGCCGCTGGGCCGGCTAGCCAGAATCGTGCTGATCGCAGGGGACTCATAGGGAATAGGAAACCCGAACGCCCGCCACCCGAGGATTTGTCAACAGCGCCAGCTCCTCGCCCTCGACAAAAAACGACTCATAGGTCTGAACCACTTGGTTGAACAGGTTGTTCGCATAGAGTTTTACTCCGATCTTTCCCCGCCTGTATGTTGCTGAGGCATTGACGACGGTCAGGGAATCCACTTCGTACAGGTTGGTGATCGAGTCATAATAGCCGTCACGGTAGCTGGCCTCCATGCCCAGCAGCCAGTCGCCCAACTCCAGATAGCCCCCAACCGAAGCCGTCAACCCAGGGGCGCTGGCGAACTCGTTGCCGGAAAAGTCATTGGCGCCGCCCGATATGACAAAGCTGTCGAAGTTCGTGTGTGCGTAGCCCAAGGCGACAAACACTTCGCTGGCCCCTTCTCCATGCAGGCTCATCTCCAACTCGCCGCCATACACTGTAGCCTCGCCGGCGTTATAGGTCCCGCTTCTGATTTGCGGGGAGCCCGCCGTCTGCATGTCGGTCCAATCAATATAGAAGAGGTTGGCGTTCAGTGCCAACTGGCCATCGGCGAAAACGCCCTTGTAGCTGACTTCGTAGTTGCGCGTGTGCTCGGAGTCATAATCCGTAACCCCTGTACCCCCGAAAATGTCCAAGTCCACACCGCCGGGACGGTAGGCCTCAGTATAGGTGAGCCCTAGTCTTTGAGTGTCCGACAAAGCGAAGTTGACGCCTAGTTTGGGCAACAGCACGTCCTCGTCTTTGTCACCCTCAAGCGTTAGATCCCTGAACGGCACGCCGAACGGCTGGAGCACGATCAAACCGTCGGTGAGCAGGTCGAAGTCCAGCTGCTCGTACCTGAACCCTGCAGTCAAAGTGAGGCGGTCCCTCAAATCGTAGTCAAACTCCGTAAACAGCGCACGGGTTTCGATCTCGGTTGGGCTAAAGAAGACAATGTCCACATCCGCTGGCCCAAACGGTGTTGGAAACCCCACAAGACCCACACCGTCGCGAGTGTTCAGTTCCTCGTAGTCTGAATACCACAGCCCGATGACGCCCTGAAGCCGCTTGCCTGCATAGTTGAAGCGCAGCTCTTCTGAGAGTTCCTCCTGATCGATCGTGGCGCGCCAAACCTGATCCGGCGTTGGCAGTGTCACCGCGTAGGCGTTGTTGCGATCGTTGGATTCGAATGTGTTGAAGGTCGTCACCGAGTTGATGGACCATTGCTCCGACAGGCCGTAGCTCACCTCCAGCGCGGTCAGGTCCTGGTCCGTCTTCATCCGCGACGGATAGGGATTGAAGGAAACAAACCGCTCGCTGGAAGGGTCGTAGCTTTCAATGTCGTTGTTGTTCTCCGCGCGCATGAGGGTGTGGCTAAGCAGGACGCGAAGGGGGCTGTCTGATTCATACAACAACTTCAGCCGCGCCGTCAAGGTGTCGTCTTCGGTGTAGTCGTCCTCGTTTCGGGCCTTGTTGTCGATGAATCCATCCGAATGGCGGTAATCGACCGTAGCCCGATAGGCCAGAACGTCGCTCAACCCGCCCGTGTTCGCCAGGGCGGCTTGATAGGAGTTGAATTCGCCGTACTCCGCCCGCAGATGGGTTCTCTGTTGGAATTCAGGGTCCTTAGTGTGAACGATCACAGCGCCGGCAAGTGAGTTCTTGCCTTGGTTGGTGCTCTGGGGGCCGCGCAGAATCTCGACCTGCTCCACGTCAAAGAGGCTGGTGATGCCCCGGGCACTCTGCACGCGCGTCGTGTTTGCCCCGTCGATGACGATTGACGCCAAGCCTTCTTGACCCGCCCCGCCCACGCCGTTCGTGCTGATGCCGCGGATGGAAAAGTCGAAGGTCTGTACGCCGGCCCCGGTCGCGGCCACGCTTGCGGTGCGTCGGAAGATGTCCTGTATATCGGCATCGCTGCTGCGCTCCAGCATCTCTGCGGTCTGCACGTTGACGGAGGTGCTGCTGTCGAGCAGACGCCGTTCGAGGTTCTCGCCATAAACGATGATTTCCTCAATCGCCCGCCTTGCATCATCCTGCGCCGCTGTGGGTGCGCTGAAGATGGCCATCGCCATGGGTATCGCCGCGGCCCACATGGGCCATCCCGTGGCGCATTCTGAACTCTTTGCCCGCCCTCTCATTTTTTCTGCCCTCTGATGAATGTTCACGAAAACGCGAATAATACTAATCCGCAAACAATAATGGAAATAATAATCAAATGCATAACCGGATAGTCTTTGCCCGCCTGCGGCGCTTTGGGAAACCTCTGAACAAGTCGCGTTCGCCCAGCGCCCCGCTATTTGCCGCCGCAGACGGCGTTGCGGCCATGGAAGAGCAACCCGCAGCGCGGCGGGGATTCCACAGTCCGCCCGTCGCGGGGCGCCCTTCGGGAGGGCCTAAAGGGCGCGCTGGCTGTGTTGCGGCTCATTGTGTGGCGCCTGCCACACGGCTTCGCCGCGCCTTGCCATCACGCCCTTTAGGCTCCTCTGGGCTTCCGGGACTTGTTCAGAGGTTCCCTAGGCGTTCCTGGATAAGCCGGCGCGTCTGGACAGGCGCCCGCCGATCTGCTTCAATCGCCGATTTGGTTGCGCCTAGGGGCACTACGTCAATTCGGAGGGGTTCGCACCGCTATGTCCATGATTCTCAATGAAGAGCAGACCATGCTTAAGGACAGCGCCAAGGATTTCTGCGCCAACAACGCGCCTATTGGGCAGTTGCGCAAGCTGCGGGACGGGCGCTCCGCATTGGGGTTCGATCAGGATACTTGGCGGGCCATGGCGTCTCTGGGCTGGGCGGCCATTCCTTTTCCGGAGCCTTACGGCGGGCTGGATTTCGGCTACAAGGGCCTTGGCGTGGTCACCGAGGAGACCGGGCGCACTTTGGCTGCAAGTCCACTGTTCGCCACTGTATGGCTGGGGGGCACGGCGGTTAACCTAGGCGGCAGCGAGGCGCAGAAGGCGGAACTGCTGCTGGCCATCGCGTCCGGCGAACTGCTGCTGGCTTTGGCCCTGGAGGAATCCCACCGGCATTCTCCTTACGGGGTCTCCACCACTGCTGCCCCTAGTGAGGGTGGCTTTCTGCTGAACGGCCGTAAGACGTTTGTGCTGGACGGCCATGTGGCGAACAAGCTCATCCTGGTGGCGCGCACCGCAGGCCGTGGGGGGGAGCGTAGCGGCCTAAGCCTGTTCTTGGTGGATCGGGAAGCGCCTGGGGTGGCGGTAACACGCACCCATATGGTGGACTCCCGCAACGCCGCCAACGTGGAATTGGGCAACGTCAGTGTCCCGGCCGATGCGCTGCTCGGCCAGTTGGACAGGGGCGCGGACCTGCTCGATGCAACCTTGGACATCGGCCGCATCGGCATGGCCGCGGAAATGCTCGGCGGTTTGCAGGAATGCTTTGAACGCACCATCGCCTACCTGAAGGAGCGGCAGCAGTTTGGCGTGCCCATTGGCTCCTTTCAGGCCTTGAAGCACCGCGCCGCCAACATGTTCTGTGAAGTGGAACTGTCCAAGTCCTGTGTGCTGGAGGCTCTCACCGCCTTGGATGAAGGCCGTCCGCAGGCGGAAGTGGCCAAGCTGGCCAGCTTAGCCAAGGCCAAGGTGGGGGAGACTTACCACCTAGTCTCCCGGGAGGGCATTCAAATGCATGGCGGCATCGGCATGACGGATGAATTCGATATCGGCTTTTTCATAAAGCGCGCCGCCATCTCCGAGCAGACTCTTGGCGATCTGAGCTTTCACCGCAACCGCTACGGGGAGCTGCAGGGGTATTAGTGTGCTGTCCCGCAAGTAAGACAGCACACTAGCAGGCGCCGCATGGACGTTGCGCCTGCTATAGTGACAATGAAGGTTCCTGGCGACAATTGAGGACTTATGGCGAACGCACCAAGCACAGAGGAAATCCGCGCCCTGGTGGGCCACCGCTTCCCGGGCGGAATCTACAAGATCGCGCACTGGGAGAATTTTCTGCTGACCGAATGCACCGGGGCGGCGCCGCTGCCGGATGACTTGGCGCATCCGGTGGCGCTGTTCCATATGCCGATTTTGGGCGCCGGAACCAGCATCAAGGAAATGTTCACCTTGGGAAAGGCGGAGTCCGATTTCTCCATAGGCATCGAAAGCTATGACTGGGAGATCTTCCATCCGCTGCGGGAAGAGCTTCCTTACCGCGTGACCGGCACGGTCAGCGAGGCGGACCGGTTCGCCGCCAATGGCCGCATCGTCGACCGCATTCAGTTCCGTTTTGAGCTGTTCGCCCCGGACCAGGCGCTGGCCGCCCGCTCCACCATCACTTGGCACTACAACCGGCAGTTGCAGCCGGACGGCGCCGCAAGGCCCCTGCCGGCCGCTGAAGGGCTGGCGGGCGGCGCCGCGGACGCTGGCGGCAACGACATCCCACCTTGGGTGATGCCGCGGGTGCTGCCGGAGCGGATGCGCACCATGGCGGCCATCCTGCGCGATCCGAACCCGGTGCATTGGGACCCTTCGGTGGTTGAGAAGCTCGGCTTCGGCCATCACACCATCAACCAAGGGCCCTTGGGCCTAAGCTACATGGTCAACATGCTGCATGATTGGGCCGGGCCTGCGTCCCTGCGCCGCCTGTACATGCGCTTCCCCCTAGTCATTTTGGATGGCGACCACATCACAGCGCGGGGGCGGGTCACCAACCGCCGCGAGGCCGACGGCAAGCAGCTCGCGGATTGCGACATCTGGCTGGATCGGGAGGGCACGGAACCGCCTTTGTTGGGCAGGGCTACGGTCGCCCTTGACCCGGCCTGAGAGTTGAATTTCCGGCACCGCCGCACCCTGCGCCTCAATTTGCAATCTTCCACCAAGGGAAGCTGTGGCTCAAAGTTAGGCTGAGCCCAGCGCCGGGACCATCCCAAAGTCGTCCACTAGCCTTTGGCAGAGCCTTATATAGATGGTTCATGAATATTTTTCGGGAGGTTACGCAATATTCTGCGGCATCTAAGGACTTTTCAGAAATTTTCTTTCAAGAGCGAGCGCTTTGGGGTGGTCCTGACTGAGCCAGTTTGGGCGGTGGACTCAGTTGGGCTGGGCCTGTAGGATGGCCTGAGCCGGCAAGGTCGACATGCGCCATGAAAATTCCCGAGCCTTTGTTCAAGATCATCAACCCGTTCATGGCCCTGCTGCTGCGCTCGCCCCTGCACTTCCTGATGAGCGGCAGCCTGATGCTCATCAGGTTCACGGGCAAGCGCACGGGCCGGTCCTACACCACGCCGGTGCGCTATGTCCGGGATGGCGAAACCGTGCGCTGCTTTACTTCACGCACCACCCGCTGGTGGCCTAATCTTGTGGGCGGCGCCGAAGTGACCCTGACCATACAAGGCAGTGAACGAAGGTACAGCAGCAACGTCATCGTCGCTGATCCGCAGCGCATCGAGAAGGAGTTGAGCGCCTACTTCGCCCTATACCCCCAGGATGCCGCCTACCACGGGGTTAGGCTGAATAGCGACCGAACCGCCAATGCCGAAGATCTTGCCCGTGCGGTGGGTGAAGCGGTGGTGGTGGAGGCGGTCCCGACTTGACGCTGCGGGCGCAAGGGGACAAGCCTTCGGTTCACTCTAGTGCGCAAGTCCCTAGCCGCCGGTCGGCTGGGGCTATAACATGCCTAGAACGCGGTCTATGGTCCAGTAGGCCGCCAAGGCGCCCATGGCGTGGATCAGCGCCGCATCCAGCACAGTGGGCTCGGCCCCTTCCGCTGCGGTTGCGATCCCTTGGGGCAAGGCCCATCGCAGGCGCAAGGGGAAGGGGCCCAAGGTGGCGGACAGGCGGCGCATGGCCCATAGCAGGGCGAGCATGGCGACGATGATCAGCACCTGCCCCGCCTCGATGCCGACATTGAACAGCAACAGGGCCAGGGCCAGCTGCTCCCGGGGCAGGCCGATTTCCGCCAGCGCGCCAGCGAAGCCGAAGCCGTGCAGCAGGCCGAAGGTGAAGGCCATGATCCAGGGATGGCCGCGGGTGAGCGCGGAACGGCGTTCCGGCGGCAACATCAGCTCCCGGGCCAGGAACAGAATGGACAGGGCAATGACTGCCTCCACCGGCCCCTGCGGCAACCGCACCAGCTCCAGCACGGACAGGGCCAAGGTGATGCTGTGGGCCAAGGTGAAGCTGGTGATGGTCTTCAGCAGCGCCCAGCGGTTGGGGATGCAGTACACCAAACCGATTACGAACAGCACATGGTCTATGCCGAACAGCAAGTGCTCAATGCCTAGGCGTAGGTAGGCCGCCACCCTGGGGGTTGGGTCGCTGAGGTCGAAGGATGGCGCGCTTGGACGCAGCAGCACGTTCACGGGCGCCGTGTCCAGGCGGCGCAGCTCCACCATCACGTCGGTAAGGGTGCGAGCGAGGCCGCGGATGTGGATGAGGCCCGCGTCCAAGGGGCAGGCGACCTGCCATTGGGTGAGCAGCGCGCCGCCGGCGATCTGGGGCCTAGGTTCGGCCAGGGGCGGGCAGTCCTGGGGCAGGATGGGTTCTATGGGCAGCCGCCTGTCCTGCACAATGGGCTGCTTCCACAGCACTTGGAAGCGCTCCGGTTCGGTTTCCACAATCTGCAGATAGGCTGGCCGCACCTCATGGGCGGCGGCCAGCGTCGCCAACAGGGTCGCCAGCACGCCGGCAAGCAGCAGAAAGCCTGATCGGCCGGCCCGCCTGATCTTCGCGCTGCCTAGTTGCGCCCCCTGGCGATGCCCTTGCAAGCGGCAAACCGTTATTGCGGCTTGGCCCCGTCCTCTCCGGCCGTGAGCTTTCGGCGGATCAAGTTCTTGCAAGGGGCAAACCGTTGTTGCGGTTTGGCCCCCCCGCGAAACCAAGTGGATGGGCGGTGCCGACACTTCTTGCAAGTGGCAAACCATTGTTGTGGTTTGGTCCCCCCGAGCATGGCGTTGTGTGGCTGTTGTCGGTGCTGCTTGCAGGCGACGAACCATCATCGCGGTTTGGAACCCCACAGGGGCTGGGGCGGAGGCGAACTGAATTTTCCCCCGGCATCCAAGTTGTCGAACTGGGCATTTTTGTCGTCTTGTCTGCACACGGGAGACAAGGCGTTGCTGCGCCCTGTTGGAAGGCGTGGGCGCCGGGCGGATAAGGACCATTGGCTTGCGGGCATGAACATCGGGCGGGACACGGGCGATCCCGAAGCGGTCAAGGTGGCTGCTCTGCGCCGCGCCGCACTTCGTAGCGGCTGCGCAGCTCCTCATAGTAGGCGGCGTTGGCGGCTTGCCGCCGTTCGGCGTTCAAATCGGCGGCCACGCGGGCCGCCACGTCTTGGAAGAGGCGCTGGCTTTCGGGCAGCTTTTGCTCCAGCCGCACCAAGTGCCAGCCATAGGCCGAGCGGATGGGTCCTTGCCAATGGGGCACCGGACGCAAAGCCTGCAGGGCGGTGGCGAAGGAGCGCCCGAACAGATCGCCAATTTCCCGTGCCGAGCGCTCCGCATAGGTGCGCTGCAGCATGAACGGGTCGCCCCTTATGGCTGCATCCGCCAACGCGGCGGCGGCATCCGCTTCGGCGTTTTCCCGACGGTCTGTGGAGAAGTATCGATGGTGGAAGCTGTAGCGCTCCGGCAGGCGGTAGAGGGCTGCATTGTCCTTGTAGAAGGCCAGCAGTTCCGCGTCGCTTGGGGGTTGGCCGGTGGCTAGGTCCTCGGTCAGAAAGCGCAGTTTCTGCACCAGCCGGCGGCGCACGATGGTGTCGCCCTGGTCCAGCGACAGGCGCTGCGCCTCCCGGTAGTAGATTTCCTCCTGCACGAACTGCTCGATCAGGCCGTTGAGCTCCGCCCCCGTGGGCGGACGGCCCATCTGCGCGCCCCACTGCTGCTCGATGCGGTTTATCTCCGCCGGGGTCACCTCCACCACCCGCTGCGCCCCCTCATCGCCCATTAGGCCCGCCCCGGCAAAGACCAGGACGCCAAGGCCCAGAAAGGCGAACAGAGGGTCTCTAAGCCAGTTCCTCATGCAGTAGTTTCTTCATTTGAAATTGACCGCCGTAGGGCCTTCCCTTCCAGTGCAAGGAAGAAGACGCAACCCCGCATGGGTTTTGCGTTCCAATGTTCCAATGCACGAAGTTTCACAGTGCCCACAGGTTGGTTTATGCTGCGACCCTGATGCGAGCGCCGCAACCGTCGCCGTGCGAATTGTAAACCAAGCGGCGGGCAAACCCGACAATTCACTTTGGAACCCCTTGATGAGCTTTGAAACGCTTCTTTATGAGGTCGCTGACAATGTGGCCACCATCACTTTCAACCGCCCGGATGCGGCCAACGCCATTGGTCCGCAGGGCGCCAGGGAACTCTGCGCGGCCGCCATGGACGCCGACGACGACCCGCAAGTGCGGGCCTTGGTGCTGACCGGCGCGGGCAAGATGTTCTGCGCCGGCGGTGACTTGGGCGCCTTCGCCCGGGCTGGGGACGGCACCCGCAAGCTGCTGATGCAAATGACTGGGGATCTGCACCTAGGCCTGTCCCGCTTGGCGCGCAGCAAGGCGCCTGTCATTGCGGCGGTCAACGGCACTGCGGCTGGCGCTGGCTTCAGCTTGGTCATGGCCTGCGATCTGGCCATTGCGGCCGAATCGGCCGTGTTCACCATGGCCTACACGCGGGCCGGACTGTCCCCGGACGGCAGCTCCACCTACTACATGCCGCGCAAGATTGGCGATCGGCGCACCCGGGAGCTGATGCTCACCAATCGGGTGCTCAGCAGTCAGGAGGCTCTGGACTGGGGAGTTGTCAACGAAGTGGTGGCCGATGACGAGGTGTTGACCAAAGCCCAGGCGCTGGCGAAACGGCTGGCCGCTGGTCCCACGGCGGCTTTCGGCGCGGTGAAGACCTTGTTGAACGGCACTTTCGAGCAAACCCTGGAGTCGCAGATGGAATTGGAGGCGCGCTCCATCGCCGCACTGGCCGCCGCCCCGGACGGCGACGGGCGGGAGGGCATTACGGCTTTTGTGCACAAGCGCAAGCCGCAGTTCAAGGGCGCTTAGCCTGAATATTGCGCCAAGCCGCTAGCGTGCTGTCCCGCAAGTTAAGTGGGTTTTAGTCGCTAGGCCGTTTTGGCTCCCGGCAAGGCGCGACGACGCCCTGTGGCAGGCCCCACAAGGAGGAGCAACGCGGCCGGGGACCAAAGGGGCCACGAATAATCACGCCTACTTGCGGGACAGCACACTAGATGGTTCGCCCAATGTTGTTCCCTATGTCAGCGCGGCGGCCACTTGATCCCGGGCGCCGCCGCCAGCCGCGCTGGCCGGGCCCTTGATCATCAGGGATCTTGGTGCAATATTGGGGAGCTAGAACTGCGTTTCGCCAACTAAGGATGTCTTCCAACTACAACTAGGCGTTGATCATCCGCCGCGGTCATCCGGTTTCCAAAGGGACAGGGTGCTGCGGACCTTAATCGACGGCAACCGGAATCCCGAGCATTGTCCATCCTTTGCAATGATGCGCTGAAGCAACGCATCGCGGCCCAGCTGGCCGCCTTCCCCGTGATCGAGAACAAAGTGGATGACGCCCATCATGCGGCGGTGGCCATCACGGTCACGGATGCCGCCTTTGGCGCCGGGCTGCCCGGATTCGCCCGTTTTGATGTGCGCCAGCCGGACGCCGCCTTGCTGTTGACCCGCCGCTCCGCCAAGCTGCGCAACCATCCCGGCCAGTGGGCTTTCCCGGGCGGACGCCTGGATCCAGGCGAAGCCCCGGCGCAGACCGCCTTGCGCGAACTGCGCGAGGAGGTGGACGTGCATCTTGGCGAAGCGGAGGTGCTGGGCGGCCTCGATGACTTCGTGACCCGGTCCGGCTTTGTGATGACCCCGGTGGTGGTTTGGGGTGGACCGGGGCTTCGCGTCAATCCCAACCCCGCCGAAGTGGCGTCCGCCCATCACATTCCGGTGAGCGAGTTTCTGCGCAAGGATGCGCCCTGGCTCGATGAGGTGGCCACCAGCAAGCACCCCATGCTGCGCATGCCAGTGGGCAATGACTACATCGCTGCGCCCACCGCCGCGCTTATCTACCAGTTCCGGGAAGTCTGCCTCCTGGGCCGCCACACCCGCGTGGCCCACTATGAACAGCCAGCTTTTGCTTGGCGATAGGAGGGGTCTCCGGCGAGGGGCTGCCCCGTTGCGCTCCGGCTGAGGGCTCCTCCTGCGAGGGGCTGCCCCCTCGCGCTCCCCGGCTGAGGGCTCCTCCTGCGAGGGGCTGCCCCCTCGCGCTCCCCGGCTGAGGGCTCCTCCTGCGAGGGGCTGCCCCCTCGCGCTCCCTAGCTGAAGGCTTTTGGGCGGGGTTTCGCCCTTGCAGGGTCTTGGTTGCGGGTTGGGGTTCTTGTTTGGGGAGGAAATGGCGGTGTTGGGATGTTGTTTCGCGGCGCTTTCGGGATGCGTGGGGGCCTTATTTGACCCGCATGGGGCCTGTGCGGCAAAATGTAGCGTTCTGGACGGGCGGCGTTATGTCGCCTGGGGAAGCATCCTGGTCCCTTAAGGCCCGACTCAAAGGAGGACGAACAATGGCGATTCAAGAAGGCGAGAAGCTGCCGGAGGCCACCATGCATCTGATGGGGGAAAGAGGCCCCAAGGCGGTGACCACGGCGGAACTGTTCGCCGATAAGACGGTGGTGGTGTTTGCCGTGCCCGGGGCGTTTACGCCCACTTGCTCCCAGGCCCACTTGCCTGGGTACGTGGTCAATGCGGACAAGCTGAAGGCAAAGGGCGTGGACAGCATTCTGTGCATCTCCGTCAACGACGCCTTCGTCATGGATAGCTGGGGCAAGGAGCACAATGCCGGCGACCTGCTGATGGTGGGTGACGGCAACGGGGATTTCACCCGCGCCTTGGGCCTGGAGATGGACGCCAGCGGCTTTGGCTTGGGAACCCGCTCGCAGCGCTACGCAATGGTGGTGAATGATGGGGTCGTCACCAAACTGGCTGTGGAGGACGCCGGCGCCTTTGCGGTGAGCAAGGCGGAAGCCATTCTGGAGGAACTGTAGCTTCGCAGGGGCGGGCGTGCGCCAGCGCCCACTGTCGCTTGCCCTAGGGAACCTCTAAACAAGTCGCGTTCGCCCAGCGCCCCGCTGTTGGCGGGCGGAGATGGCGTTGCGGCCAAGGAAGGCAATCCGAAGCGCGACGGGGATTCCACCGCCCGTGCGCCGCGGGGCGCCCTTCGGGAGGGCCTGAAGGGCGCGCTGGCTGTGTTGCGGCTCATTGTGTGGGACCTGCCACACGGCTTCGCCGCGCCTTGCCATCACGCCCTTTAGGCTCCTTTGGGCTTCCGGGACTTGTTCAGAGGTTCCCTAGGGAACCCCTGAACAGGTCGCGTTCGCACTTCGGGAGGCCTGAAGAGGGTGTGGCCTATGTTTGCGTTGTTGGTCGCTCAGATATGCCCGATATTCCTGCTCATCGCGGCCTGCTAGGCGGACGCTTTGGCGTTCTCGGTGCGGCGCCGGACTTTCGCCGCGAGCCGCCAGTGCGTCCTTGAACGCTTGGCGACAGCCCGGCGACCAACGTGCTGGAGGCGCGTTTGCCTTGGCCGCCTACGGCTTTTGGGGCGTAGCGCCCATCTATTTCAAGTGGGTGGAGTTCGCCGATCCGATGGAGGTGCTGGCCCACAGGGTTGCTTGGGCTTTCCTCATCCTGCTGGCGGCGCTGGCGCTGCGTCGCCAATGGAGTGCGTTGCGGCGGCTGACCGTCCGGGAGTTTGCTTGGCTGGCGCTGTCCGGGTCCTTGGTGTCCATCAACTGGCTGACCTACATTTGGGCGCTGCAGAATGGACGCATCGTCGAGACCAGCCTTGGCTACTACATTAACCCACTGGTGACGGTCCTGCTGGGCGTGATCTTTCTGGGCGAGCGCATGCGGTGGCGGCAGTTGGCGGCGGTGCTGCTGGCGGGCTGCGGCGTGGCCAACGAGATTGCGGCCTTCGGCGCCCTGCCTTGGGCGGGCTTGCTGCTGGCCACCAGCTTTGGCTTCTATGGACTGGTGCGCAAGCGCATCCAAATCGACCCCGCAGTGGGCCTAGGCGTTGAAACCGCCTACTTTGCGCCCTTGGCGCTGGCCTTTCTGCTGTGGCGCATGGCGCAGGGGGAGGGGGCGTTGGCGGGCGCGCAAACGGCAGAGGTGGCCCTGTTGGCCTTAGGCGGTCTGGTCACTGTCATTCCCTTGGCGCTGTTTGCCGCGGCGGCGATGCGCTTGAGCCTAGTGGCGCTCGGCTTCTTTCAGTATCTCGCGCCAACGCTCATGCTGGCGGTGGGCGCCTACTACTACGGTCAGCCCGTAGCCGACGCCCAATGGCTTACGTTTGGCTGCATCTGGGCGGCGCTTGGCCTCATCACCGCGGACAGCCTGCACCATGCCTGGCGTCTGCGTCGCCACGGGCTGGCGCCATCGCCGAAGCACCGCATTGCCTAAGAAGGCGCAAATGTCCGAACCGACCTTAAACGTCCACTCCGGGGTAGCCCCGGAGTGGACCAAGGTGGCCAGCTTCCGCCTTGGACCCATAGGCCCGGAGGAAGCCAACAGCTTCCTGGCCCATGTACGGGGCCTCATCGAGGGCTCTCCCGCGTCCCTGACGCTGGAGAATGTCCACGACCTAAAGATCCCTTCCAATAAAGGGCTCGAGCCGAGTGACGTGGTTTCCTTCATCAACAGGCTACTCTTGTAGCCGGTCTAGCTAGCCGGACACCCCCCTCTTCTGAGGGGGGTGATGGCGCAGGATATTGCGGAATCTTCCGAAGAATATTCATACATGCCTCTCAACCTGCCTCCCCCCTCCCCCCCGCCCCGCCCCCCGCCCGCCCGCCGGGGCGGGGCCGCGCGGGGCCCGGCGCGGGGGGCGCGG
>CAYGBY010000077.1:0-15183 GCA_964348115.1 uncultured Pseudomonadales bacterium
ATGCGCTGATCCGCCGCCTGACGAGCTGCGAGCGCGCATTGGAGATGTTCGGCGCGCGAGCACGGTAGCGCTTGGGGGCCCGGATGCCCATTAAGGCGTCAAGCAGCCTCCCGACTATTCCTGCGCAATGGGCAGTGGCGCTGCGTGGGTCGGCCCACGAGGGGGCTTGGTTTGCCGAGGCCGCAAACGGACGCTTGGTTCGTCCATTGCATACCCCTAAACACGATCGAGGTCCGCCATCTTGAGCGCTAGCGAAAATGTCCCTGTCCTGATTGCCGGCGGCGGTCCCACCGGCCTGATGCTATCCATCCAGCTATCCCGCTTCGGCGTCGACTCCCTGCTGGTGGAGGCTGATCCAGGCACCTGCGACCATCCCCAAGCCCATGTGGTGAACCGCCGCACCGTGGAAATCCTGCGCGCCATCGGCCTGGAGAGTGCGGTGCGCGCCCAAACAGATCCCTTGGCCCAGGGTGCTGTGCGCTTCGTCACCAGCGTCGCGGGGGAGGCGCTGGCTTCGCTTGAACTTGGCCCTGACCGGCCAAGCCTGACCGCTGGTTCGGCCGCCAGCCCCTGCATGGGCATGTCCTGCCCCCAGGATCTCATCGAGCCCTTGCTGGCGGAAAAAGTTCGGGAAGGTCCGGGACGTCTGCTGTTCTCCACCAAGCTGACGGGCTATGCCTGCGACGACGAAGGCGTCCTGGCCACCGTAAGCGCGGCGGGGAAAACGCGGCAAATCCGGGCCCGCTGGCTGGTGGGCTGCGACGGCGCAGCAAGCCTCACCCGGAAACTGGCCCGCATCGAGATGGAAGGCCTGCCGACCCTTGCCTACATCGTCGGCATCTACTGCCACATGGATCTGTCGCGCTGGCTCGCCGACCGTCCGGTGCTGCTGTACTGGACCATAGACGCCGAAAATCCCGTCACCATCATCCATATGGGCCACAATCGCTTCTGCATCCAGACCGCCTTTAGCGGCGGCCATGTTGCCCTCGATGCGTTCACGCCCGACCGCTGCAGGCAGATCGTTCGCCACGCCGTCGGGGCGGAAGTGGACATCGATGTACGTTCCGTCAAGCCTTGGGCGATGACGGCGCAGACGGCCCGAAAGTGGCGCCAAGGCCCGGTTTTTCTGGCCGGGGACGCGGCCCATCGGTTCCCGCCGACGGGCGGCTACGGCCTGAACACGGGCGTGCAGGACGCGCACAATCTGGCCTGGAAGCTGGCCGCCGTGCTGCATGGCCAAGCCGGAGAAGCCCTGCTCGACAGCTATGAAGCGGAGCGCAGGCCTGTCGCCTTGGGAAACAGCGAATTCAGCGTCCAGAACGTGTTCGGCTTCGCCAAGGTCATGGGGCCGGGCGCGGCGGCGCAGGGCAAGCGCCTGGCGACAGGAGAGGTGACCCCGGACGTTCTGGGCGCGGAAATTCAGGAAATCCTCGATGCCCAGGCGGGCCACTTCCATTCTCCCGGCCGGGAACTTGGGTTCTGCTATGAGAACGGCGCCCTAATTCCGGACGGCACGTCGCTGCCCAAGGTCAAGGACCCCGACCGCGACTACATTCCCTGCGCCAGGCCTGGCGCCCGGGCGCCGCACCTGTGGCTGCAGCGCAATGGCAGGCGGGTTTCCAGCCTGGATCTCTACGGGGACCGCTTCGTGCTGCTGGCCGGCGCCGCACAGGCGGCTGCATGGCGGCAAGCCGCAGACCGAGCGTCTCCACAAGTCGACCTGTTCGTCATCGGCGAAAACACCATCGATATGGACGGCAACTGGCGGGCGCTATACGGCGTGGAGGATGGCGCGGTGTTGATCCGTCCCGACGGCCACGTCGCCTGGCGCGCCAGCAAGGCGCCCGCCGATCCCGTACGGGGGTTGCAGGAAGCGCTCGACCAGATTCTTTGCGCCAAGCCGGGTTAAGGACCTCTGGACAAGTCCCGGAAGCGCAGAGGAGTCTAGTGTCTGTTAACACTATCTGGGTTAGCCCTTTTGCGTCCCAGGCCGCGCCAATCAAGGCACGGGGAGCGCGGTTTGGCGTGCACCAAACAATGAGCCGCAACACCGCAAGCGCCCTTCAGGCCCTCCCGTGGGGCGGACACGACCTGTTCAGAGTTCCTTAACGGGCTGCAAAGGCCGGTAAATGCTGTCCGGGTTGACAGCAATTCTCCCTGTGGCTTTCGGCCCCTCCACAGAAGAATTTGCCCGGCGATTCGGCTCGAATTAAGCCGGACACGCAGGGTGTTACGCGTCAAACAGTGAAGTTGGGCACCAAACTGGGAATCGCCGCCAGATTGGTCTCCCAGTTACGCCCGCGTTATCCCATGAAACTCGGAATTCATGCTTCGCCAGGTTGGTCTCCCCGTTGCGCCTATTCAGGCAGTCTGAACAGGCCCTAGTCCTGTCAACTGGCGGCGACAACCGGATTGCGTAGCGTTCCGATGCGGTCGGCCGACATTTCCACCAAGTCGCCGGGCTTCAGAAACTGCCCCTGGTAGACGCCCACGCCGGCGGGCGACCCGGTCAGAATCACGTCGCCTGCGGCAAGGGTCATGAACTTCGTGATTTCCTCGATGCAGCGCGGCAGCGAGTGCAGCAGTTCGGTCGTTCGCGCATCCTGGCGGATTTCCCCATTGACCCGGGCTTCAATGCGCACATCGGGCGGGTCGCCGAACTCGTCCGCGGTCACCAAGGATGGACCCATCGGCTTGAAGCCGTCCATTCCCTTCGCATGGGTGAGCTCGAAGGCCGGCGTCGACATCGCCTGCCGCTGTATGTCCCGGGCGGAGACGTCGTTGGCCAAAGTGTAGCCCAGCACGTGGGCGGCGGCGTCCTTCTCCTTGATTCCGAAGCCGCTGCGGCCGATGACGGCGGCGAATTCGACCTCGTAGTCGACCATCGTCGGGGCGACCTTGGGCAACACTATCGGCGCTTCGGGGCCGATGACGGCACTGCCGGGCACGACAAAGAACACCGGATGGGCCGGCGGCTTGACGCCGATTTGCTTGAGGGTGGCGCGGGTCTCCTCCACATGGCTCCGATAGTTGATGCCGATGCCAATCACCTTTGAGGGCCTTGGAATTGGCGCCAGAAGCCTAAGGTCCGCCGGCGCCACCCGCTCGCGCGCACCGGCCTGCCGCGCCCGTGCGAGCATGGCGTCCACCCTAAGCTGCTGGCCGAGATCCGCCGCCGCCAGATCGAGCAGCTCGAGCCGGCCATCCGCGCCTTCGCGGGCAATGCCGCGATCAGTGGTGAAAAATTTCATTCTGATCTCCCTAGCTATTTCCGGGACTTATATCGCTGACCCCCATTGGAGCCCGCGATCCGTTTTACGGGTCGCTGGAGTGACTAACGTCGATGCCCTAAGCGTTGCTTGAATGGGTTGCTACACCCACTCATCGGAACCAGCCGGCGCAGATTCCAGCCTGCTCCGCCACTTTCGCTGAACGCCTGGCACCTCGGGATGCTGCTGGGCGCATCCGAATAAATATTTGACAGTCGGCAAGTAAGTTATGCAAATTTACGCTGATTGACAACTCCGGGTCAGATTATGGCGAATCCGATCGAAGTTCCGCGCACGGCCAAAATACGCGGCAAGGTGGCGCCGACCAAGTTCGCCCACTTCGTGCTGCGGACCTCCCGCTATGCGGAGATGATCCAATGGTATCGGACGGTGCTGGAAGCCGAGGTGATGGTCGGCACGCCAAGCGCAACCTTCCTGACCTACGACGATGAACATCACCGCGTCGCCCTGCTGAACATGCCGGGACTGCGCGATCAAGACCCGCAGGCCGCCGGCGTCGATCACTGCGCCTTCACCTACGCGACGATCGAGGAGCTCTTCGCCACCTATGAGCGGCTGAAGGCCCTTGGCATCAGCCCATACTGGACTGTGAACCACGGCGCGACGCTGTCTTTCTACTATGCGGACCCTGATGGCAACCGCATCGAGTTGCAGATCGACATCTTCGCCACCAACGAGGAAATCAACGGCTGGATGCAGCAGAGCGACTTCGCAACCAACCCCATCGGGGTCAAGTTCGATGCCGAGGAACTGATCGCGCGCTATCGGGCCGGTGAAGACAGGGCAAAGTTATTGGCGCGCCCGGTGATCGACCAAGCTGAAGTATTCGCGCAGTTGCCGACCGCCCCCCAAAACTAGGGCCGGTTAAGGAATCACTGAACAAGCCCTGGAAGCCCAGAGGAGTCTGGATGGCGTGATGGCAGGGTGCCGCGAAGCCGTGCGGCGGCCCCCACACAATGAGCCGCAACGCCGCCAGCGCGTTTTAGGCCCTCCCGAAGGGCAAACGCGACTTATTCAGAGGTTCCTTAACACTGTCTGGATTGGCCTTGCCGGGCCCCACATTCCGGGTGCTTTGGACAGTGAGACCGCAACGGGAACTGGCCGTCTGGGTTGGTCCTGCCGGGCACCGCATTCCGGGCGGCAAGGATGAGTGCCTAAGGCGCTGCACCCGACCTTTCGCGTTGCGCTTGCGCCAGCGCCTGATGGTTGGCTAGAGCGGGCGCTAGTATCCTGTCCGACTATTCCGTGTGTTTGTCCGTGGCACTCAAAACTTATGTAACTTATTGAAATAGAAAAATTTTAGCCGCCGATGAACGCATATGATTGTTATCGTTGCTTGTCGGAAAGCACACTAGGGCCCCAGCGCGGCGATGGCCTTGCGGCTCTCCTCCGCCGGGGTGCCGGATGTGCCGAACAGGTAGGTTTCCCCCGTTGGGCCGTCCACGCCATGGGCGATGAGGTTCAGCGTCGCCTGGCCCAAGTCCGCCGGCGTCATCAGGGACGGATCGCCCGCCATATCCGGGGCGTGGGTGCGCAGCATGGGGGTGTCCGTGGCCCCGAAACAGAGCCCGTTGACGCGGATGTTCTGCTCCGCCAGCTCCACCGCCCAGGTCTCCGTTTGCCGCCACATGGAGAACTTGGCGCAGTCGTAGCCCAGCGCCGCCATGCCGGTGATGTAGTGGCCCTCCTTCACATGCTCCGTGATCATGTTGACGATGTGGCCGCCGCCCACCGCCACCATGGCCGGGACGCAGGCGCGGGCCGCATAGTAGGCGCCCAGGGCGCAAGCGCCCATGGCGGCGTCGAAGGCCGCGGTCTGGCTTTCATAGGTGCCGCCTAGGAGGGAGGAGTCATCGAACACTGCTGCGTTGTTGACCAGCACATCGATGCGCCCGAAGCGTGACAGACCCGCATCGATGCAGCGGCGCACCTGCATTTTGTCCGCCATGTCGCACGCCAATGCCAGACAATTTCGCCCCGCCGCCGCCACCGCCTTGGCGGTGGCCTGGTTGTTCAGGGAGTCCAAGTCCAGGGCGACAATGTCGGCGCCCGCCTCGGCCAAGGCCACCGAAACGCCGCGGCCGATGCCGACCGCAGCCCCGGTGACCACGGCCACCTTGCCATTAAGCATCTTTTCCATCGCGCTATGCCTCTACTGATACTCCGCACCAAATTCGATTCCCCACTGCAGCGGCGGCCCGTACTGACTGAAGTTCCACAAGCCGCCCACGGAGTTGGCGGACACCCGGTACTCCTCGTTCAGCAGATTCTTGCCGAATAGGGTGACGTACCAACGGGCGTCTGGGGCGGTGTAGGTGATGTTGGCGTCCAACAGGGTGCGGGACTCCAGCTGGGTGTAGGTGGGATGCCGCGCCAAAGGCGTTGCGCCGAACTTGGGATTGGTGCCGGTCGCCGCGTTGGGATCGAACGGGCTCATTTCCGCATCGCTTTGGTGGTGCAGGCCCAAATTGTAGGTAATGCTGCCGCCATTGGGCAGGTCCTGATCAAAGATGGCCTGACCGCCCACTTGCCATTTGGAGGCGAAGGGAATGTCCAGGCTGGTCAGGTCCAGGCCCTCGAACTCGAACTCATCGTAGCTGGCGTCCAGGAAGCCCACGGAACCCTTGAGCTGAAGACGTTCCGTGACCAGCCAAGTGGTCTCCACCTCCACGCCCTTGGCGTTGGATTCGCCGGCGTTCAGCGTGATGGTTTCCTGCCCCTCCACGCCGCTCACTGGATCCGTGAAGCGGAACACCTGGTTGCGCTGCAGATCCTCGAAGTCCGTATAGAAGGCCGCGATGTTCAGGCGCAGGCGGCTGTCCAGCAGGTCCGTCTTGAAGCCCACCTCGTAGTTGATGTTCTTTTCCGGGTTGTAGGCGATGCAGGTGGGCTCTTGGGAGCAGGTTTCGCTGAACCCACCGGCCAGGAAGCCCGTGGCGACGCTGCCGTACCAAAGCTGGTTGTCGACGGGCTGGTAGTGCAGCACGATGCGCCAAGTGGCCTCCGACCAGGTTTCGCTGCTGTCGGCAATGAACCTGTAGGCGGAATCCGGCAGCACTTGGTCACGCTGGTCGATCTGGGCGCCCGTCAGCCCGGCGCGGCTGACCGTGGCCGACAGGGCGTCGATGCAGTTGCTCTGCAGGTCAAACGGCTGGCTGGGGTCCGCCGGCTGCGCATCGCGCAGTTCCGTGTACTGGTTGCAGGGGCCGCCGCCGCCAGTGGGCTTGTAGAAGTCCTTCTTGTCCTTCGTATAGCGCACCCCTGCGGTGACGCTGAACTGCTCGTTGAGGTCATAAGTGCCGTCGGCATAGAGCGCCCAGGACTTCCGGTCCTGCCTGACGATGCCGTGGTTCGGGTTGCCGGTGATGCCGCGCAAGTCCATGTTGACATAGCCGCGCTCATCGAAGAACGGATTCCCGGACGGAAAAAGGGAGGAGAGGCCCACAGTGGAATAGGCCCGGAAGTCCAGTTCGTCACTGATGTAAATGCCGCCCACAACGAAGTTGAGCGGCCCGGCGAATTCCGAAACAACGCGTACTTCCTGCTGAATCTGCTCCCGCTCAAGGTTGCGGGTGGCGTCAAACAGGGATAGGAAGGCCTCCCCGGTGTAGGTGCTGGGCAGGGTCTCCTCCTGCTCGCGCAGGCCGCTGATCGACTTCACCGTGAACTGGTCCAAGGAAAACGTCTGCGTAAGGTAGTAGCCGTCCACATCCACCCGGTGCCCGTCCCGAATGTTGATGCCATTGCCCTGTTGGGTCATGCCGGTGCTGAAGGGGTCCTTGTGGCCGGCGGCCTGAATGCCCGGAAAGCCCAGCAGTTCAAACAGGAAACCCTCATCGGTGGGCGTTTCATTGATGTTGGCCGGAGAGTCCGAATCGTCCCGGACGATCTCCCAGATGAAATAGGCTTCATAGCGGTCATTGGGTTGCCAAAGGAACTTGGATTTGGCGGCGATCACGTCCTTTCCGCTCAGCCGCTCCCCGGCGCCGGTGGTCACCTGGCTAAGCTCCGGCGGCAGCAGGTCCGGGGTGATGCCAAACGCTTGGTAGAGCGGTGAATTGGGGAAGGTGGCGGTGTCCTTGTCGTTGGTGTAGAAGCCCTGTTCGTCGGTCAGGGAGCCGGCGAAGCGGAAGCCCAGCTTGCCTTCGATGATGGGCACGTCCAGGCTCACTTGCGCCTTCAGGTTGTCGGAGCCGCCCTTGTAGCCGCCAACGGACACCTTGGCCGTGGCGCCAAACTGGTCGAGGTCCGGCCGTTTGGAGGTGATGGCGATGGTGCCGCCGGTGCTGTTCTTGCCAAACAGCGTGCCTTGGGGACCGCGGTAGATCTCCACCTGCTCCAAGTCAAAGAGCTCCACGAACTGGGTCTGCACATGGTTCAGGGCGAACTCATCTATCAGAATGCCGACGCTGGGGTCCTGGGTGGTTAGGATGGAGATGGTGCCGGTGCCGCGAATGCCCCCGGCCAAGGCGTTGAAGCCCGTCTGCAGGGTCAGGTTCACGTTGGGGGAGAGGTCCCCAACCGCACGGATGTCATTGCCGAAGGTGCGGGCAATGTCGTTGGACGTGATGGTGGATATGGCGATGGGCGTATCCTGCTGGCTGGTGTCGCGCTTGGTGCCGGTGACGATGATCTCCTCAAGCACACCTTGATCGTCCGTCTCCGCCGCCGCGGCCCAAGGGGCGGCCACCACGACGAACGCCGCCAAAAGAGCGGGCAAAGACCCGACGCAACGCCCAAATGCAGGTTTGCAAGGCTTCTCCATTTCCCATTCCTCCTGTTTCGTTAGCCAATTGCGCATTTCGCAAAGCCCGATGGTAGCACCAGTGTGGCGCAACAAAAAGCATGTGTGACGGTTTTTTTTCCATATTGGCGCATTCCGCCGCATCTGCTAACTTCGCCCCATGAACACCCTAGGTCCATCCCAAAGTCGTCCACCAGCCCTCGGCAAAGCCCCATATGGATGGTTTATGAAAATCTTTCGGAAGATTCCGCAATATGCCGCCGCATCTAGTGACCTTTCAGAGATTTTCCTTCAAGAGCGAACACTTTGGAATGGTCCTGCATGAACACCCCCAAACAGTTGACCTTGGGTGGCGCATTCGCCATGCGGCGGGGAGAGATCGAGCGGCCCACCATCGCCTTTGAGACGCTGGGGCGCCGCAACCGTGCGGCGGACAACGCTGTGCTGGTGTTCACTGGCCTGTCGCCCTCGGCCCACATCGCCTCATCGGCACAGGACCCTTCGGCCGGCTGGTGGGAGGACATGGTGGGGCCGGACAAGCCCATCGACACAAGCCGCTACTTCGTGGTCTGCCTGAACTCCTTGGGAAGCTGCTTCGGCTCCACCGGGCCTGCGTCCATCGACCCGGCTACCGGCCGCCACTACCGGCTGGACTTCCCAGTGCTGTGCCTGGAGGATATCGCCGCCGCCGGCGCTGCGCTGCTGGACCACCTGCAAATTGAAACCGCCCATACCGTGGTGGGCAGCTCCATGGGCGGCATGACGGCGCTGGCCTTCACGCTGCTGTTTCCCGGGCGCTGCCGCCGCCTGCTGTCCATATCCGCGGCCGCCCGCAGCCTGCCCTTCTCCATCGCCCTGCGCTCCCTGCAGCGCGAGATCATCCGCAAGGACCCGGAGTGGCGGAACGGCCAGTACGACTTCGGCCAGGGGCCGGTGGCCGGCATGCGGCTGGCGCGCAAGCTGGGCATGATCAGCTACCGCTCCGCCGCCGAATGGACGCAGCGCTTCGGCCGCGAGCGGGCCACCGCCGAACCGCCCCGAGAGCATCCTTTCGGCATCGATTTCGAGGTGGAGTCCTATCTGGAGGCGCACGCCAACAAGTTTGTCGGGGCCTTCGACCCCAACTGCTACCTGTACCTGTCGCGCGCCATGGACCTGTTTGACGCAGCCGACCACGGCGGCGACCTTGACAGTGCGTTCAGCCGCACGAATCTAAAACAGGCGCTGATCATCGGGGTGCAATCCGACTTCCTGTTTCCACTGCGCCAGCAGGCGGAATTGGCGGCGGCGCTGAAGCCCCACGTGGACGATGTGGAATTCAGGCGCCTAGCGTCCGTGCAAGGCCATGACTCATTCCTGGTGGACATGGACAGGTTCCGCCCGGCAATCTCGCAATTCTTCTAGCTCGGCGTCGGGGCCTGGCCGAAATGCAACTGGATGCACTGCTGCTGCTGGCCGCCTATGCGCTGGCCATCATCGCCGCCTCCCTGATCGGCGGCGCCCTGCCCTCCTGGGTGCGCATGACCCACACGCAAACGCAGACCGCCATGAGCCTAGTGGCCGGCCTGATCCTGGGCGTCGCCCTGTACCATCTGCTGCCCCACGCCCTGGCCAGAATTCCGCCGCCAAAGGCCATGGAGCAATTGGTCTGGTGGGCGATGCTGGGCATCATCGTCATGGCGCTGCTGCTGCGCCTGCTGCAGTTCCACCGACATGACTTCAGCAGCGAGGACGCCGACACGCACCCCAACACCGCCGGCAAAGGCGGTTCCGTAGCCTGGGTCGGCATCGCCGTGGGCATGGGGCTGCATACCCTGACGGAAGGCGTCGCCTTGGGCGCCGCCGTGTTCAGCGCCTCCCTGGCGGGCGGGGCGGCGGGACTGGCCGGGTTTAGCGTATTCGCAGCGATAGCCGCTCATAAGCCGCTGGATGCGCTGTCCATCACCGCCGTGATGCGAACCGCCGGCGCACCCGCCAAATGGCGTAGCGCCCTGAATCTGGGCTTCGCCCTGATCTGTCCTGCGGCCGCCCTGGCGGCGTTTTGCGGCTTCAGCGCCCTGGCTGACGGGCAGGATGCTTTCATCGGCAAGGCGCTGGCCTTTGCAGCCGGTGTTTTCGTGTGCATTTCACTGAGCGATCTGCTGCCGGAGGCGCACTTTCACCGGCATGATCGGATGCGGCTGGCGGCGGCCTTTGTGGTGGGAGTGGCCTTGGCCTATGGGCTGCACCTGCTGGAGCCCAGCACCTTGCACACGGCGCCTGCGCCGGGATGAAAACTTCTAAGCTACGACGACGCGAGCCTTTTCCGTGATCACGCCAATTGCCGCACTGGCCGGGTAGCCGGCAGCCCGCAGCGCCTTCAGGCAACCCGCAGCCTGGGCTTCGGGCACGCAGGCCAACAGGCCGCCGGCGGTTTGCGGATCCGCCAGCAGGCGCACGTGGGGGTGCGCAGGCGCGCAGCCGCGCATCTCAAACAGGTCCAAGGCGCGTTCGTTGTGCGGCTGCAGCACGCTGGCGGCGCCCGCCTGCAGGGCCTGCAAGGCGCCGGGCAACGCCGGCGTGGAGGCCAGCCAAAGTTCGGCGCCAAGGCCCGCGGCGTCCAGCATTTCCGCCAAATGTCCCACTAGACCGAAGCCGGTGACATCCGTAGCGGCGCTCACTTGGTGGGCGCGCAGCACCTCCAGTGCCGGGCGATTGGACAAATCCATCTGCGCCAGCGCCGCCTGTAGGTCAACGGTGCGCGCCAGGCCGCGCATGTGCGCCGCGAACAGCGCCCCCACACCTAGGGGCTTGGTCAGAATCAGGCGATCGCCAGGGGCGCCGCCGCCTTTCCGCAGCGCCGCGTCCACCAAGGCGCCCGTAATGGACAAGCCCAAGGAAAGCTCCGCCCCCTCCGCGGAATGACCGCCCACCAAGGGCACCTGCTCATCGTTGAGCACGGCCACGGCGCCGGCCAGCAACTGATGCAGTTCATCCTCCATCAGGGCGTCCGCCATCAAGGGCACGCTGGCCAAGGCCAGGGCGCTGGTGGGAACCGCCCCCATAGCGTAGACGTCATTCAGACAGTGATGGGCGGTGATGCGCCCGAAGCGGTGGGGATCATCCACCAAGCTGCGGAAACCATCGACGGTCAGCACCAAGGGGGCGGGGTTGGCGGCCAACACGGCGGCATCCTCGCCGATGCCCTGGATCAGCGCCGGGCTGTTCTGCGGGGGCAACTTGGCCAGCGCCCGCTGCAGCAGGCCAGCCGCCAGCTTGGCGCCGCAACCCCCGCACCGCATAGGATCCAGCCCCGCCGCCCTGGCTTGCTCCTCCACTTGGTTGTTGTCCATGGCCGGCAAATCGCGGAAGCGCGCCATAAACCTCCGGTCGATCCAATGCTTCCACCGCCAAGCCCAGCGTCCGCCTGCGGCGAAGGGCCCGCGGCTGGCAATGGCGCGGCCATCCCCGGCGCCTATAAGGTTAAGGGCGCGGCGCTGGGGCCGAAAAGGGCGGGCTGGCGGCGTGCGTTGCCGAATGCCGGCCGCCCCCTGCAGGGCCTTCGCCGCATGGCGAAGATTGCGGGCTAGGACCGGGCCTGCGCGCACGGCGTAGACGCCGGACTTGGGCAGGGACCGATCCATGAACTGAACGACATCCCCAGCCGCATGCACTTGGTTGTGGGAGACGCTGCGCAAAAAGCCATCTACGCGGATGAAGCCTTGGTCGTCCGTGGCCAGAGCGCTTTCCCGCAACCAGGCAGGGGCCTGGACCCCGGTTACCCAAAACAAATGATCGACGCGGACTTCCCCGCGCCCCTGTAGGCGCAGCAAGCCGGGTTTTCCGGCAACAACCTTGCCTGGAATCAGCCGAACGCCCTTGCGCGCCAGCTCCCGCAGCATAAGCCGCTTGGCGGCGGCGCCGTAGCCGGGCAGCAGCTCCGCCGCCACCACCAGGATGTCAACGTCCCCGGGCAGGCTGCAGCGGGCGGCCAGAGCCAGCTCCAGGCCGCCGGCGCCGCCGCCCACGAACACCAGCCGCTCGCCGGCTTGAACGCGCCCCCGCAAGGCGTCCCAAGCCGGCAGGAACTGTCCGATGGGCTTGACCGGCGCACCTGCATCGAGGGGCGTTGCCGGCGTCGCCCCGCAGTTGATGGACAGCAGGTCGAAGCGCAGTGGCGGCCGATTGCGGCAACGCACGGCGCTTGCGCGCATATCCAAGGCCACCGCCTCGTCCAGGATAAGCCGGGCGCCGGCAAAGCGACAGAGGGAGCCTAGATCGATGTGAATGTCATCCCAGCCATAGCGCCCGGCTACGTAGCCCGGCAACATGCCGGAATAGGGGCTGTGCGCCTCACGGGAGAGCAGCGTCAGCCGAACCCCCGCCAGGGGCTTCATGCCAAAGGATCTGAGCACCTCGATATGGCTGTGGCCGCCGCCAACCAGCAGCAGGTCGCAAACAGGCGGCGCGCCGGAGGAGGCGGAGGGCTTCAGCGCCGTGCCGGCGGCGCCACGCCACCAGCGCGGGCGTCCAGGTCTGCCTGTTGGAGCCCGTGCCCGCTTCATCGCCGCGCCGGCGACGCCACGCCGCCAGCCGCCAAGGCCGCCTGTGAAACCGGGTCCACTCAGCCTTCCGAAGCATCCCGCTTGGACAGAACGCTCTTCAGGTGCCTAATTCCGCGCAGGCGCACCCGCTGCAGAATTCGCCCGTCGCCAGCCAGCAGCACCAGGGTCGGCGTCTGCAGCACCTGCAGGGCCGCAGCGAGTTGTCCACTGACCAGCACTTGCTCCCTTGCCAAACCATGCTCCTCGGCAAACCGGATTGAGTCGGCCTTGGGGGCCGCCTCCGGCACCACCAAGGGCTGGACGCCGAAGGTTGCCGACAAGGCCGGAAATGCGGACAACAAGGACCTGCAAACCGGGCAAGCCTCGCTGACGAACAGCAGGGCGGCGCCATCGGCGCCGACGAATCGACGCATGGAGGCGGCCTGCCCAGCCAAGGAGGTGGCGCGCACCGCGTCCAGATCCAGCCCGCGCAGGCGTCGCGCCCTTTGCAGCAGGCCGCCGCCGGGCGCGGTGCGCTCGTGCAGCACGCCGATCTGGCGCGCCAGAGACAACACCAGGACGCCCAGGGCAAGCACCGCCAGCAACAGCCCTATCTGCGAGGCAAGGGCGCCGGCCATCAGGCAACCGCAGCGACGGACAGGGCCGCAGCGCAAGGGACGGCCAAAGTCCAAAGGGGGCCGCCGGTCACAAATGCGCCGGCCGGCGGGTCGTGCATCAGTTTGTGTTTCCCTTCTTGCGGGCCTTGGGCGCAGGCGTTAATTTATATAGGCTCCAATCCCAAAAAGCCAGAGAAGAGCTTGACCTGCCGATCGTTCCTGCCCTTGGGCCTGTTGCTGCTGGCGTTGTCGACCGTCTTCGTCTTCGCTGGCGACCGGGGGCATTTCTACCGGCCGGGCCACCACAACTGGGTGTCGTCGGAGCATCTGGCGGTCGCCGTGAACCTCTCTCCCGAACACGGCCTTCTGATGTTCCACAGGCAGTTTCCGGATGGGGACGCCGTCGCCTACCGACCATACAACCGCTTTCCGATGGGCGGCTACGCGCTCTTGAAGCTGGCTACCCTGCCTTTCGGCGACGACCTGTCGGCGATGATCTACGCCGCCAGGATGTTGATGTTGCTGTTTTTCGCCGCCGCCGCGGTTTTGGCGTACCTTGCGGTTCACAGGCTCATCAGTTCCCAATCCAGCCGGTGGATCGCCCTGACGGCCACGCTCCTGGCGTTCTCCTCCCCATATTGCCTATATTACAACGACATGATCCACCCAAAGACGGCCATGGATCTGTTCGGCGTCATGCTGACCTTTCACGGCATAGTCGTCTTTGTCCAGGAGGGCCGCTTCCGGCAGTTGCTGGTCAAGGCCTGCCTGTCGCTGCTGCTGGGCTGGCACGTCTTCGCGCTGCTTCTGACGTTCATCGCCCTCGGCGTGGTCGTCGAACTTTTGCGGGCACGTTCGGCCGGGCCCGATCAAGGCATCCGAAAACACTGGATGGCTTCGACCGTCACGCCGCTTGTCGGTCGTTACGTGACCCTCGGCGCGGTGGCTCTGCTTGTCGGCCTATCGATCCTGACCTTCAATTTTACCAATGAGTGGCTCGCGCTGAACGGCAGCCGCGCACTGACGGATTTGCCGTCCTTCCGGTCGATGCTGAAGCGCGTCGGAGTGGATACGGCGTACGACGTCTACCTTGGCCTAGACTGGCCGTCGTTTCTGGAGAGGCAGTTCTCGCGCATCGGCGGCGGCATCTCACTTCCCTTCTCCGTGGCGAGTCGCGTCAACGATGTCGTGGCGCATAAACCCAACAACATCCTCGGGATGGGGGTCGCGGACGCCATCATCGGCTACGTCATGTCCGCCGCCTGCCTCCTGACTCTGATCGGCCTGACGCTCGTTCGCCGACCCCGCCATTGGCTGCCGCTGGCGACCCTGCCGCTGTCCGGCTTCTGCTGGTCGCTGCCGATGCGCTACAACGTCGCCTTCCACGACTACGAGGCTCTGTTCTATCTCGGCATTCCGCTGGTCCTGTTCTCACTTGTTCTGCTGGGTGTGCGCCGTCTGGCCGGGGGAGGTACGATCATCAGCTTGGCCATCGCCGCGTTGCTGGTTTTCGTTCTTTCCAGCTACGAGATGGGCCGGATCGGTCACGACGGGTACACGGCGGTTTTCCAGAAGGCGATGGTCGCCGACTTCGAAACCATCCGGGAACTCACAGCGGGCCGGAGCGTCATCGCCGCGACGCAAACAGACGCCGATGCAGTCACCGGTTTCGTCGGCGCGCGCCACGCGCTGCACTACTATCTAGCCGGAAGCCCCGTTGCATACAACCGCGAACTCAACCATGGCGACTTCCTGGTCACGCGCAACCGCATCGCGGGCGTCGCCACGCTCAACCCGGACAACCGGGGGGCAATGTATCTATACGATACGGCCAGCCTGATCGAGGCGTACCAGCCGGCGTATCGGTCGATTCGGTCCGGTGAGCCCCTGAGTCGCTCGCACTTCGACCTGTATCTCCACGACCCCGGCGGCGCCCGCGCCCGCGGGGTGTGCGGAGGCCAGGAACCCAGTAACCGGAGGGGCCCCTCGGCGCGGTTGGTGCGGAA
>CAYGBY010000078.1:0-14958 GCA_964348115.1 uncultured Pseudomonadales bacterium
ATTGGGCGCCGACGGTGACGCTCCACGACCTGACGAACACCTATTTCGAAGGCGATGGGGCGGGCCAGCCCGAGATGCGGCGGGGGCATTCGAAAGAGAAGCGCGCCCACGATTGTGCGATTGGAGCCTAGCCGTGAGAGTGTGGATTTTGGATGGCGATTTTGGATGGCTCCGATTGGGCTATTCTGGCCAAAATTCCGAACCCCTAGCTCCCGCACCCCCTAGCTAAAGGCTCACCTCACTGGGTTTCAGGCTAGAATAAACTTGATGAGCTATCAGGTATTAGCCCGCAAGCTGCGTCCGGCGGACTTCGATGGCCTTGTTGGCCAGAACCATATCGTGCGCGCCCTGCGCCATGGCCTAGATGCCGGCCGGCTGCACCATGCCTATCTTTTCACCGGCACGCGGGGCGTCGGCAAGACCACCATCGCCCGCATTCTGGCCCGCTGCCTGAACTGCGAGCAGGGCGTCAGCGCCACGCCTTGCGGCGAATGCGGCATCTGCCGGGAAGTGCAGGAGAACCGCTTTGTGGACCTGATTGAAGTGGACGCCGCCTCCCGCACCCGGGTGGACGACACCCGGGAACTGCTGGACAACGCCCAGTACCTGCCTGCGCGGGGGCGTTACAAGATCTACCTGATCGATGAAGTGCACATGCTCTCCACGTCCAGCTTCAACGCCCTGCTGAAGACCCTTGAGGAACCCCCGGAGCACGTCAAGTTCCTGCTGGCCACCACCGACCCGAAGAAGGTGCCCATCACCGTGCTGTCACGCTGCCTGCAGTTCCAGCTGAAGAGCATTTCCCAAGAGCGCATCGCCGCCTATCTTGCCGATGCCATGACCGACGAGGGCATAGCCTTTGAGCGGGATGCCCTGGACCTTATCGGCAAGGCCGCGCGCGGCAGCATGCGGGACGCCCTGTCCATCACCGACCAAGCCGTGGCCTTCGGCCAGGGGCGGATCAAGACCGCCGACGTCGCGGAACTGCTGGGCGCGGTGGGTCGCGACGAAGTGGCGGCGATCATCGATGCGGTGGAGACAGGCCGCCCGGACGCCGTGCTGCGGGTCAGCCAGGCGCTGGCGGAGCGGGGGGCGGACTTCGACGCCGTGCTGGCTGAGCTTCTGCAGGCCCTGCATGATGTGGCGGTGGCCAAGGCGCTGCAGGAGGATGACGCCCGCCCCGGTCTTGGCGCGGAGACGGTGCAGCTCCACTACCAGATCGCCCTTATGGGATACCGGGACCTGCGCGTCGCGCCAGACGCAAAGACCGCCTTCGAAATGACCCTGTTGCGCATGTTGGCCTTCGCGCCAGACGTCGACAGCGCCGTCAATGCGCCTGCCGCCCAGCGTGGGGCGCCCGCCAGAGGCGCCCGTCCGTCCGCCCGCAGTGCTGCGGTCCCTGGCGATGGCGCCCAGCCCGCAGCCGGCGGCGCAGCGGCGCTGCTGCCGCAAGGATCGCAGCCAAGGCCGCCAGCTGCGGAACCCCGGAGTCGTACATCTTCTGAAGGCCGAACCAGGCCCGAAAAACCGCGGCCGGCGCCGCAGCCGCAAGAACCGCAGCCAGCATCGTCGGCTGCGGAACCCCGGAGCCGCGCATCTTCTGAAGGCCGAACCGGGCCCGAAGAACCGCGGCCGGCGCTGCTGCCGCAAGGATCGCAGCCAGGGCCGTCGGTGGCGGAACCGCGGAGTCGTGCATCTTCTGAAGGCCGAACCAGGCCCCAAGAACCGCAGCCGGCGCCGTCGGCGGCGGAAGCCCCGCACCAGCAGCGCGGTTCGCCGCGGGAAGCCTTGGCTGCTGAATGGTGCGATCTGGTGTCCCGCCTGAAGTTGAACGGTTTGGGCAAGGCCATCGTGGAGCGGGCCATCCTGTTGGAGAAGGGTGGCGACCTCTTCCGCCTGCGGCTCGATCAATCCCACTACGCCTTGCTAAGGGCGCAGGAAAACGCCGCCATCGCGCAGGCGTTGAGCGCCGCCCTTGGCCGCAGTGTTAGTGTGCAGGTGGAGGAGGGCGTACTGGATTGCGAATGCCCAGCCGTCCGGCGCGAACGGCTGGAGGCGGAGCGCAACGCCCAAGCCAAGCGCGAGTTTGCGCAGGACAGCCTGGTCAGCGCCTTGCTTACCCAGCTTGGCGGCCAGGTGCTGGAAGCCAAATACTTAGAATCCCATTGACGGAGGGGCGGCGAAGCGACATGAAAGATCTATCCGCGTTAATGCAGCAAGCACAACGGATGCAGAGCAAGCTGGCGGCTCTGGAGAAGGAGATGGGCGCCATCGAAGTGCTGGGGGAAAGCGGTGCCGGCCTCGTGCGCGCCCTGCTGAACGGGGACGGCGAGGCGAAGCGGGTGCAGATCGATCCGGCCCTAAAGGACGAGGATTGGCATGTACTGGAGGACTTGGTGGCCGCCGCCTTCAATGATGGCGTGCACAAGCTCAGCGAGGCGCGCAAGGAAAAGCAATCCTCCCTGTTGGGCAGCTTGGGGCCCATGCTTGGCAAGCTCCCTTTCTAGGCGTGTTCAGCCCCCTGTTGGACCGGCTGGTGCAGGCCCTGCAGGCCCTGCCGGGAGTTGGCCCCAAGAGCGCCCAGCGCATGGCTTTCCATCTGCTGCGGAAGAACCGGGGCGCTGGCCAGCGTTTGGCGGAGACCTTGGCGCAGGCGGTGGCGGAAGTGGGCTTGTGTGCGGACTGCCGCACCCTCACGGAGGCCAGCCGCTGCCGTCTGTGCGCCAACGCCAAGCGGGACGACGGGCTTTTGTGCATCGTGGAGTCGCCGGCGGACGTACTGGCCATCGAGCAGGCCGGCGGCTATAGCGGGCGTTACTTCGTCCTGCATGGGCGGCTTTCCCCCATCGACGGGGTGGGGCCGGAAAAGTTGGGCCTGTCCGAACTGGTCGCCAGGGTGCGCAGGCTGCGGCCAAAGGAGGTGATTCTGGCCACCAACCCCACCGTGGAGGGCGAGGCCACCGCCTTCTACATCTCGGACCTCATCAAGGACGAAGTGGCCAATATCACCCGCATTGCCCACGGCGTGCCCATCGGCGGGGAGCTGGAGTACGTGGATGGCGGCACCATCATGCACGCCCTGCAGGGCCGTCAGCGTCTTTCCTGAGATGCTGAACCATCACTGGGTGGCGGACGATGCCGCCCTGGCCGAGGCGGCGCAGCACTGGGGCGCCCGGATCGCGCTGGATAGCGAATTTCAGCGCACGGACACCTACTACCCCATCCCCGGCCTCTACCAAGTGGCCACTGATGCGCACATCTGGCTAATTGACCCCCTGCCCATCAGTGACTGGACGCCCTTGCAGGCGGCATTGCGCAGCCCAACCTGCACAAAGGTGCTGCACGCCTGCTCTGAAGATCTGGAGCTTATGCGGCGCCATCTGGATGTGCAGCCAGTCAGCCTATTCGATACGCAGGTTGCCTACGCCTTTCTTTCCGCGCATCTGAGCTTCGGCTACGGCAACTTGGTGAAGGCCCTGTTGGGTTTGGAGCTGCCCAAGCATGAGACCCGCTCGGACTGGTTGCGCCGCCCACTGACTCCGCAGCAGCGTCACTACGCCTGCGAAGATGTGGTCTCCTTGCCGGCGCTGCACGCACTGCTGCGGCAGGAGCTGCAGACCCGTGGGCGCTGGTCTTGGTTTCTGGAGGACATGGCCGGCTATGAACTGCCGGCAAACGATGACCCGGAGGCCCACTATTTGACCGTTTCAGGCGCTTGGCGGCTGTCGCCGCCGCAACTCGGCGCCCTGCGCGCCCTGTGCGCTTGGCGGGAGCGCCGGGCCAGGGACCGGGACCGGCCGCGCGACTGGGTGGTGCGGGACGAGCACCTGCTGGAATTCGCCCGCTGCACGGAGCTCAGCGAACGCGATGTCCGCGCCAAGCTGTCGCGGCGCGTCGCCCGTCGTCTTGGGGAGGCCTTGGTTGAAGCCCATCGGCAGGGCAGGGAAGGCCCGGCGCCTTGCGCCCCGCCCCGTCCCTTCAGCCGTGGCCAGAACGCCGTGGTCAAGGAATTGAGGGCCATCGGCCGCCGCAAGGCGGAAGCCTTGGGCATGGCCCCGGAACTTCTGTCCAGAAAGCGCGACATCGAGGCCTGTGTGCGGCATTACCAGCAGACCGGTCAGCTTTCCGCCGCTTTCCAAGGCTGGCGGGGCGCGCTGGTGGGTGCTGCGTTTGCCGCCGTGTTCAAGGCCGCCGGGAAGCAGGTTGTCGATGGCGGGTGAACCCATTGCTTGGGGCGTGGCGTTGGCGTCGGCCGCCGCTGCCGCGGCAATCCTATGGGCGCTGACCAAGCCCTTAGGGCGGGGCTTCCTGCGCGCCTGGCTGCTCTTCACAAGCTTGGCGCTGATGCTAACTCCGGCCCCCGTGCCCGGCTTTGACGGACACTTGGCGCCAGCCTTCATCGTCCTGCTGTTTGAAGCCCTGCTCCAGCATCAGGGCAACCCGGGGCAGTCCTTCAAGCTGTTGCTGGCAAGTTGCCTTGCGGCCGCGGTGTTGGCTGTCCTATGGGCTTGGTTGGGGCCTGCGAAGCGGCGCGGACCCTAGCGAACCTCTGAACAAGTCGCGTTTGCCCAGCGCCCCGCTGTTTGCGGGCGGAGATGGCGTTGCGGCCAAGGGAGGGCGACCCAAAGCGCGACGGGGATTCTACAGCCCGTGCGCCGCGGGGTGCCCTTCGGGAGGGCCAAAAGGGCGCGCTGGCTGTGTTGCGGCTCATTGTGTGGGCCCGCCGCACGGCTTCGCCGCGCCTTGCCATCACGCCCTTTAGGCTCCTCTGGGCTTCCGGGACTTGTTCAGAGGTTCCCTAGCGCACATCGCGCATACATAGTGCGCTAAGGGCCGTACTGTCTGCGCTGGCGGCTCAAGCCCGCTGGCCGCGGCCTTCAAGGCGCCCCGCGGTTTTGCTGCAGATAGTCCACGGCCAGTTGCGCCATGGCCCGCACACCGGGCAGCAGGGCCGCCTCATCCACGAAGAACCGGGGTGAGTGGTTGGGGATGGCCTGTTCGGCGGGAATGTCCTCGGGGCGTCCGCCGATGAAGAAGAAGAACCCAGGCACCTCCTGTTGGTAGAAGGCGAAGTCCTCCGCCCCGGTGATGCGGTTGGCGATCAGGACATTGTCGGCGCCGTAGATCAGTTCGAGGGTCGGCGCCATGGCTGCGGCGAGCTCTGGATCGTTGTAGGTCACCGGCGTGCCTTCGCCGATGTGCACCCGTGCCTGCGTGCCCAGATTGGCGGCGGTGTTGACGGCGATTTCCTCGATCTTCCTGTGAATGTACTGGCGCATGCCCGGATCATAGGTGCGGATGGTGCCGCTGAGCTGGACCTTATCCGGGATGATGTTGTTGCGCACGCCGCCGTGGAAGGTGGCGATGGTGACCACCGCCGGCGCTTCGGTGATGTCCACCTGGCGGCTCACGATGGTCTGCAGGGCCGTGACGATGGAGGCGCCTGCGATGATTGGGTCCGCCCCGGCCCAAGGACGGGCGCCGTGGGTTTGGCTGCCCTGCACTTCGATCTCCAGCCGTTGGGCGCTGGCCATGGCGCCCTTGGGCCGATAGCTGGCCGTGCCGACCGGGCCGGATTGGGAGATGTGCAGGCCGAAGATGGCGTCCACATCCGGTTCCTTCAGCACGCCTTGCCGGACCATTAGGCTGGCGCCGCCCTCCTCCCCCTTGGGCGCCCCTTCCTCCGCCGGCTGGAAGATGAACTTCACCGTGCCCTGCAGCTGTTCCTGCATGCCCGCCAGCACGGTGGCGGCGCCCATCAGGATGGCGACATGGGTGTCATGGCCGCAGGCGTGCATCACGCCCACATCCTGCCCTTCGTAGGTGCTGCGCACTTTGGAGGCGTAGGGCAGGCCGGTTTGCTCCACCACGGGCAGGGCGTCCATGTCGGCGCGCAGAGCCACCACCGGGCCGTTCGACGCACCGCGCAGCAGGCCCACCACGCCGGTATGGGCGATGCCCTGGGTCACCTCCATGCCTAGGCTGCGCAAGTGATCGGCCGCCAGTTTGGCGGTGTTGTGCTCCCGGTTGGACAGTTCCGGGTATTCGTGGATGTGCCGCCGCCAGGCAATGACTTGGTGCTCCACGGCGGCTGCGGCTGCGGCGATTTGCGCGGCGCCATCGCTCGCGACAGGGAGTTGGATCTGCTCACCGGAGTCCTTGGGGGCGACTGCGGCGGCGATTTGGGCGTCGCCATGGGTGGCGGCCAAGGCGAGCCAAGTGAAGACCGGGCCCAAGATGATGCGCACCCGCGCTTTGCTGTACATGGGCAGTTCTCCTGATTGGGTGAAAGTGAATGGTGGGGCTAGAATACACTGGCAATGTCGCTTAGGGCGAATGTTCGCCGGCTGGGCGGGCAACTACGGATCACCGCAAATTAAGGAAGGGCAATGAAATTCGATTTGGAAATGACTGATGAACTGCTGGCCACCACCCGCGCCGTGCGTAAACGGCTGGACTTCAGCCGCCCGGTGCCGCGCGCAATCATCAACCAGTGTCTGGAGCTTGCCGTGCAGGCGCCCACCGGCTCGAACAGCCAAACTTGGCGTTGGCTGGTGGTGGAGGATGCGGACAAGCGCGCCGCCTTGGCGGAGCTTTACCGCAAGGGCGCCAGGGGGTACTTGAGCGGCGCTGTCGAACAGGCGGCCGAAGAGCAGACCAAACGGGTTTTTACATCAGCCCTGTACCTTATGGACCACCTGCAGGAGGCGCCGGTGCATGTCATTCCATGCTTGGAAGGGCGCCCCCCGGAGGATACGCCGATGTTCGGCTTGGGCAGCATTTTCGGCTCCATCTTTCCGTCCGTGTGGAGCTTTCAGCTGGCCCTGCGGGCCCGCGGTCTGGGCTCCACCCTGACCACCCTGCATCTGATGCATGAACGGGAAGCGGCGGAATTGCTGGGCGTGCCGGAGCATGTCATGCAGGTGGCCCTGCTGCCCGTGGCCTACACCATCGGCACGGACTTCAAGCGCGCCGCCCGCCCGCCAGTGGCGAACATCACCCACTGGAACCAATGGTGAAGGGGGGCGCCAGCGGCGCTGGGCGAATGCAACCTGTTCGGAGGCTCCTAAACAGGCCCTAGCCCGACTTCCGCAACCCAGCGCCAATCCCAGCCCAAGTCCCAGCTAAGTTGCGGAAGTCGGGCTAGTAGCCCTCATAGCGTTGGGCGCCGTCCAAGGTGAAGCGCAAGGTGCTGACCACGCCGCGCACGGCGGCAGGCGCACCATCCACCAGGGCTGGGCGGTAGCGCCACTGCGCCAGCGCCTGCAGCGCCGCCGCGTCAAACACGCCAGGCGGTTGCGCCGCAATCACTTGGGCGTTGTCCACCAATCCTGCGGCGGTGACGTCATAGCGCACCCGCACCCAGCCTGCAATTCCCCCTGCGCGCGCCGCCTCAGGGTAGGCCGGGCCGACCTCATGCGTTAGCTGCATGGGCCGGTTCAGCCCGCTGGCGCACCCTAGCTGCAGCGCCGTCAAGGCCAGCATGGCCAGCATGGCCAGTGCGCAGCGAAGGGCGGGGAATGGGAAGCAGGTTGTGGGGGGCATGGATTCCTCGGCGGGTTGCGGCACCGGACCAATTTTGTCTCGATTTCGCGCTACAATGCCCCGCTCGCGCCCTGAAACCACCTTGAAAGCCGAACAAAAGCGCTCGACATCAACCCCGTGACGCAATTTCACGCAACCACCATCCTATGCGTGCGCCGCGGCCGGCAGGTCGCCTTGGGCGGCGACGGCCAGGTTTCCGCCGGCAACATCATCATGAAGGGCAATGCTGTCAAGGTGCGCCGCTTGCGAGAGCGCAGCATTCTGGCCGGCTTTGCCGGCGGCACGGCGGACGCCTTCACGCTGTTCGAACGCTTTGAAGCCGCTTTGGACAAGTTTTCCGGCAATCTCACCCGGGCGGCGGTGGAGCTGGCGAAGGATTGGCGTTCCGACCGCGCCCTGCGCCGCCTGGAGGCCATGCTGATCGTGGCGGACGCCAGCAGCACCCTGATGGTCAGCGGCACCGGCGACGTCATCGAGCCGCAGGCGGCCGCCATCGCCATTGGTTCTGGTGGTCCTTACGCCCAGGCCGCGGCCAGCGCGCTGTGCGAAAATACCGACCTCGGCGCTTCAGACATCGTGGAGCGGGCTTTGCGGATTGCTGCGGAAATCTGCGTGTACACCAATCACCACCGCACCATCGAGGCCCTGCCGGAATCGTAACCCGCCGCCACGCCCATTCGCTTAATTGCTTGGCGCCAAAGAGGAGCTGCCGGAAACATGATGATGACCCCTAGGGAAATCGTCCACGAGCTCGATAAGCACATCATCGGCCAGGACAAGGCCAAGCGCGCGGTGGCCATCGCCCTGCGCAACCGTTGGCGGCGCATGCACCTCGATCAGCACATGCGCGACGAGATCACGCCCAAGAACATCCTGATGATCGGCCCTACGGGGGTGGGCAAGACGGAGATCGCCAGACGTTTGGCCAAGCTTGCCGGGGCGCCCTTCATCAAGGTGGAGGCCACCAAGTTTACGGAAGTGGGCTATGTGGGCCGGGATGTGGAGTCCATTGTCCGGGATCTGGCGGATGTGGCCGTCAAGCTGCTGCGGGAGACGGAGTTGGGCAAGGTGCAGCATCGGGCGGACGATGCAGCCGAAGAGCGCATCCTGGACGCCTTGCTGCCGGCGCCGCGCGCCGCGGACAGGGGCGAACCCAAGCCGGCAGCCGCCCGCCAGGTGCTGCGCAAGAAGCTGCGTGAGGGGGAGCTTGACGACAAGGAGGTGGAAATCAAGGTGGAGGCCTCCAGCATGGGGGTCGAGATCATGGCGCCGCCGGGCATGGAGGAGATGACCCAGCAACTGCAGAGCATGTTCAGCAGCCTTGGTTCCGGGCGCACGCGCAAAGCGCGCCTGAAGATAAAGGACGCCTACCGCCGCCTGCAGGAGGAGGAGGCCGCCAAGCTCATCAATGAGGACGAAGTGAAGAGCCAGGCCATAGAGGCTGTGGAGCAGACGGGCATTGTCTTTCTTGATGAGCTGGACAAGGTCACCCGCCGCAGCGAAACCCTTGGTGCGGACGTCTCACGCGAAGGGGTGCAGCGCGATCTGCTGCCTCTTATTGAAGGCTGCACCGTCTCCACCCGCTACGGGATGGTGCGCACGGACCATATCCTGTTCATCGCCTCAGGCGCTTTCCATCTGTCCAAACCCTCTGACCTTATCCCGGAACTGCAGGGCCGCCTGCCCATCCGCGTGGAGCTTGACGCCCTTACGCCGGAGGATTTCAAACGCATCCTGGTGGAGCCGGACGCTTCACTGACGGAGCAATATGAGGCCCTGATGGGCACGGAGGACCTGGATCTGCGCTTCACCGAGGCCGGCCTGTCCCGTATTGCGGAACTGGCTTGGCAGGTCAACCAAAGCACGGAAAACATCGGCGCCCGGCGCCTGCACACGGTTATGGAGCGCCTGCTCGATGAGGTCTCATTCGCCTGTGCGGCCGCCGGGCGCGGCGCCGCCGTCACCATAGACGCCGAGTACGTGGACGGCCACCTCGTGGACCTAGTGCAGGACCAGGATCTGTCAAGATACATCCTCTAGTGCGTCCGCGCAGCGTCACCTATCGAAGAGGGCCCCGCGTCCTGCAGCTGGACTTCGGCGGCGCGGTGCAGGAGTTGCCTGCGGAACTGCTGCGCGTCTATTCCCCTTCCGCCGAAGTGCGCGGCCATGGCGCCGATGCGCGCCGCCTGCAAAGCGGCAAGAAGCAGGTGCGGATCACCGGCCTTGAGCCCGTGGGCAACTACGCCATCCGCATCAGCTTCGACGACGGCCATGACACCGGCATCTACGCTTGGGACTACCTGAAGGATCTGGCCGACAACCAAGATCGCTATTGGCGGGAGTACTTGGCGGAACTCAAGGCCGCCAACGCCTCCCGCCTGCCCAGCATTCCAGTGCGCCACTTCACCCCCAAGCCGGGCTGACCGCGGCCCACGGCCTGCGACGCCGGCGCCTCCGGCTGACCAGTTGGCGTCTCGCATCACGGCCTGCGACACTGGCGAAGCCGGGGCCTCCGGGCGCCCATCGCCCGGTTTGAATTGCCGCCACAAGCCAAGCCATCCCGGCCCCGCGCTTTGCAGTACACTTCCCCTATGGACAAGGCGGGCGAACAAGTCAGCTTCGGCGCCAGGCGTGTGGCGCCGGAAGAAAAAACGCGGCTGGTCGATGAGGTGTTCAGTTCCGTGGCGGACCGCTACGACCTGATGAATGATCTGATGTCCCTAGGCAGCCATCGCCTGATGAAGCGCATGTTGGTGGAAATGTCGGGCGCCCGCCCAGGCCACCACCTGCTGGATCTGGCTGGAGGCACCGGCGACATCGCCCGCCTGTTGGCCCCCGTGGTCGGCGGCGCGGGGCAGGTGGTGCTGGCGGACCTGAACGCAGCCATGCTGGAACTGGGCCGGGATCGCCTGCTGGACGCAGGCCTTGCGCAGGTGCGGTGCTGCTGCGTCAAGGCGGAGGCGCTGCCTTTCGCCGATGGCTGCTTTGACGGCGCGACCTTGGGCTTTGGGCTGCGCAACTTCACCGTCAAGCACTTGGCCTTGGCGGAACTGAAGCGGGTGCTGCGGCCGGGCGCCCCGCTGTTGGTGCTGGAGTTCTCCAAACCGGTTAACCCCTGGTTGGACTTGGCCTTGCGCGCCTTCCAAAGCACCTGGCCTGCCTTGGGCCGCGTGGTGGCGGGCGATGCGGACAGCTACCGCTATCTGGTCGAGTCCATCCGCGTCCATCCCAACCAGGAGGCTTTGGCCTTGATGCTGGCCGATGCCGGCTTTGCCGAGGTGGAGCACCACAACCTGCTCGGCGGCGTCGCCGCCATCCATCGCGGGGTGGCGTGAACAGGCCCGGATTGGCGTCATCCCCGGCTGCCCGGGGCCGCAGCACGGACAGATCAAACCTTGGCGAACCCTTGCCGGTGTGCGCAACCGCTGGGGAATCTCTGAACAATTCGTGTTCGCCCTATTCTGCGTCATCTAATGACCTTGCAAGAATTTTCTTTCAAGAGCGAGCACTTGAGGTGGTCCTGGTGGGTTGATGGGATGAACTTGCAAGGGTCGGGAGCCTTCGGGTGAGGGGCCGCATTTTCAGGATTGTTTGGACGGTCGCCCGCCAGCGCCTCGACGCCGTGCTGCCCGCGGACGCCCTAATCGCCAGCGACATTCCAACCCTGCTGCGTGCGGCCTTGTGGCTGTGGCCTGGCCGCTGGCTGCCGCAGCCGCGCCGGGAGAACGCCGTGCGCCTGCGGCAGGCTTTTGAACAGCTGGGCCCGGTGTTCATCAAGTTCGGCCAGTTGCTGTCCATCCGGCGGGATCTGCTGCCGGCGGACTATGCGGACGAACTGGCCAAACTGCAGGATCACGTGCCGCCCTTCCCCGGAACCCAAGCCAAGGCCATCGTCATGACGGCCCTAGGCGACGCCTTCGCGGACAAAATTCAGCGCTTTGACACCGAGCCCTTGGCCTCCGCCTCCATCGCCCAAGTGCATGGCGCCGTTTTGGCCGATGGTGCCGAAGTGGTGTGCAAGGTGGTGCGCCCGGATATCGAAGAGGTCATGCGGGCGGACCTCGGGGTGCTGAAGTGGCTGGCCCGCTGGCTGGACCGCCATATCGCCGGCAGCCGTCGCCTGCGCTTGCCGGAGGTGGCGGCCGACTATGCGGACACCGTGCTGAATGAGCTGAGCATGGTGCGGGAGGCGGCCAACACGCAGCGCCTGCGGGAGAACTTCGCGGGCTCCGAATTGCTCTACGTGCCCCGGGTCCATCATGAATTGACCCGCTCCAACGTATTGGTGCTGGAACGCATCAGGGGCGTACCGGTGGGCGACGTGGCCAGCCTGAAGTCCCTGCAGACCGATCTGGCGCTGCTGTCCCAGCGTGGCGTGGAGACGTTTTTCACGCAAGTGTTCGTCCACAACTTCTTTCATGCGGACATGCACCCCGGCAATATTTTCGTGGATGTCCAGGATCCGCGCAATCCGCGCTACATCGCCTTGGACTGCGCCATCATCGGCCAGCTTGCGGAGCGTGACCAGGACTATTTGGCCCGCAACCTGTTGGCGTTCTTCAACCGGGACTACCGTCAGGTGGCGCGCCTGCACTTGGAGTCCGGCTGGGTGCCCCAACAAACCGATGAAGCGGAGTTCGAGCGCGTCATCCGCGAGGTTTGCGACCCCATCTTCGCCAAGCCCTTGAACGAAATCTCCTTCGGCCACTTCCTTGTGACCTTGTTCCGCACCGCCGCCGACTTCCAGATGGAGATCCAGCCCCAACTTGTGCTGCTGCAGAAAACCTTGCTGTACATTGAGGGGGTGGGGCGCGAGCTGTACCCGGAACTGGACCTGTGGGAGACCGCCAAGCCGTTTATGCAGAAGTGGATGGCTGAGCGCACCGGCCCCCTTGCCACCCTGCGCGCCTTTGCCGAACGGGCGCCGGATATCCTCGAGCAGTTGCCGCGCCTGCCGGAACTGATAGCCGATACCGGCCGGGCGCTCCGGCGGCTGGAGTCCAGCGTGAAGGAACAGCAGGCGAGCGCCCAAAAGCTGGAGGCCGATCTGGCGCGCATCCATAGGCGCCGCTGGCGTGGCCGGTTGGCCGGGGCGGCCATCGCCGCCGCTGCATTGGTGGTGCTCTGGCAACCCTTGAGCCACTCCCTGGACAGCGCCCTGGCCAACGTGGCGGCAGCTGTCGGCCTCTTGGCGGGCGGCTACCTGCTGCTGCGCGCCTAGGTGCGCAGCGCCCGCAAACCTTGGCGTATCAGACGCCCTTGCGGATAATGACCGCCTCGCAATCGGTTGGTTCCCAGCCATGAGCGCTGACATCATCAAGGCCCTGACGGAAATCCTGGAGAGCCGCAGGCAAGCCTCTCCCGAAACCTCCTACACCGCCTCCCTGTTCGCGGCGGGGGTCAACGGCATCCTGCAGAAGCTGGGGGAGGAAGCGGTCGAGGTCATTCTGGCCGCCAAGGATGTCCAGGGCGGGCGGGATGCCGGGGAAGACCGAAGGGAGGCCGAACTGGTGCACGAGGTCGCCGACCTCTGGTTCCACTGCTTGGTGCTGCTGGTCCATCTGAACCAGGATCCGCAGTGGGTGCTTGATGAGCTTGCGCGTCGCTTCGGCACTTCCGGCCATGTGGAGAAGGCGCAGCGCGGCGGCGACCAGGCGCCTGCGCCTTAGACGACTTCCTTGGGAAATCTCTCCCGCTGCCATCCTGGGCGGCCAATGCGCCTATAATGCCTAGCTGACTAAAACGGCCAATCAGGAGTTTAGCCATGCCCGGCGGATTTGGAATCACTGAACTTTTGGTCATCCTGGCCATAGTGCTGCTCATATTCGGCCCCAAGCGGTTGAAGAACATTGGTTCTGACTTGGGCAACGCCATCAAGGGCTTCCGCAAGGCGGTCACCGAAGATGAGGCCAAGGCTAATGCTGCGGCGGCGGATCCCAAGGTCATTGAAGGCGAGGTCGCCAGCGGTGCGGCGAGCAAGACTGAGACAAAACAGGGGACCCATGTTTGACATCGGCTTCCCGGAGCTGATGCTGGTGGCCATTGTGGGCCTGTTGGTCATCGGCCCTAGCCGCTTGCCGGAGACATTGCGCACCTTGGGGCTGTGGCTGGGCCGCTTGCGGCGCAGTTTCACCACGGTGAAGACCGAGATCGAGAAGGAAATCGGCATGGATGAGGTGCGCCGCCAACTGCACAACGAAGCCGTTATGGAGGAGATGAAGCGCATCGAGCGGGAGGTCAGGCAAACCGGCCAGGCCGCCTCCTTGGAAGCGCGCAACCTTGGCGCCAAGCAAGCTGGCGCAACGCCGGACAGCGCAAAGCAGGGCGCCGTTGCGCCGCCTGCCGCCAAACAGGCCGCACCACCCAACGCCGAAGATGGCTGAGGAGGATAGCGGCGGCGCACCCGGGCAACCCGCCGACCAAGCGCCTTCTGGCCAAAGCGCCGGCAAAGCGGCGTCTTCGGCCAAGGCCGCCGCCGAAGCCCATGACGCGGCGGTGGACAACGCCGAGATGCCCTTCATGGCTCATGTGCTGGAGCTGCGCCAACGCATTCTGCGCAGCCTCATGGCTGTGTTCGTGCTGTTCCTGCCCATCTACTACTTCGCCAATGACCTCTACGTGCTGGTGGCGGCGCCCTTGATGGCGCACCTGCCGGAGCATAGCAACATGATCGCCACGGAGGTGGCGTCGCCGTTCCTCACCCCGTTCAAGCTGGCCATCTACGCCGCCATTTTCCTAGGCGTGCCGATCATTCTGCATCAGGCCTGGTCCTTCGTGGCGCCGGGCCTGTACAAGCAGGAAAAGCGGTTTGCAATGCCCCTGCTGTGCACCAGCATCCTGTTGTTCTACGCCGGCATGGCCTTTGCGTATTTCGCCGTTTTCCCTTTGGTCTTCCAGTTCATGGCGGCCGTCACCCCGGCGGGCGTCACCATGATGACGGACATCAATGCCTACCTGAGCTTCGTGCTCACCCTGTTCTTCGCCTTCGGCTTCGCTTTCGAAATCCCCATCGCCACCCTGCTGCTGGTCTGGTCCGGCATCGCCACCGCCCAGGGCATCGCCCACAAACGCCCCTACGTCATCGTCGGCTGCTTCGTGCTGGGCATGTTGCTCACGCCTCCGGACGTCATCTCCCAACTTCTCTTGGCGCTGCCCACTTGGATATTGTTCGAAATCGGCATCCTATTCGCCCGCGTGGCGGAGAAACGCAGCGCGGCGGGCTAAGGAACCTCTGAACAAGTCGCGTTCGCCCAGCGCCCCGCTGTTTGCGGGCGGAGACGGCGTTGCGGCCATGGCAAGGCGAGCCGCGGCGCGGACTGTGCAATTCCGGCACGGATGTCGTTTGGCTTGGCGACGCAGCCCTCCCGAAGGGCGCCCCGCGGCGCGGACTGTGCAATCCTCGCCGCGCTGCAA
>CAYGBY010000079.1:0-14951 GCA_964348115.1 uncultured Pseudomonadales bacterium
TTTCAAGCGCCGGCGACGGCGGCAGGGGGGGGCGGCGAAACCCGCATTGTGGAGCTTGCCGATCTGTCGGTAGGCGCCAGCCCTTCAATGGCGGGGAAGGCTATGAGAAGGGATGCGCGGAAGCTAGTGGAAAGGATGGTGAGGTGCTTTTGGTACCCTTGTTCGAGATGAAGGAACGGGAAAAAGAACTATGCAGTCTCTCCGGGCCGATACGGTTCCTCTTGAAATTGCTGGACTTCTGGCAACTGGAGAAGCGCGATGCGGTCTGCCTGCTTGGCTTCAACCAAGAGGATGCTGACTACGTTGCCGGCGTGCTGGAAGGGAAGGAACAGTTCCCCGGACGGCACGTCCGCGATCGGATTGCGCACTTGTTCCACATTCGGGCATCACTGCTGTCGCTGTTTCGAGACCTGAAAATCGAAAATGAATGGTTGCGGGAACCGCATTCATTGCTGGATGGCAAGTCCCCACTGTCATTGCTGCTGAGCGGTTCCATGGAGCGCTTGCTACTCGTACGCGAGTATGTCGATAGAGTCGCGGGAAGGTAGCAATGCTTGAGAAATTCCCAGCCAGAGCGGTGTCCGCCAAGTATTTCCGCTGGCAAGCATCCCGTCGGATGGTGAGTTGTTGGCTAAACTCGGTCTTGATGCTCAAGGAACCTCCGAACTTCGGCAACCTTGCGCATCCGCCGCGTAGTTTCACCCTGTCTATAATCCGCCCCTACTTGGGTTTGACTGTGTGAAAATGCCGGAAGTGGACGATAGCTGCGCCCTCCCACCCGATGCGCCACGACTCGGCGTCGGCCGCTATCGGCTGCGCTTCCGCGAGACCAACAGACAGCGGGGCAACGGGTCGTTGACCAGCGACTCGCGATACCTGGGTTCCTCATGGCGGGGCGCCTTCGGCCGAGCGCTCCGGGAAACCGTCTGCGTCACCGGGTTGCCCGACTGTGGCGGCTGCGCCCTAGTGGCCACCTGCCCCTACCCTACTGTGTTCGAGAACAGGACGCCGCCCAAGGCGCAAAAGCTGAGACGCTACCAGCGCATCCCTAACCCCTTTGTGCTTGAGCCGGCCCATAAGGGGTTTGACGACCAGGATGGAACCCTCAATCTGGGCGTGACGCTGATGGGCCGGGGCAATGCGCATCTTCCGTACGTTCTGCCCGCACTGGAGCGGGCTGGCCGGAACGGTTTGACAAGCCGCAGGGTCGCCCTTGAGCTTGTGGACGTTCATGCGGAGAGCCCACCCAAGGGACCTGAGGGAACTAGACCCGGATGGAGACAGGTGCGTACGCCAAGCGATGAGCCCCGCAACGGCATACTGCACTTTGCCACCCCTCCTCCCCCGGACATGGTGAAGGTCAGGCTACTGTCGCCGCTGCGCATCAAACGGGACGGCCGCTTGGTCGGCGTCAAGGCATTCACTTTCCGCGCCTTCGCCGCCAATTTGATGCGACGCATTTCCCTGCTCACCTACTTCTTCGGGGAGACGCCCTATGAGACCAACTTTGCTGATGTGCTGGCGCGAGCGGAATCCGTGCCGGTTCGCGATTCCCAGCTTCGCTGGCGCGAACTGCGGCGCCGCTCCACCCGCCAAGATGCGGAAGTACCGATGGGTGGACTGGTGGGCAGCTTTGAAGTCGCGTCCCGCAGCCTCGGCCTGTTCTGGCCTTGCTTGTGGCTCGGTCAATGGACGCACTTGGGCAAGGGTTGCACGATGGGCTTGGGGCGCTATGTTCTGGAGACGGCGGAACAGCAACCGGAAGGCGCAGCCAGCCAGTCTGGTTGGGCCACTCCCTGCCCACTTTAGGAAACTGGCGTCGTTATGATGGATGACAAACAACGCGCAGCCGCGCATGTGGAGCCGTTGACGAAGGCCCCCCAAGATTATCCGCGTCGCCTGCTGCTGGCCGTAGCCGGCCTCACCCCGCAGATTCTCACCGAGACGCTCTATGCTTTGGCCGTGCAGCGCAAGCCCAGCTTCGTGCCCACTGAAGTGCGGCTTATCACAACGGAGGAAGGCGCCCAACGGGCGCAGCTATCCCTGCTGCACCCGGATGCCGGCCATTTCCAGCGCCTATGCGCCGACTACGGCTTGGCTGACATCACCTTTGGCGCCGAGCAGATTCATGTGCTCGAAGGCGACCGGGGCAAACCATTGCAGGACATCCGCAGCCCGGAAGACAACACTAGGGCGGCCGACGCCATCACGGAGATCGTGCGCGGCCTGACGCAGGATGAGGAAGCCGCCCTGCACGTATCCATTGCGGGTGGACGCAAGACCATGGGGTTCTATCTTGGCTACGCGCTGTCGTTGTACGGTCGCCAACAAGACCGTCTTTCCCACGTTCTGGTGAATGCGCCCTATGAGGCCCACAGGGACTTTTACTATCCGACCCCTAGAAGCTCCCTGATCCACGATGACAAGCGCCGCCGTCACTACGACGCCAAAGACGCCGAGGTGACTTTGGCGGAAATCCCCTTTGTGTGTCTGCGGGACGGACTGGACCGGGCGCTGATGGATGGTCGGGCAAGCTTCTCGGCGGCTGTGCGGGCGGCCCAAAGGGCTCAAAGGGCTCTCCCGCCCCAGATCCTGGAGCTGCATCCGGCAAACTGCATGGTTTGCGCCGGTGGCGAGTCCTTTTCGATGCCGCCTTCCCACTTCGCCCTCTATTGGATGCTGGCTGATCGTGCGCGCTTGGGCCAACCGGGTTTTCACTGGCGCGACGGCGCGGATAAGGTGTTGGAGTACCGCAAGCGTTTGGTTGGCGACTTCTCAGGCAGCTACGAGAGGGCTGAAGAACTGCTGAAAGGCCGTTTCAGACCAGAAAACTTCAATCCGATGAAGTCCCACATCAAACGCTGCCTTGAGCAACAACTGGGAAAAAGACGTGCCGAACCCTATCTCATCACCCGCTTGGAGCCCATCCCCAAAACCCGCTACAACCGCTTCGGCTTGAAACTGCCGCCTGACGCGATAACAATCGTCCAGCAAGGGGACGGGGGCGGCAACCTTGCGGGGACGACAAGCGGGGCTGATTCCAGCAATGATGGAGGATAAGGACGACTAGGGACAGGTTGCGTATGGCCGTGCAAACCATGAAATATGAGGTCAAGTTCCTCACTCCCGCCTTTCTCGGCAACGCTGAGCAGAGCGGCCAATGGCGCACACCGCCCTTCAAAGCCCTGCTGCGGCAATGGTGGCGGGTGGCGGTGGCCAACGAGGTGGGCTACGATCATAAGAGGCTCCGAGAGCGGGAAGCCAAGCTGTTTGGTCACGTTTGGCCGGAAGAGGATGTGGATGGGAAGGGGCAAAAGCAGAAGGTGGCTGCCCGCGCCAGCAAAGTGCGCTTGCGGCTGGATCGATGGTCGCCTGGGGAATTGACCACTGGAATGTGGCCCTCGAATGACTTCCACAAGGTGCAAGTACGGAGTGACCTGTATTTGGGCTTTGGTCCCGTCCTAGCGTCGAGCAAAAACGAGCGCCGAAGCGCCCCCCACCTCGCCCATGACGCGATCGGGCCGTCGCAGAAAGCAACGCTGGATATTTTGGCGCGAGGCTGTGGTGATGAGGAGCGACGTCTCATCGACGCCATGCGTCTTGTCCATCTGTTCGGCACCCTAGGCTCCAGAAGCCGCAACGGCTGGGGTTCGCTGCACGCCAAGCTGGAAAAAGCCGACGAGCGGGAACCCACGGACCAACTGCTAGCCCGCGTCACACGATCACTCGAACAATCTCTAGGCATAGACTGGGCGAGCGCGTTGGGCACTGACAGTAAAGGGCTGCTGGCTTGGGTAACCAAGAAGCCATTGGATAGTTGGATGGACGCAGTTAACGAATTCGCACGAATACTCGTCGAGGTCCGCCGCAAGGCGAAGGACTACAAACCTAGTGAGCGGAGCAATGGTCTGAACGGCATTCACTTGCTTGGCTATCCTGCTGGCGGAAAATGGAGGCTGGATAGCTGGGGGGTTGATCAGCGCCTCGCCAGCCAGTTGAGATTCAAGCTGGTTTCTTTGGATGAGCGCCTAGTGGGGATGGTGTTCCACATGCCTTGCAGCGTACCAGAATCGCTAGTCGCCAAACTGAGTACCCAGGATCGTACCTGGCTGTGCAACAATCAGATCCCTGTTTGGCGGAAGATTCACGGAAAGCTCGACACCATGGCGGGCTTGCATCGACTGGACGGGTCAACCTTGGCTCGCGTTGAAGAATGAGCGGGACGATGGACGACATCTTCTGGCAAACCAAGCTCCACGCCCGCTTGCACGATCCAGCGGAGAAGGCGTTGGCGCTGCTCCGCGACCCCGCTGAGCAGGAGGGCGGCACACCGCGGGCGTTGCACGAATTGCTCTTCAAAGAAGGCATCCCCAAAGACGTGCGCCGCAACGTCGAGCAAGCGGATTGGTGGGCCTCAGCGGCGGATCGACCCCAGTGGCCCGACGCCCACTGGACGCAGGTGCATTGGATGAACGAGCCAATTCTCATCCATCCACTTACTGGCGAGGAGTTTGACCTGAAAACCCTCGCCAAAACGGGCATCTGGGACATCAAGCAACACAGCTTTGACCGCCTGTCCCGCCTGAAGGTGAAGGATGGCGATGGGGTGGACTGGCGTCGGACTTTGATGGCGTTTTGGCGCTTCGGGCCGGAACTGGCTAAGGACAGGGATGAAGGCGGCCTAGGGAAGCTGTGGCCACTGCTGCCAGCCGACACCCGGGTGCCGGATCACGCCATCTGGGACCATTTGGACTTGACCTCCGCGTTCGCCGGCGCTTTCGCCCATGGTGGTGAGCCCGCGTTGCTCTCCCTTACCCTGGGTCCGGTGCAGGGCTTCATCGCGGCGGCCCGCACCACGTCGGATCTGTGGGCCGGCTCCCATCTGCTGGCCCGCCTGTCGTGGCAGGCCATGAAGGTGGTTTGCGAACGACTGGGGCCGGACGCCATCCTGTTTCCTCGCCTGCGCACCCTGCCCCAAACGGACCTCTGGCTGCGCGATGAGGTTGGTTTGCCCCGAGAGTGGTTTGAGTCGTGCAAATGGGCCAAAGACAAAACCGACGCCAATCCGTTATTTGCGGCGGCTTTGCCCAACCGCTTCGTAGCCTTGGTGCCGCAGGCCGACATCCCCACCTTGGTCAAGTCGGTCAAAGAATCAGTGCGTGATTGGCTGCAGCAACTTGGCCGGCAGGTGGTGCAACAACTTCTTGAGGCTGCTGGGTTGCCTAACGACGAAACCGCCTACTGCCATCGCCAAATGAATGAGCAGCTTGAAGGTTTCCCGGAGGTGCATTGGGCCGCAGCGCCCTTCTGCCTGATTCAAGCGCGCAATAAGAGTAAGGACGCCGATTTGGACACTTCCAAGCTGTCCAAGGCGATGGCGCCCTTCTTTGGCGAGGCGGCTGAACCTGGTTTTCTCGGCGGATGTGTGTGGAAGGTGCTGCGAAAGGGTGTACAGCTGGACGGTGCGGAATTCTACGCCCCTAATCCCGGTGTGCTCTATCCCGCCATACACGAATTGGCCGAGCGCACCCTAGCCGCCGCCAAGTCGGTGCGCGCCTTCAGGCAACGCGAAGAAAATGGCTGGCGATGCTCCCTGACCGGCGAAGTCGAGTGGCTCACCACCGACCCGGCGCAGCTTGACCGCTCCTACCGCGCCCGCAATGACACTTTGTGGGCCAAGGTGGCCAAAAAGAAACCGTCTTGGGCCAAGAACGGCGAACACCTTGGGGCGCTCGCCGCAGTCAAGCGCCTGTGGCCCACATTGTTCGCGAAAGAGGTGGGGCGGGCCACAGGAAACAGCGTTTCGGATGGACAGGTGGACCGTTTTGTGGTCTCCACCCACACCATGGCCCTGGCCTCGAATCTAGCAGCGCTGCATAAGGCGTTGGAGGATGAAGCCAACAATGAGGATAGGACGCGGATCGAAAGGCTAGTAGCAAGGGAAGATCGTGCGCCCGCCCTGCCCCGCCGACTGGCGCATTTGCGGGGGACCTTGGCCGCCCGAGTTCCAGCCGCACTGGATCGGTTGCGGGAGGACGACGAAGGGGAGGAGGGACTCCACCGCCTCGAACGCGCTCTCAAGAGTGTTCTCGGCCACGAGCCCGAGGCCTACTACGCCCTACTGCTGTTCGACGGCGACCGCATGGGGCGCATCCTCTCAGGTGATCGCGATCATGCGATCAGCTATTGCGCTAGCTTCCATCCAAAGGTGAGAGAGCATTTCGGTGCAAAAGACTCGAAAAACGCTACGCTGCAGCAGTATGTTGAACAGAAGCGGGCCATGTCCCCCAACCGACATCTCGCCATTTCAGGGGCGCTGAATGACTTTGCCCTGCGGGTGGCGCCCCATGTGGTGGAATGGGAGCACCACGGTCGAGTGATCTACGCCGGTGGCGACGACGTGTTGGCTATGCTGCCCGTGATCGATCTGCTGCCCGCCATGCGGCGCCTGCGGGAGGCCTACAGTGGTGAGGCGCCGGCTGCTGGGGGCGCCGATTGGCGTTCGGCGATGAAAACGAAAGACAAGTTGGTGTGCAGGAGTGGCTTCGCCTGCCTGAACAAAAAGCTGATGCGCATGATGGGCGGCGCCACGGGCAGTTGCGGCGCCGTGGTCGCCCACCATCAAACGCCCTTGAGCACTGCGCTAACGGAGTTGCGGGCCGCGGAACAGCGGGCGAAGAACGAGGGTGGTCGGAACGCTTTTAGCCTGTCGGTGCTCAAGCGCTCCGGCGGTGATTTGCGCCTCGCTGCCAAATGGGACAACGCGATAGGCATCCTAGCGAACTTCCGCGAGTTTCTCGCCCAGCCGCAGAAACCCCGCCAAACCGCGCCCAGTAAGTCGGAGGACGAGCAAAAGCAAAATCCGCACAAACCCCCAAAGGTATCCCACCGCGCCGTTTACAACAGTGCTGCCTGGCTGAAGGATCTTCCTGACGACGCCGACACCGACATGCTGGGACAACTCCTTGGATACCAGCTAGAACGGCAGGCAGCGGGCGACCTGCGTACGAAAGCAGGACCCCTTGCGCACCAATTGGCGAAGCTCGCTGTGAAACAAGGAGACAAGCCCAAGGGCTGGCTGGTCAACTTCCTCAACGTGGCGGAGTTCCTAGCCCGTGCATCCCGTTCGCCACTTGGCGATGACGGAAACGCGGTGGCCCGCCCAGCCAAAGGTCGGCAGCAGAACGGAGCCTAGGCGCCATGCATCGAACGCAACAATTCATCGAGCCGCTGGATGTGCTCTTCCTGCGCGGCAACAAGCTGTTTGGCGACCCCGGCAGCTTTGGCGACAGTCTGATGCCGCCTTGGCCTTCCGTAGCCGCTGGCGCTCTGCGTTCCGCTCTGCTGTCGCACAAAGGCATTGATCCGGTTCGTTTTGGGCGGGGTGCGGTAGAAGATGACGCGCTCGGCACGCCGGACAACCCAGGCCCGTTCGCCGTCACCGCCTTCCATCTCGCCCGCAGGACGAATCAGCGTGTCGAGCCCCTGTTCCAACCGCCCGCGGACCTCATCGTGAAGAAGCGCGACAAGGATGGCCTACTGATGGCGCAGGCGCTTCGCCCCGTTCGGCTGGACGAACAGGTGCTCGGTTCCCTGGCAACCAAGCACATCCCCATACTTGGTGAACAGGAGCGGGGCAAGCCTGACCGGGGCTGGTGGCTAACAGCGGAAGGCTGGCGGCGGCATTTGAATTGCGACAGGGTTGAGCCAGAGCACTTGGTGCCGCAGGAGCGCCTTTGGAGCACCGAAACCCGGGTTGGCGTTGGTTTGGACGCCACCCAGCGACGGGCGGCGGATGGCCAGCTATTCAGCATGACCGCCGTGTCGCTGCGCCAAGCCGGGCAAAGTGGCCATGGCTGCGATGTCGGGTTCCTCGCCGAAACCGTCGGCGCCCAGTTCCCGCAAACCCTCGCTCTACGTCTTGGCGGCGATGGCCGCTGCGCCATTGCAAAACAGGTGATGGTAAAAGTGCCGCAGATCGACCATGAAACCATCGCCCGTGAGGGCCGTTGCCGTCTGGTTCTCACTGCCCCAGGCATCTTCGCCGACGGCTGGCGGCCCACGGGTACGCAGGTTGATGCTGATGGGAACTTGCTCTTCAGTCTGCATGGCGTGAAGGCGCACCTCACTTGCGCCGCCGTCCCCCGGGCCGAAACGGTTTCGGGTTTCGATGTGGCGAAGGGGATGCCCAAACCGGCGCTTCGCGCCGCTCCCATCGGCAGCGTTTACTGGCTGGAAGGCGTGGAAGCAACACCGGACGCGCTTCGCAACCTTGCGGCCCACGGCCTGTGGTCCGATCCGGTGGAAAATCCCCAAAGACGCGCCGAAGGCTTCAACCGATTTGTCTTCGGTCGCTACCCAAAGGAGTAGTCATGTTCGAACAACGTGCGGTCGTCTTCCTTTACGCGGTCAGCCCGGTGCATATGGGCGCCGGAACGGCGACGGGATTGGTGGACAATCCGATCCAGCGGGAACGCCATACCGGCCATCCCTGCTTTGCCGGGTCCGGCATCAAGGGCGCAGTGCGGCACAGCTTTGAGTCCCTTGGCGGAGACCCTGAATTGAAGGATCGCCTATTCGGTCCGGAGTCGCAAAGCGGCAATCTGCACACCGGGGCGGTGAGCTTTGGAGACGCCCAGCTAATCGCGTTCCCCGTGCGCAGCCTTCGCGAGGGCTTCGTTTACGCCACCTGCCCACAGGCCCTTGCTCGGGCCCAGCGGCTGATGGCCTTCTCTGAAGTATCGGTCGATTGGCAGATCCCCACCGTTGCTGAAGGCGACTGTATAGTGACAGATAAGGCCCTGCTGTCCGAAAACAGGAAGCTGCATCTTGAGGCATTTCAATACGATGAACCGAAGAATGGTGCGGATTTGGCTGAAGAATCTGGGGGAACCTTGAGTGGCCTCGAGTCTTTGGCGAAGGACTTGGCCAAACGTGCCGTCCCCCAAGGCGATGACTACAACTACTTCCGCGACAAGATGGCAAAGCACCTAGTTGTGCTGTCAGACACGGACTTCGGCTACTTCTGCGAGAACGCCACCTTGGTGGAGCCCCATGTGCGCATCGATGACGAGACAGGTACTGCGGATGATGGGGGTCTGTTCTACACCGAAAACCTGCCGCCCGAATCGCTGCTGATCGCTCCTTTACTGGCCAGCGGGGACCGCAGCGGGAAGGATGGAGCTATGAACGCGAAGGAAGTGCTATTGAAAATTCGCTTTGTGTTGGATGGCCAGCTGTTGCAGATCGGTGGCGATGCCACCACCGGCCGCGGCTTGGTGATGGCCAGAACGGGCGGAGGATAGGGACATGGCGCAACCTACCTTGGAACAGCGTCGGGCGAAGGACGCCTGGGAGAAATGCGAGGATTACAAGAAGGATCACGTCAACCTAGTCAAGGGACTTCCAGCATTCATCATGAACAACGGGCTGATGCAGACGATGGCCTTCCTGCAGGAAAAAGACGACGCACACAAACGGGTAGCGCGCGACCTGCGGTGTTGGCTGCACGACAGTTTCGATCTGCCTAAAGGCTTCCAGCGTTGCATGGAGGCACTGTTCAACGCCAAGCCGCGCAAGTATCAATCGGTTACTACCGAGGCGCTAGCCTGGCTGAAGTGGATGCGCCAGATGGCTGCCGCCCGACAGATTAAACGGGAAGACTAAGAATGCCGGCCGCCACAAGACCCCGGCGTACCGGAAAGAAAATCGACGGCGGGCGCCGCAGCCCTAGCAAAGCGCGGTTCCGCGCTGCAATACCCGAGTATGCAGGAAAAGATTTCCATTTCCACAGCGCATCGCCCGCCCTCCGGTTCGGGATGTTTCTCCCCATCTGGAACAGGCGGTGGCGCAAAGACACCGATGGAACTAGGAAATTTTGGCACAACGGCGTTCAACTCAATGAGTCGGACACAGCAACAATAAGAAAGTTGGCTGATCGCAATAGCGCGTTGTTTCGGTCCTTTGATCCTGACGCCAGACTGCTGTTGGTTGCCAACTCCATCGCACCCTTCACCACCGGCTTGGGCAACGAACATCCCTTGGAAAACGGTTTTGCTTTCCTGAACCCCTATGGGCTGCCCTATCTGCCCGGAAGCGGCGTCAAAGGCGTGGTTCGGCAAGCGGCGCAGGAGTTGGCCGACGGCCAGTGGAGCGCGGGCGGGGGCTGGAATAACGATCGCAACTTTGAGGTGAAGATCGGTGACGATTTGGTGCTGGTTTCCATGACCGACCTCCTCTTCGGTCGCGAGCCCCGAAGTAAGGATAAGGGCCACCTCCAAGGTGCGCTCAGGTTTTGGGACGTGATCCCGCAGATCCAGGAAGATGGCCTGACAGTGGAGATCATGACCCCGCACTTCAGCCACTACTATCGGGATGGTGATTCGCCGCACGACTCCGGCCAGCCCAACCCCATCAGCTTTCTCACGGTGCCCCCTAGCTCGCGTTTCGAATTTCATGTTATATGTGACCGGCGGCGTTTGAAGCGCTTTGCTCCCGCTCTCGCGGCCAACGACAGATGGCAGAGGTTAATGGAGGCAGCGTTCAGTCATGCCTTCGAATGGCTTGGCTTTGGCGCAAAAACCGCGGTTGGATACGGCCATATGCAACGAGATCACGCGGCGGAGAAAGAATGGGAACGCGAGCAACAGGGAAGCGCTGAGCGGGAAAAAGAGCATCAAGAGAAGGAACGACAACAGCAAGAGCTTAGCCGCTTGCCGGAAGACGCCCGGTGGGTGCAGCAAAAGGCGAGTTCAGATCGCTGGAGACATAACAACCCGTCACACATAAACAACTTTCTGAATGATGTGAAGAACTTTCTCGCCGAACGAGAGACACTTAGTGATTCTGCTCATAAAGAGCTGGCCGAACAGATGGAGAAACGCTGGAAGGGTATCTTGGAAAATCCAGACGCCACAAAGGGTAAGTGGGAGAAAGCGAAATTTAAGCCCGGTCCCCGAGAGATAGCGCACAAGTTGCGCGGCTTAAAATTGAGGCCGAGTGAGGCGGTCAGATAAGTGCATCAACTGCTTGAAACCCGCCGATCAGAGATACTTGCCTTGGCCAAACAACACCAACTTCAGGACTTGCGGGTGTGCGGGACTACATGGGTCGTAAGGAATGGGTATTCCTTGACTTGCTACCGATTCAGAGTATCATAGTTTCAGATATGCAAATTCTATCCCCATCTATTGAGCTCCATCAGCGCTACTGAGCCACGAGGTGACAAATGAGCGGAGTCGTGCTGCTATGCACTGTGGGTGGATCTCATCAACCGATTCTTCAGGCGATCAACACCGTCAAGCCTCGCCATATCTTCTTTTTCTGTACCGGCAAGGATCCTGTGACGGGAAAATCCGGCTCCGTCAGTCAAATCACCGGCGAAGGACTGGTCATCAAAGCCAGTTTTGGTGACAGATCCCCGTCGCTTCCGAACATCCCTACCCAAGCCAGTCTGGTTGAAGGCGCCTTCAAGACTCAGCTAGCGCTAGCTGATGATCATGGCGATAAGGCTGGGTTCGTTGAAGGTGCCCCCTCCTTTGAAACGCGTCTAGTGCCGGCGGACGATCTCGACGGTGCTTGGACCGAGATGCGGGAAACAATTCTCCTGTGCCGTGAACAGTTTCCGAACGTGCAGCTCATCGCGGACTACACCGGCGGCACCAAGACCATGACGGCCGCACTCGTCTGCGCCGCACTGGAATTTGAAAAGATCGAATTGCAACTGGTCACAGGAGCGCGGACCAACCTTGAGCGCGTGACGCAAGGGGCGGGGGTGCGGCTCGCCAGCGTATCCCGTCTGCGTCTTGACCGCCAAATCAAACAGCATCTTGCGCCTTGGCGTCGATTTGCCTACCGGGAGGCCGAAGCGGGGCTTGGACAAATAGGTCCATTGCCGGCTGATGCACCAGATGGAGCGAGACTGGGCCGAGCCATCGCGCTAAGCCGGAGCCTAGCGTTGTGGGACGATTTTGATCATAAGGGCTCATTGGAGGTGCTTGCGCCATTCGCTGGCTTGGTCTCCGCCGAATGCCCATGGATGATGGATTGTCTGGGCTCTTTAAGCCACAGATCTAAGCATGAGGGCAATCCAAGGGACCAAACCGAGGCCTTAAGTCTGCTCGACCTTTGGCGGAATGCGGAGCGTCGCGCTGCGCAAGGCCGTTTCGATGATGCGGTTGCCCGCTGGTATCGCATGATGGAATGGACGGCGCAGTGGCAGATTCGCAAACACCTAGGCGTGGATACCGCAGACTTCCCCTCTGACCTATTGCCGCCCGGCGTTTCCTCCACACCAAGCAGCGATGGCAAGCATAAAATTGGTCTGTATCACTCTTGGCGGGTCATCGCCCATTCAGCCAAGCTGCGCGGACGACCTGCCCAAGAATTCGCCAAAGAGCACGGCGAAAAGCTGCGCGGCCTGCTCGACCTACGCAACAACTCCATTCTTGCCCACGGCTTTGAACCGGTGTCCGCCAAAGGTTGGGCAGACATGGAGTCATGGACATTCAAGTGCTTCCTTCCGCTTCTCCATGCCTTGGCGGAGGAGGTGGGGATACGCAAGCCCCTGCCACAACTTCCACAGGAGCCGCTGAAGTTCATCCTGACGACGTCCTAAAGGGCGATTGTCCACCCGACTTTAAATTCATACCTGCTAGCCGCGGATGGCGGATGACGATCTTGCCCACACAGCGAATCCGCAACCTTGTCAACCCTGCATGAAAAACCGTTCCCTGCTTCAATTCCGCTACCACCAATTTTGGACAGTGACACCCGCATGCCAACGAGGGGACTCTACATCGCCGCCTATGACGTTTCCGACCCCAAACGGTTGCGTCAGGTCCGTCGTGTCGTAAAGGACTACGCGACGGGAGGGCAGAAGTCCGTTTTCGAGTGTTTCCTCTCGCCCAAGGAGCATGCCAATCTCTACTCTGATGTTTGTTCCTTGATGAATGGCGGTGAAGATCGCTTCGCCTTGTTGCGGGTGGAGGAAAGAACCCAACCCGTGCTCTTGGGGATCGCCACGCCAGCCGTCGACCCCAATTTTTACTACGTGGGATAACTGAAAATGGCCACGCTGTACGTTGATCGCAAAGACATAGATCTGCAGGTGTCCGGGGGCGCTTTGGTGTTTTACGAACCCAAAGGCCGCCGTGGTTCGGTTCCGATCGGCCAATTGGAACGGGTTGTGCTCCGCGGCAGGATGCAACTCTCCACCTCGGTGTTGGGCGCCATCACGGAGGCCGGTGCTGGCGTACTGGTGCTGAGCGGCAGGCACAGTCGCCATATGGCCACCTGCGTCGGCAGGCCGCACAATGATGTGTTGCGACGGCTAGGCCAGTTCGACGCCTACCGTGACGCCGCCACGAGACTGGATTGGGCGACCAAGTTGGTGTCAGCGAAGGTCCACGCCCAAAGCCGCCTTCTCAAAAAAGCATTGGGCCAAAGGCCGGACAAGCGGCGACAACTAACCAAGGCCATGGACCGGTTGGAGGCCTTGGAAGGCCGACTTTTGGCGGACGCGGAGACCCTGAGTATTCCCAGCTTGCTGGGCATCGAAGGCGCAGCGGCCGCTGCCTACTTCGCTGGTTATTCCGCGCTGTTTCCACCTTCCCTCGGGTTCCACAGCCGCAATCGCCGTCCGCCAAAGGATCCGGTCAACGCTTGCCTGTCATTGGGCTACACCCTGCTGCATTTCGAGGCCGTGGTGGCCTGCCATGCCGCCGGTTTGGATCCCCTGCTGGGGTTATTCCACGAACCGGCCTATGGGCGGGAGTCCTTGGCCGCCGATGTCATAGAGCCTTTCCGACCGCATATAGATGAGTGGGTTTGGTCGCTGTTCCGCAGCCGGGTGCTCACCGATAAGGCATTTCGCCAAGATGGCGAAGCAGTTTTGCTGGATAAAGCTGGACGCCAGCACTTTTATCAACACCTTACGCCGCTCAGCGTAGCGTTGCGCCGCCTGCTGCGTCGGCAGCTTGCCAGGGTCGCTAGAGAGTTCGAGCAACGCGGACGAAACGGCCAAACTTTGCGGGCGGTCGAAGCCGTGGACAGCTGTGGGTGATGAAGCCACTCTATCTTGCACGGTCCCGGCCGCTTTGAGTCGATTTGGATGGGCTCGCCCTGCGTGTCACCAGCGAAAACCGGTCTGACCAGCGTTCCCGTCGCCCTAATGTGCGGCAAGATGATGTGGTTGTTTTCTTCAAAGGGCAAGCCAACGCTTGCGACTTCCACCTAAAGGAAACCCTCTGTCATCTAAATCGCTATCTGGAAGGGCTGGAATAGAGTGCCGGCAAGCCGAAAAATCTCTTGGCTGGTGGCCTATGACATCACCGCTACCGACCGGCTGAGAAGGGTGCATCGGGTAGTGCGTCAAGATGCCGAACCCTTGCAGTATTCCCTCTTCCATCGCACAGCCACTCGGCGGGAGATAGTGCATCTAATGACCCAACTCGATAGCCTGATTGACGCCCGCAGCGACGATGTTCGCGCCTATCCACTCTTGACAACAGGACGCCATGCGATCTATGGTTGCTCAAGCCTTCCAGATGGCGTTTTGATGGTTTGGGATGGTCAGTTCATTCAAAATTTAGACTCTAAGGTAACAGCGTCGGGAAGGGATGCATTTGGTCAGCACCGCGGCCCACTTAGAAGTGCGCAACCCACTCCGCAACTTGTTGAGCAGAAAGTGAAAATCGTTTAGGTCTGCGCGGACCTCTGCCCTGATGAAGAAGGGATTAAGACGGCCCCCGCCCCCATTTAGCTGGGGGAGGCTGAGCGCGGACCTCTGCCCTGATGAAGAAGGGATTAAGACGACAAGCCAGGTCCCCAGCCCCACGGGTATAGGGCGCGGACCTCTGCCCTGATGAAGAAGGGATTAAGACCAGGCAGCGCGCGCGAGTGGAAGTACGAGATCCTCGCGGACGACAGCCGGGAGGATCAAGCGACTAAGC
>CAYGBY010000080.1:0-14774 GCA_964348115.1 uncultured Pseudomonadales bacterium
CGCCCACTGCCCGCCTGTCGACGAAGAGCACGTAGTCGGCGGGTCCGATGTCGGTGGGGTATTCGCGAACCGCGATGCCGGTCCCCGCATTGAAGTCGACCGCGTTCCAGTCCTGCACACGCCAGCCCGAAGCCCGGAGACGGTTGTCAATCCAGTCGCGGGCGATCTGTTCGGGCTTCTGGTTGACGTCAGGCGGCATGGGAGCGGTCTCGTGGATGGGTCTGGCGAACCGACCGGCGAACTCCTGCCCGGGCAACGGTGCTCATCGCGGACTGGTCGTCCAAGGGTCGACGCTAGTCACGCCGGTGTTCCGGAACTCGCTGGTGTTCCGTGTCACGACGGCCAGACCGCGGGAAGCGGCGGCGGCCGCCAGGAAAGCATCGGGGACGTGATCGTCGAGCGGTTCGCCGCGGCGGCGCTTGTCCTCCATGATTCGTGCGCACACTTGGGCGTCGGCTAGGGACCAGGCGACGATTCGGTCTGTGAACAGTTCATCGAGGAGATCGTGGAAACGGGCTGCAAGATTCGCTCTGCGTCGACCCGGGGAGAGGCGGCCGATGCCGTCGAGGACTTCCCAAACGGTGACAGACGCGAGGCCGATGCCATCGCGTTCGATGGAATCCAGAAAAGCGGCGACCTGCGGCTCTGGATGCGGCCGCATCATTTCGGAGACGACATTCGTGTCGATCAGCCAAGCAAGCTGGGCAGTCATTCGCTGTCCTCTTCGGCGAATGACGGCGGGTTGTGGCCGAAACGCGCCGGGGCGGGAAGTTCTACGCCGTGCCGCTCTCCGAAGTGGCGTGCGAAAGCTTCCGACGGCTTGGGGCGACGCTCGGTCTTGGTGCGCTTCTCGTGGATCAAGCGGCGCACGAACTCTTCCATCGACACGCCGACATGGCGGGCCTCGCGCCGCAGCCAGGACTTGTCGGCCGGATCGATGTCCCTGACGGTGAGATTTGTGCTCATGACGGTGCCTCCTTGCTGGGTGAGCTGCCGATCTGCGGAGCCCGCACGATTGCAAATTATGCCATCAGGCGGCGCTGGTCAAAGGTCGCCGCAAATGACGGGGCTGGCCTGGAGACCGTGGACATCGATTTCGAGAAGGCCTGGGAGTTCGGGGCCGTCATCATGCTTGCGGGGGGCAACGGCTCCGGCAAGAAGGTCGCAAGGTTGGCCACTTAAGCGCGATCGCACAATTCGCTGGCGAGTGGCGGAAAAGGACTGGTTGAGGGAGCGGTGACTCAACCTAACGGGAGACTTGCAGAGACTGACGCACTTGGATGGCAAATGCCCCCTTTCAGGCATAACAAACTAACCAATTGCGCGTTGTCATCCCGCCTGCGGTTGTTTCTAATACGCGGCCTGTTTTGGCCCCGGAGCTGGCCCTTGCCACAGTTGTCCCATCTTGAGCGGCTGGAAGCCGAGAGCATCCACATCATGCGGGAGGTGATGGCGGAGGCGGAGCGTCCGGTGATGCTCTACTCCATTGGCAAGGACTCCTCCGTCATGCTGCACTTGGCGCTGAAGGCGTTTTACCCGTCGCCGCCGCCTTTTCCCCTGCTGCATGTGGATACCGGCTGGAAGTTCCGCGAGATGATCGAGTTCCGGGACCGGCGGGCCAGGGAATTGGGCCTTGAACTGCTCGTGCACACCAACCAGGAAGGGGTGCGCAAGGGCATCGGTCCCGTCAGCCACAGCGCCCAAGTGCATACGGACGTGATGAAGACCCAGGCGCTCAAGCAGGCGCTGGAGCTGCACCGCTTCGATGCGGCCTTTGGCGGCGCCCGGCGGGACGAAGAGAAGTCCCGGGCCAAGGAGCGGGTGTTTTCCTTCCGCAACGCCCACCACCGTTGGGATCCGAAGAATCAGCGCCCGGAGTTTTGGCAGCTCTATAATGGCCGTGTGCAGCCCGGCGAGAGCATGCGGGTGTTTCCTCTGTCCAACTGGACGGAACTGGACATCTGGCTGTACATCCGCCAGGAGGCCATCCCCATCGTGCCCCTGTACTTCGCTTCGCTGCGCCCCATGGTGGTGCGCGACGGCCAGCTCATCATGTTGGACGACGACCGCCTGCCCCTGCGCGCCGGGGAGGCGCCGCGCCTGATGGAGGTGCGTTTCCGCACCCTGGGTTGCTATCCTCTCACCGCCGCCGTCGAGTCCGATGCGGCGGATCTGGACGCCATCATCCAGGAAATGCTCGTGGTCCGCACCTCAGAGCGTGAAGGCCGCCTGATCGACCACGACGAGGCCGCCTCCATGGAGAAGAAGAAGCAGGACGGGTATTTCTGATGCCATTGCCTCCACCCAGCAATCTCCTTTCCGCGCCCCCGCCTGGGCGGCGGCCGGTTTTCGCCAGGCCGGCGCCTTGCGGCGGCGCTAAGCATGTGCGCTTGCGCGGCGCTTGTTTGTGCGAAACGCCGGGGTTAAGGGATGGCGTTATGCAAAGCCGCCCCTCCGATAAGGCCCAAGCAGCTTGTTTGCGCGGAACGCCGGGGTTCAGGGATGGCTGACTCGGCAACCCGGCAGCAGGCGGACCTGACGGCTTATCTCGGGGAGCAGGCGGCCAAGACCACCTTGCGCTTCCTCACCTGCGGCAGCGTGGATGATGGCAAGAGCACCCTCATCGGCCGCCTGCTGTATGACGCCAAGCTCATCTTCGAGGATCAATTGGCGGCGCTGCGGGCGGAAAGCCGGCAACTGGGCACCCAAGGGCAGAACATCGACTTCGCCCTGCTGGTGGACGGCTTGGCGGCGGAGCGGGAGCAGGGCATCACCATCGATGTAGCCTACCGCTACTTCGCCACCGATAAGCGGCGGTTCGTGGTGGCGGATACGCCGGGCCATGAGCAATACACCCGCAACATGGCCACAGGCGCATCCAATTCAGAGTTGGCCATCATCCTGGTTGACGCCCGCAAGGGGGTGCTGACCCAGACTAGGCGGCACAGCTACGTGGCTTCCCTATTCGGCATCCGCCACTTCGTGCTGGCGGTGAACAAGATGGATCTGGTGGGCTACGATCGCGCCGTCTTTGCTGAAATCGCGGCGGCCTACCAAAGTTTCGCCGCCAAGCTGGGCAATCCGCAGGTCACCGCCATCCCCATCTCCGCCCTGCAAGGGGACAATGTGGCTGTGCGCAGCCCGGCCATGCCTTGGCATGAGGGTCCGGCCCTGCTGCCCCACTTGGAGGAAGTTGCCGTGCAGCCCGCCCCCGTGCAGGCCGGGTTCCGCCTGCCGGTGCAGTGGGTGAACCGGCCCAACGCGGATTTCCGGGGCTTCAGCGGCACCATCGCCAACGGCGTTGTGCGTCCGGGCGACGATGTGCTGGCCTTGCCTTCCGGCAAGCGTTCCAAGGTGGCGCGTGTGGTCGCCTGGGACGGCGACCTGGCGCAGGCGGGCCCTGGGCAAGCCGTCACCCTGACCTTGGCGGATGAAATTGACCTCAGCCGCGGCGATGTGCTCTGCGCGCCGCAGCATCCGGCGCAGGTGTCCGACCAGTTGGCCGTGCATCTGCTGTGGATGAGCGAAGAGGACCTATTCCCCGGCCGGCAGTACCGCCTGAAGTGCGGCGCCCGCACGGTTAGCTGCGTGGTGACGGAGTTGAAGCACCGTGTCGACGTCAACACTTTGCAGACCCGTGCGGCGAAGATGCTCAGCCTGAACGAGGTGGCGGTGGCCAACATCAGCCTGAGCGAGCGCATCGCCTTCGACCCGTTCACGCAATGTCCGGCCCTAGGCGGCTTCATCCTTATCGACCGGCGCAGCAACGCGACCGTGGGGGTGGGCGTGTTCGACTTCTCCCTGCGACGGGCGGACAATCTAGTCTGGCAGCAGCTGACTGTGGACAAGGCCCACCGCGCCGCGCTTAAGCACCAACGGCCCTGCGTGGTCTGGCTGACCGGCCTGTCAGGCTCAGGCAAGTCCACCATCGCCAACCTGCTTGAGAGCCGCCTGCATGATCTGCATCGGCATACCTACATTCTGGACGGCGACAACGTGCGCCACGGCTTGACCAGAGACCTCGGCTTTGCGGAGGTGGACCGGGTGGAGAACATCCGCCGCATCGGCGAGACCGCCAAGCTGATGGTGGATGCCGGCCTCATCGCCATCGTCGCCTTCATCTCCCCGTATCGCTCCGACCGCCGCATGGTGCGCCGCCTGCTGGAGGACGGCGAGTTCATCGAAGTCTTCGTGGACACCCCCCTGGAGGTCTGCGAGGCCCGCGACCCCAAGGGCCTGTACCAAAAAGCCCGCGCTGGCCAGATCACCAACTTCACCGGCATAGACGCCGTCTACGAACCCCCCGAGCATCCGGAACTGCGCTTGGACACGGTAGCCCGAACCCCGGAACAGAACGTGGAGATCATCTTGGACCACTTGCGCCAAGCGGCGATAGTGGAGGCCTGAAGAAGCGCTTTTCCAGCAGCTACTTAGCCCTTGAAGAACGAAGTCGTCGCAGGTTGCTTCGATAGGGAATTGTAGTGATCGGTTGACGAACCACGACATGTAGTGGTTATGCGACTTGCGGGACTCGGCATGTGGTGGTTTGTCAACGTATCTTTATAGGTCCCCTTCGATAGAAAGTAGGGAATGGACTTTGGACGCCTATTTGACGCCGGGTTCGGCGATGCCTTGGCGAACATGCGTGGTGGGATTTCTGTGGTCGATCCGTCGGCGAGAGCATTGATTCCTCCACAGACGGAATGTGAAAGTCGGGGCGGCCAAGGTGGTGGGTGGAATACGCCCGCAGAACTACAATGTTGCCTGATAGCTCTTAGGCCGTCTTCGATAGCAAGACGCTAAATGTAGTAGTCAGCAGGTAGTCGGATGGCTTTCGCGACCAATAAGAGCGCACCCACGGCGAGGAAGATGCGGGGTGGCTACTACACGCCGCCGCCCTTGGCGGAATACCTATGCCGTTGGGCCATCCGCAACCCCTCCGACCGGGTTATGGAGCCAAGCTGCGGAGACGGCAGCTTTGTTTCCGCTGCGGCCTCGCTGTTGGGCCCCAATGGGCAGCTTACCGCCATCGAGATTGTGCCGCAGGAACTTCAAAAGGCGCGCAGGGCCGCACCCGGCGCCCGAGCCGCCATGGACTGGCGGTGCGGCAGCTTCTTTGACATCGTCCCGGAGTTGCTTGCCGGTCAGGGGTATGACGCCGCCATCGGCAACCCGCCCTTCATACGCTTTCAGTACTTCGATAGGGTCGCCAGAGCCCAGGCTTTTCGGATGCTCAACAGTTTCGGCTACCGCCCCAATGGGCTTGCCAACGCTTGGACGGCGTTCGTGCAGTTGGCGGCGGAGCTGCTGCGCGACGGGGGGCGGTTGGCGATGGTGGTGCCTGCGGAGTTGCTGCAGGTGCAGTATGCGGCGGAGCTTCGCTACCGGTTGCCACTGCTATTTGATGATGTCTTTGTCATCGCTTTCGATCAGTTGGTGTTCCCGGAAATTCAGCAGGAAGTGCTGCTGCTGTTGGGCGAAGGCAGAAACCGCGACCCCGATAGGCGTGGCCGGCTGCATATGCGGGAACTGTCCAATGGCGAAGAACTGTTCAAGCTGGGCGAAAGTGCGGGCGTTGCAAGCCATTTGCCGGACCGCCACACCCATGATGATATGAAGTGGACATCGTTGTTCCTGGATCAGGACGAGTTCCGCCTGCTTCGGGATGTCGCGCACTCGGGCGGCCTCGACCGCTTGGGAAATCTGGCGGACGTGGATGTGGGCATTGTGACCGGCCGCAACAGTTTCTTCTTGGTGAGCACGGCGCGGGCGGAGCAACTGGGCCTTGATGGCCGGGCCGTGGATGTTGTGGGGCGCACCGGCGCCTTGAAGTCCATCCGTTTCACCGCCGATGACCTGCGCAGTTACGCTGAAACCAGCCCGGCAAAGCTGATCAACCTTAACGGTCTGGACCGGTCAGCTTTTTCGCCGGCCCTCAGCGCCTACATACAGCAAGCGGAGCTTGAGGGGGTTCATGCCGGCTACAAGTGCCGCATCCGCAACCGTTGGTTTGATGTGCCTTCCGTCTATGCTCCGGACGCCTTCCTGTTCCGTCAAATTCACCATGCGCCGCTGCTGGTGGCGAACGAAGCGGGCGCCACAGCCACGGACACCATCCACCGTGTGCGCACGTTCGCCTGCACTGACCTAGGCCAGCTTTGCGCGTCGCTGGTGAACTCCTTCACCTTCGCCTGGGCTGAGGTCTGTGGACGCAGCTACGGTGGCGGTGTTCTTGAACTTGAGCCCGGAGAGGCGGAGAAACTCTGGGTGCCCTATCGCCATGCCAAGGAGGTCGACGCGGCGTTCATCGACCGCAGCCTGCGCGCCGGACAACTGGAGGCGGCGCTGGACCACGGCGATGCAGTGCTTTTGCGGCAGGGATGCGGCCTGACAAAGCGGGACTTGGCGTACGTCAGGATGGCTTGGAGCAGATTGCGTGGACGGCGCCAACGCCGCAATCGCCAGCGACCAAGGGTTCGGCCTGCGCCGGGCTAGCAGGTGGCGGCGGCTTGCCGCCGCGGGGCTGTTCCATGCCGCCTGACGGCGGGTTATAGTCGGCAAAACCGAGAGCCGAGGCCCCATGGCGCGAAAACGACGCTACGAATCCCCGCGGCAACTGGCCCGCCAGTCCAATATTCTGCGCTGCGTCAGGGAGATGCTGAGCGAGATTGGCTATGCGGGCACGACCATGCGCGCCTTGGCGGAAAGGGCGAATGTGGCGCCCGCCACCCTCTACAACCTTTATGTCAGCAAGGATCAACTGGTGGCGGCTGCGGTGACGGACCTATTCGAGGAACTTGCCCAAGAGGTGGTCGCCACCGGCGTTGGCGAAGGCGTGGAGTACTTGGTGGAGTCCGTCAAGGCCAACGGCGAGCAAATGCGCAGAACCCCTGCGTATGCGGAGGCCACGGCCATCGTGGCCTTCAACCTGGAGCCCAGCCATCCCCTGGTGGACGCCCTGTTCGCCAGGCCCTACCATGTTGCTGCGGAGCAGTTGGCCATCGCCCAGCGCAAGGGCCAACTGCTGCCCCATGTGGACCCCGACAACCTCGCCCGGCACTTGGCGGGGCAGTCGTGGGGCATGGTTCTATTGTGGCGCATGGGCTTCATTCCCCTTGAAGACTTGGTGGATGAACGAGCCAGGGATTATCTGATGACGCTCATCGGCGTCACCCGGGGCGCCGTGCGCAAGCGGCTGCGGAAGCAGCTTAAGGAGCTGAACGCCGGGGTTCCGAAGCGCAAGGCCGCCATTCCCGCCCAAGGGGCCTGAGAACGAACAAGCCCGGTGCCAGCGTGAGCCGCCCGCTGCGCATCATCAAGCGGTCTGGTACGACATGCGGGTTAGGACGATGGCGTTGCGGCCATGGCAAGGCGCCCCGCAGCGCGGCGGGGATTCCACAGTCCGTCCGCCGCGGGGTGCTCTTCGGGCGAAGGGCTTCCGGGACTTGTTGGGAGGCGCTCTAGCGGCTTTGAGACTGGTTGGCCGGCAGGCTTGGATGAACCGCTGATGTGCGCAGGAAGGTGCCGGTGCCGGCCACCGGGGCCTCGCCGAAGCGGTCCGGCTGCCAGTGCAGGGCGACACGCCCGGTCTCCTGCGCGTCGGCGTCCGTGACGGTGACCGTGATGCGCACCGCATCCCACGGATTGCCTTGCTGGGCGTCCAGAAAGGCGCGGGACACCTTGGCTTCGGCATTGTAGCCGTCGTCGCTGGGCAGGAGGCGCCAGTCAATGGCCGCGCGGGCGTCGGCTAGGAAATCCAGAAAGGAGTCCGGCTTGGGATTGCCGACGGTCAGGAAGTCCACGGCCAAGCGGGTGAGTTCTCCGGACGCCAGCGCCTCGGATAGCGGGCGGTTGCGGGAGCGTTGCGGATCCGGTCGCGCATCGACGCTGATCAGCACATGGTCCTGGTAGCGGGGACCTTCCCAATCGGGTCCGTACAGGCTGTCATCCGTCACCGCAACGGCGAAGTAGATGTCGCCGTTCGCCTCCCGCACGCCGAAGCGGTAGGAGAGGTCCGCAGGCGTTGGCGCAGCGGAGACGCTGGCCTGGAAAACATCACCTTGTCGCTGCACGTGGTACGGCAGCGCCGCCCAGTCATCCAGCAGGCCGTCCACCGTCGGCGCTTCGCCATTGGGCATGGGCATGGGCGCCACCGGCAAAAGGGCGGACAGCGCATCGAAACGGAGCGGACGGTCAGCGGCCAGGGTGGATAGCGACCAGATGATGCGGCCCGGGGCCAAGTCGCCCCAGCCCTTGGGGAAGTTGCTGCGCAGCGCCACGTCCAATTGCCTGGATTCTCCGGGCGCCAGGGTGAAGGGCGGCGGGGAATCCAGTTCGCGCAGGTCCGCGCCGGCCTGCACTTGGGGGTGGACCTGCAGCGCGGCGCTGTGGGCGTTGTGCAGCTTGAAGGAGACCGTGCCCGTCTGAAAGCTGTCTCCTTCCTGGAACTTGGCCAGGGACTCGATGCGCCGGACTAGGGTGCGCACTGCGATGCGGGAGGCCGTGGTGACCAGATCCTCGTCCTGAATGCCGTCCAGCATCAGATTGGCGATGCGCGGACCGTCGGCGGTCATGGTCACCCAAGCGACATGGTCGAACTCTCCGTAGGGCAGGCCGCGCAGGCTGCTCGCGCCGCCGGTCGATGCCAGGGTTATGTGCTTGCGGTTGTTGCGCACATGTTTGGTGTAGCGGTGGAAGTGGCCGGCGAACACCGTGTAGTCCCGCTCCCCCAGCATTTCCTCCACCTTGGCCCAGTCCCCGCGAGGGTTTTCGCCGTAGTCCCACAGGGGTTGGTGGATGAGGATGATGGTCCAGCGCGGGTTGGGGTGCGAAGCGAGGACTTGCGCGATGTAGGCCAGCTGCTGCTCTTGGGTCCATGGGCCGGGAACGGGGCGGCCAGGGTCGCCCACCATGCCGAACAGTTCGGAGTTCAGGGCCAGGAACAACACGTCCTTGTACAGGAAGTGGTAGAAGGAGGGGCCGAAGCGCTCCCGCCAGGCTTCCGCCATCAGGGCGTTGCTCATGTCATGGTTGCCTGCCACATGGAAGAAAGGCGCCTCCAGGGTGTCTATGAAGCCGGCGAACTCATCCCACTGGCGCTCCAGTTCCGCCCGATTCTCCGTGTAGCCGTCGATCAGGTCGCCAACGCTGACCACAAAGGCCGGCCGCAGCAAATTCACCTTGGGCATGGCCGCCGGGAAGACCCCTGGCCGTTCGCCCCCCGTGCGGTCCGCAACGACCACGAAATGGAAGTCGTCGTCGCCGTCCTGGGCCTTAAGCCCGGTCTAGGGCTTGGCCGCTTCGCTGGTGCGCGCCTCGATTTCCGCCCCTTCGGACGGTGCGCAGCCGGCCAGCGCCAGCGCGGTCAGCAATGCCGCCGAGCGCACGATGATGAGCCTGCAGACGGCCGTCACACCGGCATGGGTGGAGTTCCGACGCCCAGCCTGGGCGGCCGCTTGGGGCATTCTAGCGCCCCTGCCAGTTGGGCTTGCGCTTCTCCGCGAAGGCCCTGGGTCCCTCGATGAAGTCCTGGCTGTTGCGCATGGCCTTTACGGAGGCGTAGTCGAGGTGCATGGAGTCCGCCAAGGCGGCGGTGTCCAGCGCCGCCTGCACCACCTCCTTGCTGGCCCGCACGGAAAGCGGCGCGCAGGCGCAGATTTGACGCGCCCAATCACGCGCCTCCGCCATCAATTGGCCATGGGGCGTCACGGCGTTTACGAAACCCAGCTCCTTGCCCTCCGCCGCCGGCACATGACGACCGGTCAGGATCATGCCCAAGGCCCGCTTGGCGCCGATTTGCCGGGGCAGGCGGTTCAGCCCCCCGGCCAAGGCCGCCAAGCCCACCTTGGGTTCCGGCAGGGCGAATACCGCTTTCTCCGAAGCGATGATGAGATCGCAGGCCAAGGCGATCTCGAAGCCGCCGCCCATGGCCACGCCGTTCACTGCGGCGATGACCGGCTTCAGCAGATCAAAGCGCGCGGTCAACCCGCCGAAGCCCCTGGGCATGGGCACCCGTTCCCCGCCCTCCGCCTGATAGCGCAGGTCATTGCCGGCGCAAAAGCCGCGCCCGGCGCCGGTGACGATGGCCACCCAGAGGTCGTCGTCCGCGGCGAACGCATCAAACACCTCGCCGAGTTCGGCGTTGGCTGGCGGGTGCATGGCGTTCAGGCGCTGCGGCCGGTTGAGAGTGACGGTCATGATATGTTCGGACTTATCGATTTCGCAGTATTTGGGCATGGGTTCTTCCGGTTGATCCGATGGGTTTGAATTGGGCCGCCCCAAGGCGAAGGGCGAATTCTGCCACAATCCGGCTGTGTGGGAATGCGGCTGTCGCGCTGCTAGGGCTTGCGCTGCCGCTTGTGTTGGCCGCCTGCGGCCAGCAGACGCGGTTTCACCGCCACCAGGGGCAGGCCATGGGCACCTACGTTGCGGTGACTTACGGCAACTGCATGGCCCTGTCCAGCGCCGATGTAGGCGCAGCCGTCACTGCGGAACTGGAGACGGTGGATGCGCAAATGTCCAATTGGCGCCCAGATTCAGCGCTTTCCCGCTTCAACAGCGGGCCTGCTGGACAGTGGGTGGCCGTGCCGCGGCCCTTGGCGGAAGTGGTGGCCCTGTCGCTGGATCTATCCCATCAGTCCGCCGGCGCCTTTGATGTTACGGTGGCGCCGCTGGTGGATCTATGGGGCTTTGGCCGGAACCTCGGCCAAGCGTCGCCCACCGCCGCCGCCATCCAGGCCGCCTTGGGGCGGGTTGGCTACCAAGGCCTGCAGGCCCGCCTGCAGCCGCCCGCTTTGCGCAAGCACAACCCCTCCTTGCAGGTGGACCTGTCGGCCATCGGCAAGGGGCATGGGGTGGATCGGGTGGCGGCGGTCCTGGAAGGCTTCGGCTGCAAGGACTATCTGGTGGATATCGGCGGCGAAGCGCGGGCCGCCGGCCTAAGCCCGCAAGGACGGCTTTGGCGCATTGGCGTGGAGCGACCGGACGGCAAGGGCGCGACGCACCTTGTGCTCGCCCTGTCCGGGGCGGCGGTGGCCACTTCCGGGGACTACCGCAACTTCCGCATGGAGGCCGAGCAGCGCCTTAGCCACACCCTGGACCCCCGCACCGGCCGGCCAGTGGATCATCGCCTCGCCTCGGTCACGGTAGTTGCGCCGAGCGCCGCGCAAGCCGACGGCCTAGCCACCCTGATCAACGTTCTGGGGCCGCAGGCGGGGCTGCGCTTCGCCGCCCAGCGCGATATCGCCGCCCTGTTGCTCAGCCGCCCGGCGCAACCTCAGGCAGCGGGCTTTGAAGAAAGCTATACTGCCCCGATGGGCAACTACCTCTTGAACAAGTCATGACCTTCCTGATCGCCTTTGCGCTTATGGTGCTCATTGTCGTTGGCATGGGCTTGGGCGTCCTGCTGGGGCGCCGCCCCATCTCCGGCAGTTGCGGTGGTCTGGACGCCTTAGGCCTGGATGCCGAATGTGAAATCTGCCGCGGCAACGCGCATCTCTGCAAGCCGCCCAAGGGCTGATCGCTGGCCCATGCAGGCGCTGGGACCGGCCGGCCGCCGCTGATGCCGTGGTTGCGGCGCAGCCTATTGGCCGCTGAACTGGGGCTGCGCTACGGCTTTCCCAAGCGGGCCGCCGCTTCGCTCACGGGCCTCATCGCCGTGGCTGGGCTTTCGCTCAGCGTCGCCGTGCTCATCATAGTGCTTTCCGTGATCAATGGCTTTGAGCGGGAGCTTGCCGAGCGTGTGTTCGGGGTCCTCCCGCAGGCGTCGCTGCATGGCCGCCAACCCTTCCCGGTGGATCAGGGCGAAATGGTGGCCTTGGCGTCGCAGCCCGCCATTGTGGGCGTCGCGCCGTTCGTGCAGGGGGCGGCGCTGGCGGTCAGCGAAGATCAGGTTCAGGACGTCTGGCTGACCGGCTTGGCGCCCCAGCAGTTCCAGCGCGTCTCCACCATGCACCGCTTTCTTGACGGTGGTGAACTGCAGCGTCTGCAGGCGGGGGCGTTCGGCGTGATCCTGGGCGCCGGGCTGGCGGAACGTCTGGGCGTTGCCGTGGGTGACCAGATCGTGCTGATGCTGCCCATGGGGTCACTGACCCCGGCGGGCCTGTTGCCGCGCCAGAAGCGCTTTGCCGTGGTGGACTTGGTGCGCTCCGGATCTGAGCTCGATCACCGGATGGCCTTTGTCCATATCGGCGACGCCCAGCGGCTGTTGCGCCTTGGTGCCTCCGTCCATGGCTACCAGCTGAAGACCGCGACCTTTGCCGGCGCCCAGCGGGCGGCTGAAGAAGGCCTTGCCCTGTTGGGAGGGGAACGCTTCTACGCCCGCACTTGGCGGCACACCCACGGCGGCCTGCACCACGCCATCGCGGCGCAGAAGGCCAGCATGTTCGTGCTGCTGGCGTTTCTGGTGGGGGTCGCCGCCTTCAACTTGGTCTCCTCCTTGGTGATGACGGTTGAGCAACGGGCTGGCGACATCGCCATCCTCAAAACCCTGGGCGCTGAAACCGGTTCCTTGGTTGGCAGCTTCGTGGTGCAGGGCGCGCTGATTGGCGGCATTGGCGTGCTGGCCGGCACCCTGGTCGGCTGCGCCCTGGCCAGCGCCCTGCCGACGCTGTTCGCCTGGGTCAATGACAGCCTGGCGTTGGACCTGATGAACCAATACTTCATCAACTACCTGCCGGTGGATATCTGGCCTGGGGATTTGCTCCGCATCGCCGGCCTGTCTTTCGCGCTGTGTCTGATCTGCACCCTGTATCCCGCCTTCCGCGCCGCCCGCCTGCCGCCCAGCCGGGTGCTGGCCCATGAGTGAGCCAAGGGCGCAGGGGCCTGCGCTCAGCGCCTTGGGGCTGCACAAGTCATTCACCGAAGGCGGCCAGCGCATTGGGGTGCTGCGCAACCTTTCCCTGCAGGTGCAGCGGGGCGAAAGGGTGGTGGTGTTCGGCCGCTCCGGCGCCGGCAAAAGCACGCTGCTGCACATCTTGGCCGGGCTGGACGATGCGGACGCCGGGGAAGTGCGGGTGTGCGGCGCCCCCTTCAACACCCTGAATGCGGCGCAGCGCGCTCGCCTGCGCAACGGCCACATGGGGTTCGTATATCAGCTGCATCATCTGCTGCCGGAGTTCACGGCCTTGGAGAACGTCCTTATGCCCCTGCGGTTGCGCGGGCAAAGCAAGGGCGAGGCGTTGCCGGAGGCGCAGGCCATGCTGGAGGCGGTGGGGCTCGCTGATCGGGCCCGCCATCGCCCGGCCAGCCTTTCCGGCGGAGAGCGGCAGCGCGCCGCCGTGGCGCGTGCCTTGGTGGGCAAGCCGGACATCGTGCTGGCGGACGAACCGACCGGCAATCTGGACAAGGACAGCGCCCGGCAGGTGTTCGATCTGATGTGCGCTCTGAGCGATGCGTTCGCGGTGGCTGTGGTGCTGGTCACCCATGACGAGAGCGCTGCGCCGGCCATGCACCGGGCGCTGCACCTGGATGGCGGCCTGTTGCGGCCTTGGCGCAAGCAGTGAAGTGAACGCGCATTTGGGGCGCGGCGGGCTTGCCTTGTGGATCGCCTTGCGCTACCTGCGCCGGGGACGCAACCGCTACGCCCGGCTCATCAATCTGATCACGCTGGCGGGGCTGGCTGTCGGCGTGCTGGTGCTGACCGTGGTGGTCAGCGTAATGAACGGCCTGGCCGCGGAGTTGCGCAGCCGCCTGCTGGGCACGGTGCCCCATGTGGTGCTGGCCGACGCCAGTGCCGCGGACCGCGCCGCGGCCGCCGCCATGCCTGGCGTTGTCGCCGCCCATGACTTCTTTCAGGCGGCCGGCATGGTTGCCGGCCCTGGCGCGATGGCTCCGGTCACCATCTACGGCCTGCAGCAGGGGGCGGGGCAAGCCTTGCCCTTCCTGGCGGAGCACATGTTGGACGGTGCGCTGGACGATGTGCTTCAGGCATCTGATGGGGTGGCGCTGGGCCTGCCGCTGGTGCGGGGCCTAGGGCTGGAAAGCGGCGACGACCTGCTGCTGATCGTGCCCGAGGCAGCTGGCGGAGTGGTGCGGCCGCGGTTCAAGCGCTACCGCCTGCGCGGCGTCTTCGCGCTGGGCGCGGAGTTCGATCACAGCTTGGCGCTGGTGCCGCGGACCTCCTTCGACGCCAGGGAAAGGGCGCGGCTGGGCCAGGATGGCGTGCGGGTCGTTCTCGACAACCCACTGCGGGCGGAGGACTTTGCGGCGGCTTGGCGGCAACGCCCGAATGCCGGCCCGGCGGCGCCTTGGACGCACACCTATGGCGCTTTGTTTCGCGCGGTGCGCATGGAAAAGGCCATGATGTTTCTGATTCTGCTGCTGGTGGTGGCGGTGGCGGGCTTCAACATCGTTTCCGGCCAAACCATGATGATTGAAGACAAGCGCAGCGACATTGCCGTGCTGCGCACCCTGGGCGCCACCGGGGCGTTGCTGCAACGGGTGTTTCTTCTGCAGGGCGCGGTGCTGGCCACGGCCGGCGTGGCTCTGGGGCTGGCCCTAGGCGTAGCCGCAGCGCCGCGCATTGGCCCCGTGTTGGCGGCGGTGGAGGCTGCGCTGGACTTTTCGCTGCTGGAGAACACCTACTTTGATGTTCTGCCTGCCCGTGTGCAGGCTCTGGATTTGGCCGTCATCGGCGGCGCCTCCTGGCTGCTGTGTCTGCTGGCCGCCTGGGCGCCGGCCCGTCGCGCCGCGGCGCAGCGGCCCGTGGACGGCCTGCACTCCTAGGGAACCTCTGAACAAGTCGCGTTCGCCCAGCGCCCCGCTGTTTGCGGGCG
>CAYGBY010000081.1:0-14757 GCA_964348115.1 uncultured Pseudomonadales bacterium
GGCGCGGCCTGGGACGCAACAGGGCTAACCCAGATAGTGCTAACAGGCCCTAATTGGCCGCAGGGGTCGGCTCCGCCGGCGGCAAGCCGGACAGATCCACAGCGGACCGCCGCCGCGTCATTTACGCCCCCTACCCCTCCGCAGTGCTTGTCTGGTGATGAGAAACTCCGGTTTCGCTTTTGTGCGCAGGGCATGAACCCGCTCCTGCGACAAGCCTTGAAAATACGCACTCAGACTTTCGGAATGTTCCGGAAAAGCAGACTTCAAATCGATTGACCAACGAACCAACACCTCCTTGAGATTGGGCGCCGGCGTCATAGCGGACAACATCATCTCCCCTATCCAATCGGGTTTTTCCGCCGTATTCGACGATTTGAAGATCCAATCCACGATGCCTCCCTAGCGGCATAGACGGGGGATGGCGCCGGACATGCCGAGATTCCGCACCAATTCGCTCCAGTCCTTGTCCGCGATCACGGTCATGTTCGCCGAAAACAAAGCGTCCAAGCCGTGCAGCACCACCTCCATGGCCAAATATTCGTCATCGGGATCTGTTCGATAGGACCGCCAATGGAAACTGACGGCCTCACGTTCATCGGCTGACGCCTGCAATTCCGGCAAACGTCTCCAGAGACCTTCCAGCGCGAACCTGTCCTTCCAAGCGTTCAAGCGCGCAACGTCCAATTCAATGCGGCCTTCAGACAGCTTCCGCTTGAAGGCGATACGGCGAATGGCCAGAACGCACTCCCGCTCGCTTTCGTCCGTGCTGCACATGACCACGTTGCCAGCCTCCGCCATCAAGCCGACAAATGCCGGTTGGCCGGCGAAGCCAAAAGGTTGGCGTCCACCAACGCGGTTCGCACCGGCCGGGACATCCCCGTTCAGTCAATTTCCAAGTCGGATCGGCCCCGCTTTCGCAGCCTTCGCTTCAAAGTGCGCTCGCCCCTCTGGAGCCATTCGTACTCCTCGTTGATCATGGCCGCGAAATCGCAGTCCGCAATCGCTTCGCGGCTAATGGGCAAGGGCGGCGGCCAGTTGGGATCGTCGAATGGGGCCTTGCGTCCCAAGCCTCTTTCCGCCATGTTCACAGTTCCAGCCAAGACATGCGCCATTGTACACTGTGGATTGCAGCCTTCTCTCCGTCGACCACAACCAGTCCGCCGCCCGGTCAGGGACAAACGCCCTTGGCTATCGAAATCGGCTGGGGACAGCCCGACAGGACCCGCTCCAGCACCTCGGCCTCGCGCCAGTCCAACCTAAGGCCGTAGGCCCGCTTGAACTGAACGACGGTTGCTGCACACCAGCAACGGTTGGCGGTGGGAAGCCACTCCCTGGTGCCTCGGGCGCACTTGACATGCCGGTTCAGCCCCAGCTCCGCCAGCGCCAGATCGCGCAGGTCCGAGGCGAACCGCCGCCGCCCCACCGCGCACAGGCCGGAGTCGTGCGCCTTCGACATAGCCACGACATGCTAATTGTCCGTCCAACGAAGGCTGGTGCGGCAAGTCGCCGGGTACGGGTCGTGGATTCCGCCTTGGCGCCAGCGCCAAAGATTCGCCGCAAGCGAGGCACCCATGGATGACCAACCGCGGCAAGACGACGCACAGCCGCAAAAAGGGGAACAGGCCGGCGCGGCCAAACTCGCCGGAGACAGCGCAAAACCGCCCCACGGGGAACAACCCAGCCCAGCCAAACCCGCGGGGGATGGCGCACGACCGCGGCGACAGGAGCAACCCGGCCCAGCCGACCCCGCAGGAGACGGCGCCGCCGCACACCCACGCCCGGATGGGGAAGGCGGCGCAGGCCAACTGAGTTCCCTGTCCATCCAAGCGCAGGCCCTGGTGCGCTCCATCGAGTCCTTGTCCTCCATCTTCTGGGTTTCCTTCGGCGGCACTTTCCTGTCCGTGTTTTTCGCCGGCCTAAGCCGCCTGGAGGCCAACGCCGCCGCGGACCATATTTCCTTAGGCGAATACCAAGTGCCCAAGGCCATTGTGCCGCTGGTGTCCGTGGCCTTCGCCGGCTTCCTGTTCTGGCTCACCGCCAACCGCTTGGCGATGCTGCACTTCGTGCTTAAAACCAGCCGCCTGCCGCGCGCCATGGTGCATGAGATCTTTCGCCTCAATCCGCCCGTGCTGCATGTCTTCGATGCGGACGGCATCCGGCCCTGGTCGCTGACCAGCGGGGTAAGCGTGTTGCTGATCAATTGGGCCGTCTTCTTCGGCAATAGCTTGGCGTTTACCTGGTCCTCCGCCCTGCAGCGGGGCGCCGCGACTGCGACCTTCGACCCCTGGCTGCTGGTTGCGTATCTTCTGTGCACCGCGTTGGTGCTGATATACGGCATCCGCGCCACCCTGCCCGCCCTAGCCCGCATCCTCGACATCCTGCACGGCATTCACTTCAAGGTGGGCTGGCCCAGGCGCCTGGTGGCGTTGGCGTTGGTGTGCCTGGTGTTTCTTATCAACCACTGGGGACAAGTGAGCGCCCCGGAGCAGGATGACAACCTGCTCGGCCCGGCCATGGGCAACGCCATCGATGGCGAGACCCTGTTCCTGCGCGGAGTGGAGGTGAAGCTGTTCGGCATGGACGCCATGGAGCCGGAGCAAACCTGCCAGGACGCCGACGGCCTGGACTATCCTTGCGGCCGACGGGCGACCCAAGCACTGCAGACCTTGCTGCGCAGCGGACCTGTGGTGTGCTTCCCCATGTACGCGATGAATGCCCAACGGGTGCTGGCGGTGTGCGAACTGGCCAAGGATTCACCCACCACGCCGGATTCGCCAATCGATTTCATGGCGGACCGGCGGCCCAATAATCTTTCCCGGCTGATGATCGCCCAAGGCCACGCTTTGGCGGTGGGCGTGGGCGCCAACTTCTTCAGCACGGATCAGGAGCAAGCGCAGCGCCAACGCCTAGGCATCTGGCAAGGCCCATTTCAGCCGCCAAGCGCCTGGCGGCAGCGTTGAGCGGGCCCGGCCCGCAAACCCAATTTCGCCCCCCACAAAGGAGCGGCCCCCTTGCTGACTCGGCTTCGACTAGGGAACCTCTGAGCCAAGTCCCGGAAGCCCAGATAAGCCTAAGGGGCGCGATGGCAAGGCGCGGCGAAGCCGTACGGTAGGCCCCACACAATGAGCCGCAACACAGCCAGCGCGCCCTTTAGGCCCCCCCGAAGGGCGAACGCGACTTGTTCACAGGTTCCTTAAGGGCTGTCAACAGTGTCTTGGATGCCCCTAGTGTGCTGTCCCCCAAGTAAGTGGGTTTTAGTCGCTGGGCCGTTTTGGCTCCCGGCAAGGCGCGACGACGCCCTGTGGCGGGCCCCACACAAGAAGGAGTAACGCGGCCGTGGGCCAAAAAGGGCCACGAATAATCCCACTTGCTTGCGGGACAGCACACTAGGACCATCCAAAATCAACCGAGGTGAATTCCGGCTCTGCCTCCCTCTTTGCCTCCCTCTTTCACCGGACGCATAGGACTTTGGGACGGTCTTGGGGTTGCTCCTGTTGCGCCTGCGGCTACGCCGATCGATGGGGTATCATCTTGCAAAGGCCTTGCATGGAAGCACCCGCTGCCCTGCGCGTCAGGGCGCCGGCCGCCGGGGCGGAAACGCCTGGGGATGTTTCGCTGACGCCTTGCGAGGCCACCCAAGCAAATAGAGGTCGAAGGGGCGCATATGGCGAAAAGACAATCTCGAAGCAGGCACAGCGGCGGAAGGCATAATCGCCGGGACAAGCAAATCGCCACCATCCGCTGGGCCATCCTAGGCGGTGCGTCGGTTCTGGCCGCTGCCGTGCTGGTTTGGGGCTTGGTTTACAGCACCGGCAACGGCATGGATGGGAGCATCGTGGAAGGTGACCACTACCGTGTGGTGGAGGATCCGCCCAAGCGCCGTCCAGGCGCTCCCATCGTGGTCACGGAGTTCTTCTCCTACGGCTGCATCCATTGCCGCACCTTCTATCCCTTGGTCCACGCATGGCGGGAAAACCTTGCCGAAGACGTGGAGTTTGAGCGGGCGCCCGTGACCTTCTCCCCGGACTGGGCCATTCTCGGCCAAGCCTACTTGGCTCTGGAGCAAACCGGAGCCCTGCAGCGCAACCATGAGCGCCTGTTCCGCGCCATCCACGACAACGGCCGCCGTTTCGCCACCCCTGCGCAGGTGGCGGACTTCCTGGATGGCAACGGCGTGACCCGTGAGGCTTTCCTGACCGCCTACAACTCCAACGCGGTGAAGCGCAAACTGGCCCGCAACGAGAGCCGCCAGCGCAAACTGGCCATCGCCTCAACCCCCACCTTGGTGGTGGCGGACAAATACGTCATCGACATGGACGTCGGAAGGCGACGCTCCCTGGAGGTGGCCGACCATCTGGTGGCGCTGGAGCGACAGGCCGCAAGCAAGGCCGCGCCTAAAACCGCAGCCGCGCCCTCACCCCAAACGTCCTAGGCGCCCCATACTGATAGTAGGCCTCGTTCACCCAGCCTTTCTGCGGGTTGTTGCCGAAGTAGAAGCCGCGCACCTCGTAGTCCACATCCGTCAGGTTGCGGGCCCAGGCGGTGACTTCCAACCGCTCCGTTCGATAGCCCGCCGCCAAGTGCAGGATTTCGTAGCTGCGGGAGCGCTGGTCGTGGCTGTTGGAGAAGTGGAAGGCGTCCTTGCCCTCCAGTTGGGCGTTGATGAAGGTGTTGGCGGGCAAGTCCAAATGGGCGGATAGATGGAACTGGTAACCCGGCGCGTGGGCTTGGTCCCGCCCCTGTTGGCGCTGCAGCGCATAGGTGTCCACATTGCGCACCACCAGCTCGCCCAGCTTGGTGCCCAGCAGCCCCAGGCTGGCGGACAGGCGCAGGCGCTCGTTGGCCTGCCAGGCGGCTTCCGCCTCCAGGCCGACATTCTCGCCCTCGTCCACATTGTCCAGGTAGGACTTCCACTCCGCCGGGGGGAACAGCACCCAGGCGCGGGCCTGCATGTCCTGGCGTTGCATGAAGAAGGCGGACAGGGAGTAGCTCAGCGTCCCTTCCAAGGCGCGGCCCTTGACGCCAGCTTCGTAGTTCACCAGAGTTTCCGCGGCGAAGGCGATGCGCTCGTTCAGGAAGCTGGCGACCTCGGGGTCGTCCTCCGGGACCGCCGCCACAGCTTGGCCGTTGACGCCGCCGGTCTTGAAGCCGCGGCTCACCAAGCCGTAGAACATCAGGTCGGGCGCAGGGCGGTAGGCCAAGCCGACGCGCCCGCCCCAGAGATCGTCATCCGGCTTGGCGGCAACGCCGGCGCTATCTTCATAGGCGTTGTCGTAGCGGGCCAAGCGACCGCCCAAGGTCAGCACCCAAGCATCGGCCAAAGCCCAGTCCAGCTGCCCGTACAGGGCCGTGCGCTGGGTGTCGAATTCGCTGGCGAAAGAGGAGGGGTAGGCGCCGCTTGCGTCCTGCCAATGATCATTGTAGTCCAAGGCCACCTCCCGGCTGTAGTGGTAAGCGCCGGCCACCCAAGAGAAGGGCGCATCGATGCCCGCGCGGCCCTTGGAGAGCAATCGTACATCCGCCCCCAAGCCCTCCCGCCGCCGAGCGTTGTTCTCGCCGCCGCGCACGCCGCCGGCCGCCAGGTTGGACCAATCCCAATCGAACCCGTACTCCAGGTCGCTGTCCTCCCAAAACAAGCTGGCCTCCAGGTCGACAGCCGCGAAGCCGCTGTGGGCCGCCTGCAGGGAGAGCGCCAGGCTTTCCTGCCGGTCATGGCCGGGTTCGTCGGCGTCTGTGCGGCGCATGTTCTCCAACGAGAAGGCGTCATAGCCATTGTCCGCATCCAGGTGGAAGGCTGTCAGATCGATCTGGGTGGACTCTCCGGCCCGCCAGCGCAGCTTGGCCCGCAGGCTGAGCTCGTCGAAGTCGTTGCTGTCGTCGACGTCCAGAAATTCGTTCTTGATATAGCCATCGCCCTTGAATCTATGCACCGCCAAACGTCCCAACAGGCCCTCGCCTAGCGGGCCGCTCAGCACCGCCCCTGCATGCCAAGCGCCATAGTTGCCCACGCCCGTGGTGACGCTGCCCGCAAACTGCTCCGTAGGGTCGTTGCTGCGAATGAACATCATGCCGCCCAGCGCACTGGCGCCAAAGGCGGTGCCTTGGGGACCGCGCAGAATTTCCACCTGCTGCACATCATGCAGCACCGCCGCCAAGCCAATGCCGCTGAAGTCGGCCCCGTCGATGATCATGCCTACGGAGGCGTCCAGCGGATCCTTGAACTGGCTGCGCTCTCCGATGCCCCGGGCTTGCAGGAAGCGGCCCCGGGAAGCGCCGGCCGCATAGTTGAGGTTGGGCGCCATGCCCAGTATCTGGTCAAGATGCTGGGCGGCGCGCAGGTCTACGATGTCCTGGCCCAGAACGCTGACGCTGGCCGGAGCGGCCTGCAAAGCGGTGTCACGGAAGTTGGCGGTGACCACCACTTCCTCGATGAGGGCGGCCTCATCGGCGGCCTGCTGACCGGCGGCGGCGCCGATGGCAAATAGGCCGAGCAGGAGGCAGGGGAATTGGCTTGCGGGACGGGAGAATTTCATGGCTGCTCCTCAATGATGGCTGATGTATCCATTCAGCCCAAGGAGCGCTTTCCGCAACCTATCCCTACGCCGGCGTTACCCGGATCAGGTTCAAAGGGTCCACCCGCAGCCGCACAAGGCCAACTGCAATGGTGTCTCAGGAGAAACCACCCCTTAGGCGGGCGCCATTATGCCACGGGCGTCGCCCAAGGCGCAAAGTTCGGGGCCAGGGAACCTCTGAACAAGTCCCGGAAGCCCAGAGGAGCCTAAAGGGCGTGATGGCAAGGCGCGGCGAAGCCGTGTGACACATGCCCCCCACACAATGAGCCGCAACACAGCCAGTACGCCCTTGGGGCCCTCCCGAAGGGCGAACGCGACCTGTTCAGAGGTTCCCTAGCCCAGCAGGCCCCTCCTCGGAGTGCGCCGAATATCCGCAAAGCTGCTGATGGCTGACTGAAAGCGGCGAGTCCCGATGTCGAGCGTCTCTGGCCGCCGCCCATCATCCATCCACATACGACAGAAACTTCTTCAATCCCTCCTTGTCGACAAACGACCCCTCTATCTTGTCCCCGTTCGAGAACTTCACGATGACTTCATACTTCCGGAAGGTTCCCAGAATCTTCTCCGGGCGGAACTCGTGGACGAACCGTTCAGCTTCAGACAGCGATTCAAACACCTGTTCCTGGCCACTCAGCGCGAGGATCATCACGCTCTCGACCATGCGGTCCACAGTGTCCGCAAGCTCACAGAGGAATTTGTTGATCAGCGTCTTACATTCGCCCGCGAGTCGGTCGCACAGTTTTTAGATCTCCACCTCAGTCATCGAGTCGATCCGATCGACTCGATGTTGGAACTCTTTGTCAGGTGTTGTCTCGTCATATGCGGTGTCCACTCCGACGAACGAAAATGCGTCGATAATCTTCGAATAGGGGACATGTAGGACCCGAAATCCCAAAGACTTCAGTTGACCAACTGATGCGTCCGTGAATTCCCCGGCCAAAATTACTCCGAGAAATGGTTTATCCCAACCACGCTTCTCGGCGATCGGCAAGACTGCCCCTTGGATTTCTTAAGCCTTATTGAGAGAGTGTTTTGTATAGCGTCGCCAAGCGGCTTCGATGAACGCAATAGGCCTTCCCTTCTTTTTCAAGCTCCCGCCTCTTTCGATTACGAAGTCAAGGTCATGCTTGTTCCCATAGTGGTCAGTCCATTTGATCTTATTGCCGGCCCGAACCCCAGGCCTTTTACCCGGCAAGTCAAGGTACAGGCATCGTGGAACACAAAATTCCCGCAGTCTGGTATGCATCACCTGCTCGAGAATATTGCCAATCACCTGACCGAAACGATGTGACGGGCTCTTAGCCACTAGTCAACCTTCGACCCATAGAATCCCCTCCTTGAGAGGAATGCGGTGCTTCCTGTTCCGCCACTTCGTATTTCGATCACGAATCTTCTCGAACCAGTACCCCTTGAACCCTGCCGAAACCGCCAACCTGCCCAACCATTCGTCGCACGGCACATGGACTCCATAGGGTGCAGAGTCGCCGACAACAAACGCGATCTGGCTACCCCTCCCCGTCAGGCGACGCAGGGCAATCCAAACCATTGTCAAGTCGGAAAAATATGCGGCGACCATGGTGTGATATGTCTTTCGTCCTCCCTTCGTCAGCCGCACCTGTTCGAGTTCCGTGCAAACGGCCGTAAGCTCGTCTCTGATCGCATCGATCCGGGGCATATCCAATAGCTTAACCAAGTCTAGGCGGTCAGCCGCTGAATGCTGCGAACACGAACACACTAGGTGCTTGCGGACGGCATCGTGCAGGTCACCCCAAGCGTCGACTTCCTCCCAGAATGTCATCTCCAGGCGGGTGGCGTCCGCGTAGTCGTAGTTGTTGGGATAAGGCGGCGACGTAATCACCAGATCGAAATCCAGCTCGTCGATGTCGGGATCGCGAGCATCGCCGCAGATCACACGCGCGAACCCCTGGAACTGGCTACGAGCGTACATTAGATCCTGCACGAACAGCCGTTGTCGGTCCTCGAACGCCGGATACGGATGCTTCACCTTGGCTTTCTTTTTGTTCGGCAGGACATATTGCCACTGCGCAGTGCCGACCGAGCTGCACTCCCGGAGAACGCACGTCAAGGCGAGCCAAACCAGCTCGAGAGCCCCTTCTGACGCCAGACCTGCAGCGACCTCATCTTCGTAAGCCCTCCGAAGCGACTCCAAGGCGATCAGGTTCTCGGCGTCATAGCACTTCAATAGCAGCTTCGACTCTGTTGCTGGAGCCACCGACCTCCTTTCCCACGCCTTCGCTCGAACGCGTGAGAACACCTCCTTCATCTCCCCAAGATCGACGTCCCAGCGAGTCTTGATTTTGGCGATCAGTGACACGAAAGGATGAGCTTCGATGCCAACCGAATACGCCCCCGCCTTCGCAGCCGCGACCAAGCTCGTACCAGACCCGCAAAACGGGTCGAGGATGCGCGTCGCCGCCCGCCGACGGATCACATCCTCCACCCAGTCCGCTGAGAACCCCGCCGAGTACCGGAACCAACGGTGAACGGGCAGCTTGAGATTGTCCGCAAACGTCCCGGATCGTGTTGTCGTGCGCGATCGTCTGATCGTGTCTATCCCGGCTTGCCTGGATGCGGCATCACCCCGAGCAGGCTCGAACTCGAACAAATCCGCCATCGGCGCATGGTACACGCGCTGAGCCACGCCATCCATCACCATGTTCAGGCGAAATCGCCACAACCCTGTTGCGCAACCACCCCAACCGCTGTTCCCGGTGCTTCAGCCGGTCCGCCAATGGCGCTCCAGCCGCGCTCCCAAGCGGCCATCCATCAGCGTCCAAGTACGATGTCGCTGGGGCGCATCCTATCCCGCATATCGCGCCTAGCCGCTTGTTGAATCTACAAATCTGTTTTCTTTTCAAGGGATTGACCGTCAATCGGTGGGTTGGGCCAGCGCTGCCGTGCGGATTGGGGCGCTTGTGGAGCGCGGCGATGGCGGCGCGGGGTGAAAAGAACCATGCAAGTTGGATGCACATGGCGCACAATATCCGCACGGCGCAGGGAACTCAGGCATTTGCGGGAAATCAAGGCGGCAAGCACAGCGGATGTGCTCATAAGCATCGGCACCACCTTGGTCCTGCTGATGACGTCCGTGGCGCTGTTCGGCAGCGATTCCTCCGCCGGGGCAAACCAGATAGCCCTGGTCTTTGGGGCCGCTATCGCCGCGGTCATCGGCATCAAGAACGGGCATAGTTGGAAAGTGGTGGAGCGCACCATCGTGGGCGGCATCGCCACCGCCATGCCGGCCATTCTGATTTTGCTGTCCGTTGGCAGCCTGATTGGCGCCTGGATACTCAGCGGCACTGTTCCCACCATGATCTACTACGGGCTGCTGCTGCTGAACCCGACGGTGTTCTATGCCGCCTGCTGCCTGATGTGCGCGATCACGGCGGTGGCCATCGGCAGTTCCTGGACTGTGGCCGGCACCTTGGGCATCGCCTTGGTGGGCATCGCGGCCGGCATGGGGCTGTCCCCGGCGATCACGGCCGGGGCCATCATCAGCGGCGCCTACTTCGGCGACAAGATGTCTCCCCTATCAGACACCACCAACCTGGCCCCGGCGGTGACCGGCATAGATATCTTCACCCATATCAGGCACATGTCCTGGACCACCGGCCCGAGTCTCGCCTTCGCCTTGGTGGCCTTCACCCTCATCGGGCTGCACGGCGCGCAAAGCAATGAGCAACTGGGTCTGGACGCCACCCTGGCGCTGCTCGAGAGCAACTTCCACATCAGCCTGCTGCATTTGATTCCGGTGTTCCTGGTGGCTGGCTTGGCCATGCGCAAGACGCCGGCGGTGGCCACCATACTCATCGGCGCACTAGTTGGGGTGCTGTTCGCCCTCGCCTTCCAACGTCCAGCCATACTCGCCTTGGCCGGGGATGGCGCACAAGGGGCCGCCGCCCTGGCCAAGGGCGTCTGGATCGTGCTGTTCGACGGCTACAGCGCCAATACTGGGGACGCCAACCTCGATTCCCTGCTGTCCCGGGGCGGCATGAGCTCCATGCTAACCACCGTATGGCTGATCCTGACCGCCATGGCCTTCGGCGCGGGCTTGGAGAAGGCAGGGATTTTGCAGACCCTGCTGCGCAGCCTGCTGAAACTGGGGCGCAGCGCCGCCAGCCTCATCGCCACCACCACCGGCACCTGCATCAGCGTCAATGTGCTGGCGGCAGACCAGTTCATCGCCATCGTGCTGCCCGGGCGCATGTTCAAGGACGAGTTCCGCCGGCGCGGCCTGCACGAGAAGAACTTGGCGCGGGTTCTGGAGGACAGCGGCACCATCACCTCCCCCTTGGTGCCCTGGAACACCTGCGGCGCCTACATGGCCGCCACCCTGGGGGTGCCCACCCTGGCCTATCTGCCCTTCTGCTTCTTCAACCTAGTTAACCCCTTGGTATCCATGGCCTATGGCGCTACGGGGTTTAAGATCACACCGGCGGAACCGGATGCAGCCGACCCGGGGACGGGCGACAAAGCCCGGCACGCCGAGGTCCGCGCCCCGTCCTGAACATCAAGGCTGCCTGGCAATGCGGATGCGCAAAATATTCATCGCCATCGCCCTAGTGCTGTTGCTTCTGGCAATGGCTGTCGTCTGGCTGCTGGCGAATCTGAACCGCTTTCGCCCCCTGGTCGAGGAGCGCTTCGCCGAACAGACCGGCACCGCCATCGACATCAGGGGAGACCTAGGATGGGCGCTGGCGCCGGCCCCTGCGCTCATCGGGGCCGACATTCAATCCAGCGACGGGAACTGGCGAATCGCCGAGGTGCGCTTCCACCCGCTAAGCAACAGCTTCAGCTTGCGCGGCCTAAAGGCGCAAACGGCCGAGCTTGCCGGCCTATGCGACCTGGAGTTCAGCCTAAGCGAAGCCCTCGCTGGGCAGGCGCCTGCACCGGACCCGGGCCAGATCATCCCTGTGGCCCTGCTCAGCAACCTGCGCGGCGAAGGCGATTGCGCTGGGTTGCGTTTCGCCAAGGCGGCGCCGGCGCTCGGCCAGTTCAGCGCCGATTTCACAGCGCAGCACGGGCAGATTCGCCTGGAATTGCGCACGCCGGATGTGCTCGGCGGCGAAGGGCTTGCGCAGCTCAGTCTGAATGTCCTTGCCGAGCCAGTGGCCTGGCAATTGGACTTCAATCTCGAGGGCCTGGAAGGCGCAGCACTCAGGCCTTGGCTGGGGCCGCAAACCAGCTGGCAGGCCCAAGCCGAACTATTCGGCGCCTTTCAGTCAGCCGGCAACACGCCCGCTGAACTGGCATCCAGCATTTCCGGCGAGGCCCGGCTGCAGGCGGGGAAAGGCCAGCTGCGCGCACCCATCCTGCAAGAGATTCTGACCGCCGCGGCGCGGCTTTCCAGAACTTCCCCCCGGCTCCCATCAGCCCCGCTGCAGCACCAAAGCCTGACCGGGGTTTGGACCGTGCAGGGCGCCGATCAGAAGCTTCGCGTTCAGATGGACAACCTAGTTGTGGAAACCGAGGGTCAACACCATTTCCTTACAGGCCAGTTGGACTTGGCGGGAACGGTGACTTTCATCGAAGATCCCAACTTGCCGCAATTGGCCCCCAATCCCATCCTTGTGGGCCTGCCAATTCCGGTGCGCTGCACGGGCGTCTTGGCGCAGCCGGACTGCGCCCTCGATGCCGCCGCAGCCGGCCGTTTAATCGACGAAATGCTGCGGGGCGAAGCGGACGCCGCGCAGCAGGAAAAACTGAACGCGGTCATCGACGGGCTGGTGCCCCCGGAGCATCAGAAAGCCGCCCGCGCCCTGCTGCAGGCGCTCCGCCGAAGCCGCGACGAAGACCGCCCCTAACCCACATATCACGCCAAGCCGCCTGATGAGCCGCCCAATGTTGCTCCATTTCAGCGCGTTGGCCGCCAATCCCCCGGTTTGCGCCGCGGCGCGAACCGGGCTGGCTGCGCCCTTGGTTATCTTTCGGGCTTGGTAGGGCGATGGCGGCGAAAGGCTGGCTGGCCGCCCAACTGCTACCCTGGTTTGGGCAACACGGGCGCAAGGACCTGCCTTGGCAACGGAATCCAACGCCCTACCGCGTCTGGATTTCGGAGATCATGCTGCAGCAAACCCAAGTGCAGGCCGTCATTCCCTACTTTTGCCGGTTCATGGCCCGTTTCCCCGATGTGCAGGCGCTGGCCAAGGCGCAACTCGACGAAGTGCTGCATCTGTGGTCAGGCCTTGGCTACTACGCCCGCGCCCGCAACCTGCACAGGGCAGCCAAGCTGGTGCAGGCCAACGGCGGCGCATTTCCAGACACCTTGGAAGGGCTGCAGGCCCTGCCGGGCATCGGCCGCTCCACGGCCGGCGCGATTCTCGCGTTGGCCTACGGGCAGCCAGCCGCCATTCTGGACGGCAATGTGAAACGGGTGCTTGCGCGCTTTCACGGCATCGCCGATCCACTGACCGCGCCGGCCACCACACGCAGTCTTTGGGCCAAGGCGGAAGCGCACACGCCCAGCTCAGGCGCCGCGGAGTACGTTCAGGCCATCATGGACCTAGGGGCGACGCTTTGCACAAAACAGGCCCCGCAATGTCCCATCTGCCCTTTGCGGGCGCGATGCGCAGCGCTGGCCAGCGGGCGCGTTGCGGAAATCCCCCTCCGGGGCAAGGCCAAGGCGAAGCCCGTGCGCCAAGCGCGCATGTATGTGATCAGTACGCCAACTGGCGCCTGCCTGCTGGAGCGCCGCCCTGAGCAGGGTATTTGGGGCGGGCTTTGGACGCCGCCGCAGCGCGCCCTGGACTGCACGGTAACGGCCGTATGCGGGGAATTCGGCATTCCCGCCAATGCCATAGCAGGGCAAGAGACGGCGCCTCCATTCCGACACAGCTTCACGCACTTTCATCTGGACATAGAGCCCTGCTATGTGCGCCTGAACCGCCAGCCGTTGGCGGTGCGGGACGGCGATGCGGTAATCTGGCGCCCTGCCGACGCGGCGACGCCCATAGGCCTGTCGACGCCAGCCGCCAAGCTCATCGCATCGCTTAGGCCGCAAGGGCCGCCCTACTGAACGAACGCTCTGCCAGCCCACGACAAACCAGACGCAGGGAGTTTGTGCGCTAGGGAACCTCTGAACAAGCCCCGAAAGCCCAAAGACGTCTAGGCGTGATGGAAAGGCGCGGCGAAGCCTTGTGGCAGGCACCACACAATGAGCCGCAACACAGCCAGCGCGCCCTTTAGGCCCTCCCCAAAGGCGCCCCGCGGCCCACGGACTGTGCAATCCCCGCCGGGCTGCGGGTCGCTTTCCCATGGCCCCAACGCCATCTCCGCCCGCAAGCAGCGGGGGGCTGGGCGAACGCGACTAGGGCCTGTTAACACTATCTGGGTTGACCCTGTTGCGTTCCAGGCCGCGCCAATCAAGGCGCGAGGAGCGCGGTTTGGCCGGCGTCAAATAAGCGACGAGCAACGCTGGGTGGCGCGGCTTGGGACGCAACCCGAAGGGCCGGGTCCGTTTTTCCCCCGGACCGCGTTTTCGCTCGCTCATGTGGCGCCGGCCGCACCGCGCCCGTTCCGCCTTGCCCGGAGAAAAAACGGCGCCCGGCAGGGCCAACCCAGATAGTGTTAACAGGCCCTAGTTCAGAGATTCCTTGACGCTATCTGGATTGGCGCTGCCGGGCGCCGCTCTCTGGGCGTCAAGCACGCGCAGGGGGCATCACGCCCGGCTGTTCGGGTTGCGCCTGCGGCGGCGCCGCTCGTTGTTGCGCGTTCAAGCAGAATGATGGCGACTCGGGCTTGCGCTATGATGGGCTCATGAATCGCACCGTGTTCTGCCGCAAGTATCGCCAGCAACTTGAAGGACTGGCGCAACCGCCATTGCCGGGCGCCAAGGGGGAACAGATCTTCAACAGCGTTTCCCGCCGAGCTTGGGAGGAGTGGCAGGCCCTGCAGACCATGCTCATCAACGAAAAAAACCTGAGCCTTCTGGACCCGCAGGCCCGCAGCTATCTAGGTCAGCAGATGGAGCGGTTCCTGGACAACCAGCCCATCGACCAGATTGAAGGCTACCGGCCGCCTAAGGGCTAGGGAACCTCTGGACAAATCCCGGAGGCCCGGAGGTGTCTTGGGTCAGTTAACACTATCTGGGTTAGCCCTGTTGCGTCCCAAGCCGCGCCAATCAAGGCGCGAGGAGCGCGGTTTGGCCAGCGTCAAATGAGCGACG
>CAYGBY010000082.1:0-14678 GCA_964348115.1 uncultured Pseudomonadales bacterium
CCCGCAAACAGCGGGGCGCTGGGCGAACGCGACTTGTTCAGAGGTTCCCTAGGGGGGCCTTTGGGGCTTGGGCGCGCCCGTGAAGCTGTTTCGCACAATCGCCAGCTGGCGGCGGCATCGCGCAGCCTGTGTTGGCGCTTTGGGCTTCGTGCCGACCTTGGGTGGACTGCATGAAGGGCATGCCTCGCTGATGCGCCGCGCCCGGGCCGAGAACGAGCACACCGTGGTCAGCATCTTCCTGAACCCCACCCAATTCAATGACGCCCAGGATCTGGCCAGCTACCCAGCCAGCCTGGAGGCTGATTTGGCCCTTGCGGAGCGGCTTGGCATCGACGCCGTTCTGGCCCCCCCAGCCGACGCCCTGTACCAGGAAGGCTTCCGCTTCCAGGTGGATGAGAGCGAGTTCAGCCGGAAGCTGTGCGGCGCGCATCGGCCAGGCCACTTCACCGGCGTGCTGACGGTGGTGATGAAGCTGCTCAACCTCGTGCGCCCGCAGCGCGCCTATTTTGGGCGCAAGGACTATCAGCAGCTGCGGCTGATTCAGGATATGGTGGATGCTTTCTTCATGGATGTGGCCATAGTGCCCTGCGCGACGGTGCGCGATGCCGATGGCCTTGCCCTAAGCTCCCGCAACGCCCTGCTCGATGAGCCGGGGCGGCGGCTCGCTCCAAAGCTGCCGGAACTGCTGCGCTCGCCGGGCTCGGATGCGCAGGTGGCTGGCGCCTTGGCGGATCTGGGGTTTGTGGTGGACTATGTAACCACCTTGGGGAACCGGCGGCTGGGGGCTGTGTCCCTGTGCTGCGATGGGCGGACGGTGCGGCTCATCGACAATGTGGCCGTTGCCGAGGCATTGGCGGTTGCGGAAGAGGGCAAGGCATGATTCTGGCGCTGGACGTTGGCAACAGCCAGATCTACTGCGGCCTGTTTGACGGTGGCGCCCTGCAGGCGCAGTTCCGCCGCACCTCAACGGTGCGCGGCTCCTCAGACGAACTGGGCGTCTTCCTGCGCGCCGCCCTGCGGGAGAACAACATAGATCCCAATGCCGTCCGCCAGATCGCCGCCTGCTCCGTGGTGCCGGACATCAACTACTCCCTGCGCGCCTGCTGCCAAAAATACTTTGGCCTGGAGCCGATGATCCTGCGTCCCGGGGTCAAGACCGGCCTCAGAATCAGCTACAAGGACCCCAAGGAAGTCGGCGCGGACCGCATTGCCGATGCCATGGGCGCCGTGAAGCTGTTTCCGGGGGCAAACCTGATAGTGGTGGACTTCGGGACCGCCACGACGGTCTGCGCCATCACCAAGGCGCGTGAGTTCCTAGGGGGCAACATAGTCCCGGGCCTGCGCCTGGCCATGGATGCCCTGGAGTCCAAGACCGCCCAGTTGCCCTCCGTGGAGATTCGCCCGGTGCGCACCGCCATTGGCCGCTCCACCGTGGAAAGCATCCAGAGCGGGCTGTACTGGAGCAACGTGGGCATGGTGCGCGAACTGGTGGGCCGCATCACTAGGCAAGCGTTTCAGGATGCCCCGCCCAAGGTGATCGCCACCGGCGGCTTCTGCCACCTGTTCAACCGCGAAAACCTGTTCGACGAAGTGGTTCCGGACCTGATTCTCATCGGCTTGCTGGAAGCCTTGCGCCTGAACGCATAGCGTTCCGCTGGCGCACTTGCGCATGTTAGACTGCACTCCCCCTTATTTCCTGCATCCATTCTTAACCCGCGGTACCCCATCATGCGTACTTACCTAATCGTTCTTGTCAGCGCGGCGCTGCTTGCCGCACTGGTCACGGAACTATCCTTCAGGCTGTTTCCGGAGAATTACTTTGCCCTATTGCTGCTCAGCTTCCTGGCGCTGTCGGTCAATGGGCTGTTCAACGCCCGTTTGGCCACGCCGGCGGCGGCCGGCTCCACCTCCCGCGGGTCTGACCAGGCTGCCGAAGGCCCTGGGCGCGGCAAGGCCAAATTGCCGGAACGGATCATCAGCACAGGGCGAGAAGAGGGCGTGATCAAGTGGTTTGATGAGAGCAAGGGCTTCGGTTTCATCATCCGCGACTCTGGAGGGGAAATCTTCGTCCACAAGCGCTCCATCCAAGGCGGCGGCAAGCGGCTGCAGCTTCGCGACGGCCGCAAGGTCAGCTTTGAAGTGGCGGAGAACGAAAAGGGCCTGCACGCCACCAATGTCGCCGTGCACTAGGGAACCTCTGAACAAGTCGCCTTCGCCCAGCGCCCCGCTGTTTGCGGTCGGAGACGGCGCTGCAGCTATGGGAAGGCAGCCCGCAGCGCGGCGGGGATTCCGCAGTCCGCGCGCCGCGAGGCACCCTTCGGGAGGGCCTAAAGGGCGCGCTGACTGTGTTGCGGCTCATTGTGTGGGGGCAAGCCACACGGCTTCGCCGCGCCTTGCCGGGCGGCATGGGGCGGTGAAAGGCCCCTTGATTCACGGGCTGGCGCACTAGCGCAGCATTGTTGTAGACCGGGGGCGCGATGAACCCGAAGCAACTGCTGTCCGCACGGGTGCAGGCTGCGCTGCGCCGCTGCGGCGCGGAAGGGCCCGCTTTGGTGCGCACCGCAGCGCGGCCGCAGTTTGGGGACTACCAAGCCAATGGCGTAATGGCGGCAGCCAGGCAAGCGGGCGTTGCCCCCCGAACATTGGCGGCCAGGGTCAGCGAACGCCTGGAGATCGACGACGTTGCCGAGTGGGTGCGGGTGGCCGGGCCGGGCTTCCTCAACATCCGCCTGCGGGATGCCTTCCTCAGCGCGCATTTGGATGCCCAGGCGCCCCTCGTGGACAGGGCTGACGCGCCGGAGCGGGTGGTGGTGGACTACTCCTGCCCCAATCTCGCCAAGGAGATGCATGTGGGGCACCTGCGCAGCACCATCATCGGCGATGCCGTGGCCCGCATTCTGGAGGCCTTGGGCCATGAGGTGATCCGGCAGAACCATGTGGGGGATTGGGGCACCCAGTTCGGCATGTTGCTGGCCATGCTGGAGGACGCCAGCGGCGCAGTGGGGGCGCTAAGCGACTTGGAGGACTTCTATCGCGCCGCCAGCGCCCGTTTCGCTGAGGATGCGCGGTTCGCCGAGGCCAGCCGCGCCATGGTGGTGGCCCTGCAGTCCGGCGACGCCGCCGCCCGCAGCAGATGGCGGCAGTTCATCGTTGTTTCCCTGGCCCACTGCCAAGCCATCTACGATCGGCTTGGCGCCAGCCTGGGCCCGGGGGACGTGATGGCGGAAAGCGCGTACAACCACAGTCTGGCCGCGACCGTCGATTTGCTGGATCAACGTGGGCTGCTGCAGGAGTCCGACGGCGCCCGCTGCGTCTTTCCGCCGGCGTTCAAGGGCAAGGACGGCAGTCCCTTGCCCGTTATCGTGCAGAAGTCCGATGGCGGCTACCTGTACGCCACCACGGACTTGGCGGCCATCCGCCACCGGGCCGAGGTGCTCAAGGCCGACCGCGTCCTGTACTTCACGGACAGCCGCCAAGCCCTGCACTTCCAGCAGGTGTTCGCGGTGGCGGAGCAGGCCGGCTTCAAGCCGGCGGCCATGCGTCTGCAGCACATGCCCTTCGGCGCCATGCTGGGCAAGGATAACAGGCCGTTCAAGACCCGTGCGAACGCCGTGGTCAAGCTCAATGAACTGCTCGACGAGGCGGAGGCGCGGGCGCTACGGCTGGTGCGCAGCAAAAGTCCGAACCTGGACGCCGGGGAACAGGCTGCTCTGGCCGGCACGCTTGGCATCGGCGCCGTCAAGTATGCGGACTTGGCCAAGAACCGCAGCAGCGACTATGTATTCGACTGGGAGCAGATGCTCAGCTTCGAGGGCAACACCGCCCCCTACCTGCTGTACGCAACCGCCAGAATCCACAGCCTATTCCGGCGCGGGGGCCTGCAGCAGACAGCGGTGGGCGGCCAAGCCGAGCCCGTGGAAGCGGCGGAACGGGACCTCGCCCTGGTTTTGCTGCGCCTGCAGGAAGTGCTGGATCAGGTGGCGGAGGACGGCTGCCCGCACCAGCTATGCGCTTATTTGTTTGAACTGGCCGCCAAGTTCACCCGTTTCTATGAGCAGTGCCCCATTCTGGCCAGCAAAGGGGCCGTGCGGGAGAACCGTCTGCGCTTCGCCCAACGAACGCTGCGCACCTTGGAGACCGGCTTGGGGCTGCTGGGCATCGGCGCTGTGGAGCGCATGTAGGAGGGATTAGGCAGGGGCGAGCTTGGGCATGCTGTAGGACTTCAGCTCCCCCACGAACTCCCGCAGGGCCTTGATGCCGGTTTCCTCCGCATCCCGGCACCATTGGCTCAAGGCGTGCAGCAGTTCTTCGGCGTTGCCGCCCCGCTTGGCCCAGATCTCCTGCAGCCGCACCCGCAGGCGATATACGGTGGCGATGGTGTGGCTGGCCTGCACCGCATCGTCGATGTGACGCTCGCCTTCTTTGCACACTAGGGTGTGCTCCCGGCACAGTAGGGAGCGGGCTTTCAGGAATAGCTGCCGGGTGGGTTGATCCGCGGTGGCGCACTCCAGGCGCACCAGGGGGCGCACCACCTTGCTCTTGTATTTGGCCATGAGGCGGAAGCGGTCGTTCAGCACCGCCCAAGCCGTGTCCATGTCCAAGGTGGTCTTGCCGGGCACCCGTTGCACGATGGGGCCGGTGCTGACCGGCGTGGCCAGCCGCATGGCTTGGAACAGACGAATCCAAAGCCAGCCGAGGTCCAGCTCCCACCACTTTTGCGAGAACTTCGCGGAATTGGGGTAGGTGTGGTGGTTGTTGTGCAGTTCCTCACCGCCGATGAGCAACCCCCAAGGCAGTATGTTGGTGCTGGCGTCGGGGGATTCGAAGTTGCGGTAGCCCAAGGCGTGGCCGACGCCATTGATCACCCCAGCGCCCAGCACTGGAATCCACAGCATCTGCACGGCCCAGACCGTCAGCCCGATGACGCCAAACAGGGCAATGTCGAGCCCCGCCAGGGTGAGTACGCCGGTTGTGGGAAAGCGGCTGTAGAGGTTGCGCTCCAGCCAGTCGTCCGGGCAGCCGGCGCCGTAGCGCTCCAGCGTCTCCTGGTCCGCCGCCGCCTCCCGGTAGGCCTCGGTGCCCCTGAGCAGTATTTCATCGAGCCCGTGGGTGCGCGGGCTGTGAGGATCCGCCTTCGTTTCCGTGGCGGCATGGTGCTTGCGATGGACGGCCACCCACTCCCGGGTGATCATGCCGGTGGCCAGCCAGCACCAGAAGCGGAAAAAGTGCTTGAGCGCCGGATGCAGCTCCAGGGCGCGGTGTGCGGCGTGGCGGTGCAGATACAGCGTGACGGTGACAATGGTTATATGGGTGGCCACCAGCACATAGGCAAGGATGCCCCAGGCCGACAGTTCCCAAAGCCCGTTATTGGCCCAATCCAGTACGCTGATTGGCATTTCGCCCCCTTTTATTGTCAGTGTTTAGATTGTCAGTGTTTAGCGGTGCGGCCCGCCTTCCATCGCGAGCCTGTTTTGCCTGATGCGCATGGCGCTTACGCCATCCACCCCGCCGAATTCTAGGTTGCTGTTTGGCGGCAATGCAAGGGATATTTTGCGCTGGTTTGGTTGGGAGCTTTCCGCCGTTCCTTTGCAGGGAGGGGCGCATTCCGGTTGACTGGGGCATGGCGGCGGCTAAGAATGCTTCTCCCGTCAGTGCGCTCAATGTGAGGATCTGCCATGTCCAAGGAGCTTGTGTTCCACACCAACCCCGCCTCCCGGGGCCGCATCGTGCGCTGGATGCTCGAAGAGCTGGGCGCGCCCTACCGAACCGAAGTCCTGGCCTACGGGGAGGAAATGAAATCCTCCGCCTATCTGTCCCTCAACCCGATGGGCAAGGTGCCCGCCATCCGCCACGGCGGCTTGGTGGTCACGGAGACCGCAGCCATCTGCGCCTATCTGGCGGACGCCTTCCCGGAAGCGGGGTTGGCGCCGCCCTTGGCGGAGCGGGGTGCCTACTATCGCTGGCTGTTCTTTGCCGCCGGTCCCCTGGAGGCGGTCACGACAAACCGCCTGCTGGGCTTCGCCACCCCTGCCGACAAGGAGATGACGGTGGGCTACGGCAACTACGGCGCGGTGATGAACGCCTTGGAGCAGGCCGTGGGCGGCGGAGACTATGTCGCTGGGCAGCGGTTCAGCGCGGCGGACGTGTACTTGGGCGCCCATGTGCAATGGGGCCTGGAAATGCTGGGCACTTTGGAGCAGCGGCCAGCCTTCCTGAACTATTGGGGGCGGCTGAAGAACAGGCCGGCCAAGCTGCGGGCGGATGAACTCGATGATGCGCTGCAGGCGAAGGCGCAAGCGTAGCGGAACTGCGGGTGGCCGGACAGGATGCGCACCCTGTGCGGTCCGCCCATGGGGTGCTGTTCATCTGCACCGCCAACTCCGCCCGCAGCATCATGGCGGAGGCAATTTTGCACCGCGTCGGCCGCGGGCGTTTCCGGGCGTTCAGCGCCGGCAGCCATCCGGCGCCGCGAGCCCACCCGGCGGCGCTGGCGCTGCTGCGCCGTCGCGGCCACCGAACCAAGGATTTGCGGCCCAAGAGTTGGGATCTCTTTCTGGCGCAGGATGCGCCGCAGCTGGATCTGATCATCACAGTCTGTGATCAGGCCGCGCAGCTCTGCCCAATTTGGCCCGGCCCGGCTTTGACGGCCCACTGGCCGATGCCGGATCCGGCACGCGGCGGCCCGGAAGGGTTCGCGTCCGCCTACTGTGTGCTGAATAGCCGCATCGACGCCTTGGTGCGCCTGCCTTGGGATGCGCTGGAGCTGGGGCAGCGCAAAGGGTTCGTGCAGGAAATTGGCGCCTGCGAACCTGGAAAGCGGGCTGGCGGTGTCGGCTGAGGCGCCTAAGCGTCTTGTCGCGGAGGCCCTGGGCACTGCGCTGCTGCTGGCCGTGGTGGTGGGCAGCGGCATCATGGGGGAACGCTTGGCTGGCGGCAATGACGGCATTGCGCTGTTGGGCAACACCTTGGCCACGGGTGCTGGGCTGGTGGTGCTGATACTGGTGTTTGGGCCGGTTTCCGGCGCCCACCTCAACCCGGCCGTCACCTTGGTCTTCTGGCTGCGCAGGGAGCTCGGCGCCAGGGACGCCTTGCTATATGTCCTGGTGCAGTTCGGCGGCGGCCTTCTGGGCGTGATGTTGGCCCATGCGATGTTCAGCGAGCCGCTGCTGATGCAGGGCGTGAAGGTGCGCACTGGCGGCGGGCAATGGCTTGGCGAGTTCGTCGCCGCCTTCGGCCTGCTGGCGGCGATACTCGGCTGCTTGCGCAGCCGCCCGCAGGCAGTGCCCTACGCCGTGGGGCTGTTCATAACGGCCGGCTATTGGTTCACTTCATCCACTTCCTTCGCCAACCCGGCGGTCACCTTGGCGCGCAGCTTCACGGACAGCTTCGCGGGGATTGCCTTGAGCAATGCGCCTGGCTTTATTTTGGCCCAGTTTCTCGGTGCGGTGGCCGCCTTTGGGTTGTTTCGTTGGTTGGCGCGCGCTGATGGCGCTTAGCCAGGAAGTTTCACGAGAGTTAAGGCGCCTCTCACCTTCTGTTCATGTTGCTGCGAACTGTTCGGCGATGCGGTCAAGCTTCTCCCGGATTTCCGGATGAACTTCTTCCGCCTGCATGGCGGCGGCAAGCAGAAACAGATCGCGCTTCGGGATGCTTTGCCCGACATGCTCCAACAACGGGATTAGAAACTCATTGCTTGCCTTTACCCGCACCAGAGAAACGTGGTTTCCGAAGAGGTCAGTTCCTTGCGGCACCTGTTTCCAAAATGCTTTGTGTATCTCGCTCTCCATCAAGGGAAAGTCCACAAATCGTGCGATGGCCTCCGGCTGCAGGAGATAGTTCTCGATCTCGTAGCGGTGCCAGCGCAACACCGCCAGCCCTGCCTTCGTCGTCTCCTCATCCGGCTCATCGCGATTGTCCCCGTCCAGCAGGCAGACGCCGCGCATACCAGGAAAGGCTGCCCGCATGGCGAAGAAGTGCGCTTTCGCCTCCCGAAGACTTCTCCCGCCGAGCCAGTACACAAAGGCGCGCTTGAAGAACTTTCGTGCCGGGTGATGGAGGATCCGCACCCATTCGTTCAAAATCTTCTCATCCGTCTCGCCTTCCACATAGAGCACGACGCCGACCTCTTCACCCAGCAAAAGATGGGTAGTCGTGACGCGCTTAAGCGCTTCCCGCACTTGGTCGCGTTCGACTTCACTGGCGAGTGCGCGGGGCGCTTCCCCGAAGAAGCCGAGCACCCGTTCCGGAGCTGTCGAATCAAGGATGACCTCGGAATGCGTGGCGATGATCACCTGTCCACCGCGCCCCCGTGCAACCTTGCGGATCAAGTCGTAGACCTGCCGCTGCAGGATCACGTGTTGATGCGCGTCGGGTTCATCGAGGAGGATCACCGTGGCGGGTCTCGCATACAGAAAGGCAAGCAATAGAAGCACTTGGAGCGTTCCGCTGCCGGCGTTGGAAAGGTCGAGCGGTCGGGTGCGACTCGGCTCGCGATACTCGCACAGAATGTAGGGTTGGGCCGGCGCGTAGGCGGGTTTGAGGAGCTCGATCTGGAACAGGTTTCTGACGTGTTCCGCGAGCGCCTGCCAGTCTTCAGGGCGAGCGCCTTTGGCGATCTCCAACAGGAGGTTCCTCAGAATTTCTCCCGGTCGCCCCTGTCCTACGAGCAGATCTTGCATGCCCCGCTCCCGCCGCGGTTCATCGCGCTCTATTCCAGAGAGCGGAGGGACGTGAACGATGTCGAGCGCCTTAGCCGCGTCCGGCGGGAAGTTCTGGATGGCTTCACGCTCAAGGTTCTTGCCGTCCTTGGGCCGTGCGTACACCAACTCGGGATTGGCGTACTGAAGCTCGATTCCGCATGTCCACGACTCCCCGTTCGCCCGCCCTTCCATGACGATCTCGATCAGCCTCGGAGCCCCGGACCTATCTTTGGGGCGGGACACCTTGCGATTCTCCCAGAGGAGGTTCATCTCCCGCAGTGGCGCCGCTGTAATGTCGGCGCGCGGAATAGCCACCCCCGATCGCTTGACGGCCTTGCTTCCTGTCCGCTGCGCGACCCACCGATCGAGCGCAAGCTTCCAGGTCGCGATCGCCTGGAGTAGCGTGGACTTTCCGGCGTTGTTTGGTCCGGCGAGGACGACCGAGTCGGCAAGCTCAAACCTCTGCTCGCGAAAGCGCTTGAAATTCCTGATCGTGACGCGTCGGATCATGCCAAGTGTTCCAGAAGACGGTCCATGAGGGATGTGCGCAGGGCTGATGCGGATTTTACAGCCTTGATCGTGCCGCTCATGCGGCCGTCCAAGGGTCGATGACTTCGACCTCGATGTCCTGGAAGTCCCGGACGTTGCGGGTTGCTATCGCCATGCTGCGGGAGCGGGCGATCGCGGCTATTTGGCAGTCCGCCAGCGGGACACCACGCCCGGCGGAACAGCAGGCGGCCGCAAGAACCGAATGTTGCCGGGCAGCGTCGCTGTCGAACGGGAGAATCCGATTCGCGAAGTCCTCTCGCAGAACCGCCTCGATGGCGGAGGCGAGTGCGGTTTGGCGCCGGCCGGACGGCGGAATCGCCACACCGTAGCGAAGCTCGGCCTCGCCGATTGCCGAGAAATACAGATCCGTTGCCCGGTGGCATCCAACCCAAGCCTCGACGGCAGGATTGGGAGACGGACGCAAGAGTTTGGACACCACGTTCGTGTCTAGCACGATCATCGCTGCCGCCTCAACCGAAGGATGGCGGCTTGCGTCCGGGCTCGCGCCGGGGCAACTCCAGATTCAGGCCGCCGAGGGGAGCGATCCGAGCGCGAATGGCGGCCGCGAGATTTTCGGGGGGCTTCCTACCCCCGACAGCTTCGCGGAGGATGAGCCGCGCCTCCTCCTCCATGGACCGTCCGTTGTTCGCCGCACGCACCCGCAGGCGGGTCTTCAGGTCGTCGTTGATGTTGCAGATGGTGATGCTCGCCATGGCCCTGTCTTCCATTCCTGCAATGGCTTCATTCTAAGCCCGATTGCAACGCACTCAAGGCGCCGCAATGGCGCACGCCGTTTTGTCGCCACGCATGGCCTCTAGAACAACTTTCCGCTTGAACTGGGGTGTGCTTCCGCCTCTTCATCGCCAGTTCCCTAGAACAGCGAATAGCGCCGCCCGCGGGGCCATGGGCGTCCGTTGATCCTCCGGCAGCGTGGAGATGCGCTTCATGCGGTTCACGCCGCCGTCTACGCACTCCCACTGACTGCGTGGCGGTTCCGGCCGTTGCTCAACTAGGATAAGGCATGGCCATTTGCCGGATGCGGCACTAAAATGCGGCGCCTGCGCTGAGGGCGGACGCGCATCAACTCGCAGGCGTACAACTAAATCTAAATATAGGCACAACACACAGGACTAGGAGGATTTCATGGGCAAGTTGGATGGCAAGGTGGCGCTGGTGACCGGCGCTGGCGGCGGATTGGGGCGCACCCACGCGCTGCTGCTGGCGCAGGAAGGCGCCGCCGTGGTGGTGAATGACCTAGGCGGCGCTCGGGATGGCAGCGGCCCCGGCGGTTCCTCCATGGCGGATGGCGTGGTGGCTGAAATCAAAGCTGCGGGCGGGCAGGCGGCTGCGGACTACGGCTCCGTCGCCGACGCCCAGGCCGCCAAGGCCATGGTGCAGGCTTGCGTGGACAACTTCGGCAAGATCGACATCTGCATCAACAACGCCGGCATCCTGCGGGACAAATCCTTCAAGAACATGACCGATGAATTGTGGGACATTGTGGTGGATGTTCACCTGCGCGGCACCTATCTGGTGGCCAAGGCCGCTTGGGATCAGATGTTGGCCCAAGGCGGCGGCGGGCGCATCATCAACACCAGCTCCACCTCCGGCCTTATCGGCAACTTTGGGCAAACCAACTACGGCGCCGCCAAGGCCGGCATCGCCGGGCTGACCCGGGTGCTGGCCCTGGAGGGCGTGAAGTACGGCATCACCGTCAACACCCTAGCCCCCACGGCTTGGTCGCGCTTGACGGCGGACATCCTGCCGGAAGCCGTGGAGGAGCGCTTTGCCCCAGAGAAGGTGTCGCCGGTGGTGGTGTGGCTGTGCACGGACGAAGCGGTCCGGGTCACTGGCCGCCAGTTCTGCGCCGGCGCCAACCGCATCAGCCTTCTGTCTTGGCAGGTGACCGAGATCATTCAGGAAGACGCCATGCGGCAACCCCTGACGCTGGACGAGGTGGGCGCCGCCATGGCCGCCGGCATGGAGCAGTGGCCCAAGCTGCTGCGCCCCACGGACGTCTAGGGAACCTCCGAACAAGTCGCGTTCGCCCTTCGGGAGGGCCTAGAGGGGGGCGCTGGCTGTGTTGCGGCTCGAGGACATATCTAAGACATATCTAAGACATATCTAAGAAATTTCTAAATTGTCTTGATATTTTGCCGTTGCAACTCGTTTCATTGACGTTAACACTCTGTTACAATTGCACTTGCGCCGCCCGCAGAGGTGCGGGTGGTTTGGGGGCCATAGTGCGTTTCCCCTTGGGGAAGTGCATGGAGAGGTTGGCTCCCGTATGCGCCGTCGGCAGTTGGCAAGGCAGGGCTGAGCGCATTGGCGCTTTTCCGCGCCGCTTCCTCTCCACTTGAAAATCAACTACGCAACATAGGGGGAAATTACTCATGTTGGACATCAAACTCCGCCCACCGGCGGTTCTGACGGCGTTTGCCGTCGTCATTGCGGGCTTTTCCGCCAGCGCCTTTGCCCAGGAGGACGCCGAGCGGGCCATCACCATGGCCAGCGGCGTTGAAATCGAGGAAGTGCTGGTCACGGGTTCGCGCATCAGACGCAGCAACTTGGTCAGCTCCAGCCCGGTGGTGCAAGTGGACGCTGAGGAAGTCATGTTCCAAGGCACCGTGCGCGCCGAAGACATGGTGCGTACGCTGCCGCAGGTCTATTCGGACCAGAACACCGGCCAATCCAACGGCGCCACCGGCACCGCCACCATCAACTTGCGCAACCTCGGGCCGGAACGCACCCTGGTGCTGGTGAACGGCCGCCGCTTGCCGGCCGGCTCGCCCATCCAGGGCGGCATCGGCGCCGACATCAACCAAGTTCCCAGCGCCCTGATCAGGAGCGTGGAGGTCCTCACCGGCGGCGCCTCCGCCACCTATGGCTCAGATGCCGTGGCTGGGGTGGTCAACTTCCTGATGAAGGACGACTTTGAGGGGCTGCGCCTGGACTACCAGTTCAGCCAGTACAACCACAACAACCGCTCCAGCCGGTGGCAGGGCATTGTGGAGGACGCCGGCTATCCGGCGGCGGACGGCAGCAATTCCGATGGAGACACCTCCTATGCATCCCTTATCATTGGCGGCAACTTTGATGAGGGCCGCGGCAATGTCACCGCCTACGCCACCTATCGGGACATCGGCGCCGTCTGGCAGCGGGACCGGGACTACAGCTCCTGTGCGCTCAGCGACGACACGAGCTTCTGCTTCGGCTCCTCCACCATTCCCCAAGGGCGTTTCACCAACTTCGGCGTTGGGGGTCCCTTTGTGGACTATATCGTTTCCGGGAATGAGTTCGTGGCGCGGCAAGGCGAAACCTTCAACTATGGCCCGCTGAACTACTACCAACGCCCTGACGAGCAGCACACATTCGGCGCCTTCGCGCACTACGACCTAAGCGAAGCAGCGGAGGTCTATATGGAACTGATGTTCATGGACGACCGGTCCGTATCCCAGATTGCGCCTTCCGGCGCCTTCTTCGTCACCAACGAACTGAGCTGCGGCAACCCGCTGATGTCCGATCAGCAATTCGAAACCGTTTGCGGCTCGGTGGGGCTGACCAAGGATGACGTCAGGTCGCCGTTCTGGATTGGCCGACGCAACATTGAAGGCGGCAACCGCCAGCAGGACCTGCGCCACACCAGCTTCCGCGGCGTGTTTGGCGTACGCGGAGACCTGAACAGCAACTGGAGCTATGACGCCTCCTTGCTGTATGCGGAAGTCAGCATGGAGAACACCTATCTGAACGACCTTGGCACCACCAAGATCCGTCGCGCCCTGGATGCGGTGACAGATCCGGACACTGGCGAGATCGTCTGCCGCTCCGTGGTCGACGGGTCTGACCCGAACTGCGTGCCCTGGAACATCTTCTCCGAAGGGGGCGTCGCCCAAGAGGCCTTGGACTACATCGTATTGCCCCTGTTCGCGCGCGGCACTACGGATCAGCTAATCGCCTCCGGGTTCGTCTCTGGAGATCTTGGCGACTACGGCCTGCGTCTGCCTTCGGCGGACAACGGCGTTGCCGTGGTGTTTGGCGCTGAGTACCGGGAGGAAAACATGGACTTCAACCCGGATGAAGGCTTCCGCAGCGGCGAAGGCGCTGGCCAAGGCGGTGCGACGGAGCCGGTCAGCGGCGGCTACGACGTCTTCGAACTGTTCTTTGAAACCAGCGTGCCGTTGGTCGAAGGCCGTTCCATGGTGGAGGAGCTCACCCTGGACTTCGCTTTCCGCTACTCGGACTACAGCTACGGCACCAGCGCGGAGACCTTCGGCATTCGCGCCGGCTGGGCGTTGAACCAGGATGTCAAGTTCCGCGCCAGCTTCCAGCGCGCCATTCGTGGCGCCAACGTGCGTGAGCTGTTTCAGCCCCAAGGGTTCAACTTGTTCGACATGACCGGGGACCCCTGCGGCGGCCCGGTCAGCAACGGCATGACCGCGGCTGGCCGCACTTTTGAGGAGTGCGCCCGCAGCGGCGTCACGGCGGCGCAATGGGGCATCATCGCCGACTCGCCCGCTGGCCAGTACAACTTCCTGCAGGGGGGCAACCCCGAACTGCAGCCGGAGGAGGCCGACACTTGGTCCGCCGGTGTTGTGGTGACCCCCGCCGCCATCGATGGCTTGACCCTCAGCCTGGATTACTACAACATCAAAATCGAAAAAGGCATCAGCAACTTGGGCCCGGAGTTCATCCTAAACCAGTGCCTGGACGGCAACCTGTCGCAGTGCGAACTGGTCAGGCGGGGCCTGCCTGGAGACCTTTGGATTGGTTCGGATCGCAACACCAGCGGCCACATCGTCGCCCTGCAGGACAACTTGGCCATCGAGAAAGTAGTCGGCTATGACCTGATAGCGGACTACGCCTTCGACATCGGTGACCTTGGCAGCGTCAACCTCAGCAACGTGCTTTCCTACATCGATAAGTGGGATCAGCAGGAACTGGCTGGCGCCCCCACTCAGGCCTGCGCCGGCAAATGGGGCGCCTTCTGCGGCTACCCAACGCCGGATCTGCGCAACAAGCTGCGGGCGGTCTGGACCACCCCGTGGGACGTCACGGCCAGCCTGATGTGGCGCTACACCGCCAAGGTGAGTGATCTGAACGAAACCGACATCGACCTGAAGGCTATCTCCTACATTGACTTGGCGGTGTTTTGGGACGCAACGGACAACACCCAAGTGCGCCTCGGCATCAACAATCTGTTCGACGAAGCGCCGCCCATCGCCGGCAATGGGGCAGGTCCGTCCATCAACGGCAACGGCAACACCTTCCCGGGCATGTACGATGCCCTGGGCCGCTACTGGTTCATTGCCGGTTCCGTTCACTTCTAACCAGCCTCAACCCTTGCGGGGGCCGCGCCTCGGCCCCCGCATTTTCCGCCGCTAGGGAACCTCTGAACAAGTCCCGGAAGCCCAGAGGAGCCTAAAGGGCGTG
>CAYGBY010000083.1:0-14375 GCA_964348115.1 uncultured Pseudomonadales bacterium
CGCAGAGGAACCAGGCGGTGGCGGAGAGCCAGCCCAGCAGCGCCAGCCACGGCAGAAACGCCAGCGCAACTCCCGCGTTCCTGACCCCGCCCCTTGCCGCCAGTCCCGTCACAGTCGGCAAGCCGGTTGGCGAAGCCGTGTGGCTTGCCCCAAACCACACACAATGAGCTGCAACACAGCCAGTGCGCCCTTTAGGCCCTCCCGAAGGGGCACTGGGCAAACGCGACTTGTTCAAAGGTTCCCCAGCGATCAACATTCCCCAACCCTCGTCAGGATGGCCCGCAACTCGCCCCGGCTGCCGGAAGGGTTGATCCTGATGGACCCGTGCTCCACCAGGTTCGGGGCATGGCTCATCGTGATCACAGCATCGTCGCGCACCTCGCACAGCCAGCCTGCGATGCCTGAATAGGCCCCTTCGAAAACCAGGACGAACAACAGCCCGCCCAGCAACGCGGCCGGAAGCGCCCGCGGCGCCGGTCCGGTGACCCGCCAGGGTGCGCCGGAGAGGAAGGGGGGAAAAGCTGGGCGATTGTCCATGTCGCCGCTCCCTTTCAGAGCGCGAGTCTGCGCGACAGGGCGGAGGCGAACTTGGGCTTCGCCCCGGCTGTCTCGGCGCGGATCGTCCTGAAGGCGTCGAGGCGCGGATAGCCCTCGCGCATCCGCTCCGGCGCGCAACGGGCGTCCTTGGCGAGATAGACCCGCCCGCCGTGGCGATGGGCGATCTCGTCGAGCTCGTCGAGCAACGCCAGCGTGCCGTTGCGCATCGGGAAATCGAGCGCGAGGGTATAGCCTTCCATGGGGAACGACATCAGCCCGTCTCCGGCGGGGCCGAACAGCTTGAGCACCGCGAGGAACGAACCCTGTCCCGCCGCGGCCGTGCGCTCCAGCAGGGCCGCGATGCCGGAAAGCCCTTCGCTTTTGGGCAGTACGCACTGGTGCTGGACGAATCCCCGCCGCCCGTAGAGGCGGTTCCACGCTTGGATCCGGTCCAGGGGGAAGAAGAAAGGATCGAAATGAACCAGCCGCGCCCCGGCACACGCCCGCCCGCGTCGGTAGTGCATCTCGTTGAAGAGACCGATGGAAAAACGGTTGAGCAGAACGGACGGCGCATCGATCGGAACCGCGAGCTTGCCCGCGGGCGCCGGGCGCATGGGATCGGAGGCGAGCCGCGGGGGCAGCGCGGCGCGGTCCATGAATGCGCCGCGCGCCATCACGGCACGGCCCAGCTTCGCGCCTCGCGCCAGGCAATCGATCCAGGCCGCGCTGTAGGGCCACTCCTGGGACGCCTCGAACAGGGCCAGCGTCTCGTCGAGGTCGGGCGCGGCCAGCGTCTCCCCCATCAGGAAGGTTGTCTCGATCGGTTGCAGCCGGAAGCTCGCGGAGAGGATTACCCCGGTCAGCCCCATCCCGCCGACGGTGGCGTGAAAGAGGCTGGCGTGTTCCGCACGGCCGCATGTCCGGACTTCACCGTCCGCGGTGGCCAGAACCAGCGACTCGACGTGCGCGCCGAAGGTCCCGTCGCGGTGATGGTTCTTGCCGTGCACATCCGCGGCGATCATGCCGCCGACGGTGACGAACCGGGTTCCCGGCGCCACCGGCGGAAACCAGCCCCGCGGCGCGAAGGTGTCCAGGATGTCGGCGAGCAGCACGCCGGCCTCGCAGGTCAACAGGCCCGTCTTCGCGTCGAACGCCTGCATCCGGTCCATCCCGAGCATGCAGAGCGTCAGGTCCGGGTTGAGCGCGGCGTCGCCGTAGGAACGGCCGTTGCCCCGGGCGATGAGGGCGTCGCCGCGGCGGAGCAGGGCGGGCAGCGCCTCGGCGTCGCGAAGGCGCTCGACCCGGCAGTCGAGCACTGGATGCCGGCCCCAGCCGGAGAGCTTCATGCTCCCGCTCCCCGGAAGACGAAGCGCCGGTCCAGCCGGTACTTGAGCGCATAGCCGGCGGACAGTCCGAGAACGGCCCCCGCGACGGGCAGCCAGCGTGCGTCGCCCATGGCCGCGAACGTCAGCTCCGTCGCCCAGAAGAGACAGGTCGTCAGCACGCCCGTCAGCGCATACAGGGCGAACTCCCGCGAGCGACCGCACGGCGAGGCGGGCAGGCCACGGAAGATCCAGCGGCGGTCGAGCGCGTACTTGGCGAACAGGCCGGCGAGGGTGCCCGCCGTCATCGCCATGTGCAGATCGTGGCGGCCGGCATACAGCACGAGGCTCAGGGCCTGCGTCGCGAGGTTGGCCGCAGCGGCCAGCGCGGCGAATGCGCCATAGCGCAGGGCCAGCGCCGGACCCGAGCCCATGGCGCCCGTCACGACGCGCCGGACCTCCGGCGCAAACACTGGCCGATGCGGGTTCGAGCGGGTGCGCAGCCCCTTTTCACCTTGCCACCTTGAACACGATGCCGTCCGCCAGCTCCGCCACCGGCTCCAGGCCCGGAAATGACCGCAAATCGGCCTCGTCATAGTCGTAGCGATATTGAATCCACTCTGCTGTGAACCAGACCACATAAGCGCCATCCTGACTCTGGACCCGTTCCATTCTGGCGCGAAACGCCGTGAGTCCATGGTCGAGTCTATGGCAAGGCGCGAACTTCTGGTTTTTGCCAATGTGAATGGATAAGGGCCCCGGCAAGTTGCTGTACATTTGCGTCCAAACGAGGTTTTGCCGGACGTATCGCCGCGTTTCTGAACCGGTCCAGCGCGGCCTGTTGATACCGCGGGCCAGATCGCCGCGGTTTTCTTTGGCAATTGTGGAGACGTTCGAAGCCATCTGGCTCGCCACCCCTAGGGAAAGAGTGATCACCACGATGGCGGCCAGCGCGCTTCCCGTCTTTGCCGGCATCATGATTCGAAAGACCGGCCGGCTGCTGATGCTTCCCGGCGGCCTCCTCTCCCATTCATGGCGGAGAACCCGGTCCAGCGCGAGTACGCCGGCCATCAGGAGTGGAATATACAGAGGAGTCAGGAGTCTCTCCCCTACGCCTTGTTCCAGATAGATGCCGACCAGAAGCGATATGATCGCAATGAACAGGATGATGTAGGTCAGCGCAAAGCCCCCGAACAGCCAGAAAGGGCGCCAGTCGGCCACAGTCAATCGTCTCCAATGCACTACGACAAGAACGCAGACGAATGGCGCCAGGGCCGCGGCGGTATTGGTCTGCGCCCAGCTCCACAGGATCTCGACAACATCCCGCAGCATCATCGGCACAGGATAGTCCTTAGGCGGCGGGTGATTGGTGAACCTTCCGGCGGCTAAGAAATTGTGCAGCAGCCACAGGGCCATCGGCGCCGCCGTGATCAACGAGTAGGCCGCGACGCGTCTCACCCTCCGGGCCAGGGAGCCCGGACTCCTGCGGGGGGGAAAAAAAGAAGCAACAACCCACAGAAAGCCGGAACGGCGCCGCCGACGTACCGGGTCTGCCAGGCGAGTGCGCTGAACGCCGCCGCCCAGACCAGGGTACGGTGCCTGCCATCGGCTAGGAACCTGTCGGTCTGGACCAGGGCGAGTATCGCCAGCAGGATGAAAAGCGGCTCGGATGCCGCGTACGACGACCATTCCAACAGAGGGACCGCTAGGGCCGTCGCGAGACAGCCCCATGCCGCCAGGAGCCGGGACGCCAGACGTTGCTGCAGGTAGCGCCCCACGACGAATACGGTCAATCCGAAGAGGATTGCGTTGAGGGGACCGGCGACGGCGACGGGATCGAATGTCCCCAGGCTGGCCGCAGCCAACAGCAGGGGGTAGAGGGGAGGCCAAGTACTAAAGGGAGATCCTTCGAAGCGGAGAAAGCCCTCCCCGGACAGCAGACTCCGGGCGGCGGCAATGTAATGCGCCGAATCCGAGTTCACCAACACTCCGAAGGGCAGCACGCGCCCCAGCACCAGGGCGGCGCCGAGCGCGGCGATGGCGGCTGTCAACAGCGTGAAGCGGTCGGGCCGCAAGTGCGCCGGCAACGCCCTCAACGGGTTGGCTCTGAGTGACGCCGCGTCAATCGCATGCTTGCGTTCCGTCACAGCGCGGCCGCGAATGAGGCAGCCATCGCATCGCGGACGAACGTATGGGATGTATCTGATGACCCGATATGTCCGGCATGTGTACGGCTCAGTACCTATTGCGGCACAGTTCGATCAAGCGGCTTCCTAGGTGAAAGGATACTCTTTGGGGGCTTGTCGGTTTCCTGGCGCCAGGCTTCGATTTCCGCGGCTATCAGGGCGCTGACTTCATCTGGAATCTGCATGGGGATGAAATGCGTGATGTCTGGGCGGTGTATCTCCCGGCCGCGCCTGAACTGCCCAGCCAGTCCCGGCCAAGTGGGGGATGAAGCGAAATCCATGATGCCGCGCTCGCCTTCCGGGGCCTTGGCGCGCACCACCAGCACGGGCAGGTCCAGGGCGGCGACGCTGGCCAGGATGTCCGGATTGCTGCGGGACGCCATGTAGACAGACGCCTCGATCTCGGGCGGGCAGGCCAGCTGCAGGCCGCCGTTGGCGGCAGGCACCAGGCCGTGCTGGCAGTAGTCCCGGAATACCCGGGGGTCGAACAAGGGGAAGGCGCTCTTGGTCGCCAGCCTGTGCATCATCTCCTCGACGGAGGCGAAGTGGTTGCGCCGCTTCGCCGCTGGATGCACGCCGCCTCCGCGTTCCAAGGGCAGTAGGGGCCCCTGGTACTGCTCCGGGGCCATGATGGTGGGGTCCAGCAGCATCAGGCGGGCGAGGGCGCCGGTGTCGGCCGCCGCCTGCACCAGCGCATGGGCGCCCATGGAGTGGCCGACGCCGATGATGTCCTTCAGGTCCAGGGTGCGGATGACCGCCGCGACATCCTGTCCCACCACCTTCCAATGCCGGATCTTCACCTTTTCGCTGCGCCCGTGGCCGCGCTGCTCCAGGGCGATGCTGTGATGGCCCTGCAAGGGCTCGATGATGCGGTCCCAAATGCGTCCGTGGAAGCCGGTGGCGTGGACGAACAGCAGCGTGGGCTGCCCAGGTTTGGGCTGGTTGCGCTCAAAGTAGGCAAGCTGCACGCCGTTGACGCGAATCTTGCGCAGTTGTGGGTCAGACATGGGGTGAATTCGAATTGCAGCCGCGCATTCTAGCCTGACTTCCGCAACTTTCTTAATCCGGCCCGACGGCAAACGCAAGCAGCACGTTTCCCGCCATGCGGCCGCCGAACAGGTAGCCGGAGTTGACTAGGACATGGCCGTCCACGACCACCGGGCCGTCGGATTCGATCGATCCTCCCTTGGCCGCCGCGCCGGAAACCGTTTCGAACGTTCGGTTTGTGTCGTAATCCCACACCACCTTGCCGCTGTCAGCGGAGTAGGCGCGCAAATGCCCGTCGAAGGCGCCGGCGAACACGACGCCGGGGATGGCCGTGACGGCAGCGGACAGCCCCGGGTCGCATTCCGGCCGGTCTTCAGGCGCGCAGACATCGGACGCCGGCGTGAACCAGAGGGTTTCGCCGGTGGCGGGCCGCAGCGCGAACAGGCCCGGCTTGCGCTCGCCCTTGAAGCGGCCGCTGAAAACTGTGTCGGCGTTGGGGGCGTAGATGCGGTTTTCACCCGCCGCCATGCCCCAGTGCACGCCGCCGGCGAAGCCGCCGCGGCCGATCCGCTTTTTCCACACCAATTGTCCATTCGCGTCCGGGTCGAGAGCGAATACGTGGCCGGATTTCTGGCCCGCAACTATCAGATCCTTGCCGTTGGGCCGGGCCACCAGCATGGGCGGCGCGCCGATGTCGAGGTCGGGGCCATCCTCCTCCGGGCAGTTCGGCCCGCCGCCGATAAAGCACGACATATTCCAGGCATCCCCGGCTAGGGACTGGTGCGACCAGAGCAGTTCGCCGCTGTCGAGATCGAACGCAAGCACCGAATCGCTGGTGGGGGCGGCGGGCGACGTATAGGCCTCCCCGGTTCCGACATACAGGCGATTGCGCTTGACGTCTATGGTCGGGCTGTTCCAGACCGGCGCGCCGGCGGGCGCGTAGCGTTTCGCGCCGATGGCGTTGACGCCCGCCTCCCGCGCAGGCTCGGCAATGGAGTGCGCCGTCCACAGAATCTCGCCGGTGGCCGCTGCCATGGCCACCACCCCGCCGCGGAAGGTGCAGCAGGGATAGGCGGGGTCCGCGGCGCTGGCCCACTCCTTGGAAGACAGCGGCACGTAGAGGCGGTCGCCATGCAGGCGCGGGGAACCCGTCAGCGTGACGTCCGGATGGTCGTGCGCCAGCGTCCGCCACAGCAGTTCGCCATCGGCGGCGCGAATGGCGTAAACGTTGCCGCGAATGTCTCCGAAATAGACCGTCTCACCCGCGTCGTCGAGGCTGGGCGCGGAGCGCACCTCGGTATCCGCCTGGTAGGCCCAGAAAGCGCAGCCGGTGCCGAGATCCAGGGCGTAGACAGCCCCGTCTTGGCTGCCCACGTAGACGGCGCCGGCCGCGACGCTCGGTTGACTGCGCGCCCGCGTGGCGCCCGGATAGGCGAATGCCCACTTGAGGCGCAGGCGGGGCACGTCCGCGGCGGCCAGGGCGGCCACGGCGTCGGGGATGAAGCGGGTGCCGGCCAGCGTCAGGCTCCACCCTTGCAACTGCGGCGCGCTTCCGGTGCGATGCTGCACCGGAGGCGCGCACATCCGCGTGGGCGTTCGCTCCCCAAGGGCGCCGCCCAGAAAGTCGGCCAGCGCCCGTCGCGCTTGCGGACTTAGGTGCTTGGCGTATTCGCGCATGGATCCCTCGGCCATCGCCGCGTGGATGGCGTCGCTGCCGAGTAGTTGAAAGGTCACCAGATGCGGCGCCCGGGGCACATTCCCCTGATGGCAACGGTCGCAATTGTCATTGAATAGCTGCTGGGGATCGGGCGCATGGGATGCGGCTGCATTGGGTTCGAGCGAGCCTGGCATTCCGGCCGCCGCGCCCAATATGAACATCGGCGTCAGCAGCAGCAGCAACGCCATCGGTTTCACCAAGGCGCTGCGCATTCCGCCGTTGCTTGCGGCGCTGGCGCTGCGCCGGCGGCCCGCTCCGCTGCGGCCCTGCGGATTGATCGGCTTTCCGCGCTGGCCCGGTCGGTTCAAGGCGTTGTCCCCGGTGCGGCGACTTCGCTTGCGAGGCGAACTGATTCGCCAAGCGCACTGCAGGCGTCCCTGACCTTGATGTTGGGTCCCATCCTTCTTAGCGGTGGCCGTAAGGTTTGCTCAGGTCCCTGTAGCGTTCAAACAGGCGGGTCTGGCGGGAGCGCATGGGCATGGGCCTGCCGGCAATGATGACCTGTTCCGCCCAGGTGGTCACTTCCAAGGGGTCACCGCTCCAGATGACCAGATCGGCATGGGCGCCCGGGTTGAGGACGCCCACATCCTCCATGCCCCAAATTTCCGCCGGCGCCCTGGTCATGGCGGCCAAAGCCGCCCGCCAAGGCAGCCCGTGGGCCACCGCATTGCCCGCCATTTGCCGCATATTGCGCAAATTGTGGGTTTCCGAACCCGTGAAAGCCACGGATACCCCCGCCTTGTGCAGCAAGGCCGCGTTGTCGAGACGGGCGCCAAGGGAGTCGAAGTCCGCGGGCAGGTTGTCGTGGACGCGCACCACCACGGCTGCGCCGGCCTCGGCAAGCGCGTCGCCCAACTGCCAGGCCTCGGCGCCGCCGAGCACCACCAAAGGCAGTTGGTGGGCCTCCGCCAAGTCCAGGGCGCGCCTGATGTCCGCCGCCCGGTCCACATGCAGGGCCAAGGGCCGGCCGGAGCGCAGGAATGCCTTGAGCGCCGCCATGTCGTGGCGGCTGTAGTCGGTCAGGCCGGCGCGGTAGCGGGCGGGATTGACGCGCGCCGCCTCGGCGAAGGCGCGTTGAATGCGCTGCAGCGCCGCCGCCCGGCTGCCGCCTGTGAACGCCGCGGCCGGGGCGCCGATATGGCCAAACAGGGCGACTCGGGGCGCCGCCAGAAACCCGTCCAAGCCCAAAACCACCACGGCGCCCAGGCCGGCCAGGGGGTCAACCCCAGGCAGCGGCGCACTGATGGCGCGGGTCACGCCATCCATGCGGTTGATGGGGATCAGGGTGGAGGCTGGATTCAAGGCGTAGCTGACATCCAGGCCCGGCGCTGAGGCGTACTCCGTCAAGGCCGCATCATTGGCGGTGGGCTCCAGCTCGATCTCCATCAGGCCAAGATGGCTGTAGGAGTCAATCAGGCCTGGGGTGACCACCTTGCCGCGGGCATCGATGCGCAGGTAGCCGTCCGGCGCGGGCAGATCCGCGCCCACCGCTTCGATGCGGCCATTGGCGATGAGCACGGTCCCTCGGTCAAGGGGCGCGGCGGCCATGCTGTGCAGCTGTCCGCCGATGACGGCCAAACCGGGCGGAGCGGGCTGCGCCGCAGCCGTCGCGCCTTGCGCCTGCACCAACGCCGCCCAGGCAACAGCCGCCAGCATCCCAGCCGCGGCGGCTTGCCGCGGGCCGTTCATGATGGGTCTCATAGGTCCGCCCCGCGGATGGTTTGGCCAAGATCGAAGTCGCTGGCGCGCTGTCGGGCGGGGTCCTCCCGGTCATAGTGCAGGTGCCCGTCTATCCATACCTTCTGCGCCTTCGCATATACGCTGAACGGGTGCCTGTCCCAAAGCACCAGGTCCGCCGCCTTGCCGGGCTCGATGCTGCCGGTCTCATCGGCAATGCCCAGGGCCTTGGCGGCGTTGAGGGTGATCCAGGCCATGGCCCGGGAGTCGTCGACCGCCATGCCCATGCGCCGCCCCGCCGCCATGGCCTTGGCGGCCTCCTGGTTCAGGCGCTGAACGCCGACGGGCGAGTCGGAGTGGACGATGGCGCAGGCGCCGGCGGCATCCACCAAGGCGACATTCTGCGGAATGGCATCGAAGGCCTCCAGCTTGAAGCCCCACCAATCCGCCCACATGGCGGAGCAGACGCCCGCTTCGGCCAGCAGGTCCGCCACCTTGTAGGACTCCACGGCATGGTGGAAGGCGGTGACCACATAGCCGAACTCGCGCGCCACGTCCATCATCACGGCCATCTCATCGGCCCGATAGCAGTGGTTCTGCACCAGGATCTCCCCGTCCAGCACCCCAGCTAGGGTGTCCAGGGCCAAGTCCCGGTCCGGCGGCGCTTCCGCCTCGCCCGCCTCATAGGCTTGCCTGGCCTTCCGATAGGCTGCGGCCTTAATCCATGCGGCGCGGTATCCGGCCACATTGCCCATGCGGGTCATGGGGGCCTGCATCCGCTGCTCATTGCCATAGACTCGCTTGGGGTTCTCGCCGCAGGCCATCTTGAGGCTCTGCGGGGCGTGCGGAAACTTCATGCCCTGCACGGTGCGCGCGGGCACGTTCTTGACGGTCACGCCCCGGCCGCCGAACAGGTTGGCGCTGCCGGGCAGGATGTGCAGCGTGGTGACGCCCCCCGCCAAGGCCAAGCCAAACTGCGGATCCTGCGGCCAAACGGAGTGCTCCACCCAGACTTCGGCGGTGTTGGGGGCGGTCATTTCGTTGCCATCCGCCAGGGACGACACCCCAGGAGAGGGATAGACCCCCAAGTGTGAGTGGACATCGATGATGCCGGGGGTCAGCCATTTGCCCTTGCCTTGGACGATGCGCTGCGGTGGCGGCTCATCCGCCCAGGCATCGGGAACGCCGACGCCAACGATGCGTCCCCCGCGCAGCAGCACATCGGCCCGCTCCGCCGCCAGGGGCTGCCCAGTGCCGGTGAGCACGGCCGCCCCCGCAATCAGGGTGGTTTCAGCGGGGCGCGGGACGTAGGTGGAGGCGTGGGGCGGTGCGCCAACGGCGGAAACCGCCCAGACGGCGCCCAGCGCAAGGCCGATCAGCTTTCTCATGCGCACTCCTCCGGCAAAGTCGCAGTGGCGCGGCAGGCCGCGGCGCAATTCTACCAGTCCCAGCACCTCCGACGGCAACCTTTATTCACTCTCGCGCAATCGCCCAATGGCGCAACGGGTTGCGAACGAGCAAGTACTCCGCTCGTGCGTCAGGCGCTGCAGGCCGCGCAATCGCCTAATGGCTCAACGGGTTGCGAACGACTATAGGATCGTTTTGCGCCAGCGCCATACCCGCTTGCCAACAGGGCGCTATACTGGTCCGCCGCAAAGGCTGGCTCATGCCGTGCGCCGCACTGACCCGCCCGCAGGCGCCATGACCGTTGCAGAGATTTGGGGAGTGCTCCTGCTGAATGGCCGCTGACAAACTTGGCGCAAGGCGCCGGACGCTATCCTGGCCCGTCTTGGCCTCCTATGGGGCGCCGGCCATGCCGCTGTCCATGACCACCCTGCCGCTCGCGGTCTATCTGCCGGCGGTGTATGCGGATGCGGAGGGGTTCGGGCTGTCCCTGGGCTTCGTCAGCCTGATGCTGGTGATCTCCCGGGCATTCGATGGCGTCACCGATCCGGCAATCGGCTTCCTGTCGGATCGAACGCGCAGCCGCTGGGGGCGCCGCAAGCCCTTTTTCCTGCTCGGCACGCCGGTGTTTCTGCTGGGTGTATGGCTGCTGTGGGTGCCGCCATTCGAGTTTGGCCCGACGTCGGTGCTCGGCCTGGAGTTCAACTCGGGCTATCCCTATTTGCTCATCACCCTGGCGTTGCTCTATGTGGGCGCCACCATCAAGGACGTGCCCTACAGCGCTTGGGGGGGAGAACTCTCCCAAGGCTACAACGAGCGCACCCTGATCACCAGTTGGCGGGAGGGCTTCACGGTTGCCGGTTCGCTGATCGGCGCCTTCACGCCGGCGGTGATCTTCTTCTTTGGCTACACCAAGCCCATCGATGCCGTGTTCTTTCTGTCGCTTGCCATCGTTGTGCTGATGCCGATTCTGGTGATCAACGCCCTGGTCTCGGTGCCGGAGCCCAAGGTGACGGAGACCCGCGCCACCCGGCTGTCGTTGCGGGAGGGCTTCCAGGCCCTGTGGGAGAACGCGCCCTATCGGCGGCTGATCATCATTTTCTTCTTCTCCACCATCGGCTCGGCCATGACCAATACGCTGAGCTTCTTCTTCGTCAAGCACGTGCTGTTGGCTGGCGATCTATACGGGTTCTACCTAGCCCCCTATTTTGTCTCCCAAATCGTCGCCATTCCGCTGTGGTTCAAGCTCTCCAGGCGCATCGGCAAGCACCGGGCCACCATGGCGGCCATTGGCTGGTATGCGCTCTGGTCCTGTTTCATTCCCCTGATCGCCATCGCCCCCACCCTGTGGTTTGCGCCCTTCGAGGTGGAGAACATCCTGCGCTTTCTGCCCGAAGGCGCCTATGCCGGCGCCGTGGCCTACTTCCAGGACATTCCCACGGGCAAGTTCCTATTCTTCATCCTGGTGATGTGCCTGAAGGGTTCGTCCATCGGCGCGTTGTCCGCGCTGCCTTACGCCATGGCCGCCGACGTCGTGGACCTCGACGCCGCCCGCACCGGCAAGCGGCGCGGCGGCGCCTACTTCTCCATCTGGCTCATGGCGCGCAAGCTGGCTTACGCGCTTGGCCTGCTGATCGGCGCCAACGTGGTGATCTGGTTCGGGTTCAATTCCTTGGCCGACCCCTTCGACACCACCAATACCCCCTTCGCCCTGCTCATGCTGGCGATCACCTATTCGGTCATCCCGGCAATCTTCAAGTTCGTCGCCATGCCCCTGTTGTGGCACTACCCGCTGGACGAGGGGCGCCTGCGGGAAATCCAGCGGGAGATCGCCGCCAATCCGGTTCGGGACAGGTAGGGCCGGACAGGCTCCGCCAAGCCGCCACGGACCCGTCGCTGCGGTCGCCCATAAAGCGGGCTCGGCCCAATATGCGGTCAGGCGGCCCCGCCGTACTTGCGCAATTCGGCGCGGCCCACCACTAGGTGATGCACTTCGTCCGGGCCGTCGGCCAGGCGCAGGGTGCGTTGGCCAGTGTACATCTGGGCCAGGGGCGTCCACTGGGAGACGCCGGTGGCGCCATGTATCTGAATGGCCTGGTCGATGATCTGGCACACCCGCTCCGGCACCATGGCCTTGACCATGTGTACCCAGATGCGCGCCTCCTGGTTGCCCAGCACATCCATGGCCTTGGCCGCCTGCAGCACCATCAGGCGCATGGCCTCGATTTCGATGCGGGCGCGCGAGATCACTTCGATGTTCTTGCCCAGTTGGGCGATGGGCCGGCCGAAGGCTTCCCGGCTTAGGCCCCGCCGCACCATCAGGTCCAAGGCCTTTTCCGCCTGGCCGATGGAGCGCATGCAATGGTGGATGCGGCCCGGCCCTAGACGCACTTGGGAAATCTCAAAGCCGCGGCCTTCGCCGAGCAGAATGTTCTCCTTGGGCACCCGCACGTCATCGAACTTCAGGTGCATGTGGCCGTGGGGGGCGTCATCATGGCCGAAGACATGCATCGGGCCGAGGACCTGCACGCCCGGGGCGTCCATGGGCACCAGAATTTGTGACTGCTGCTTGTGGGCGGGTGCGTCCGGGCTGGTCTTGACCATGCAGATCATGATCTTGCAGCGTGGGTCCCCAGCGCCGGAGATGTAGTACTTCTCCCCGTTTATGACCCACTCATCGCCGTCCAGCACGGCGCGTGTGCCGATGTTCTTGGCGTCTGAAGAGGCCAGGTTCGGCTCCGTCATGGCGTAGGCGGAGCGAATTTCGCCATTCAGCAGGGGCTTCAGCCACTTTTCCTTCTGTTCCGCGGTGCCGACGCGCTCCAGCACCTCCATGTTGCCGGTGTCCGGGGCGCTGCAATTCAGCGTTTCCGAAGCCAGCGGGTTCTTGCCCAGCTCTGCTGCGATGTAGGCGTAGTCCAGGTTCTTCAGGCCTTCGCCGGTCTCCGCATCGGGCAGGAAGAAGTTCCACAGGCCCGATTCCTTGGCTTTGTTCTTGGCGCCTTGGAGAAGCTCAAGTTGGCCGGGTGCCCAGCTCCAGCGGTCCTCGCGGCCTTCGCCGAGGGCGAAGAACTCCTCGGTGATGGGTTCCACGTTTTGGTGGATGTGCTGTTTAACCGCCGCCAGCAGCGGCTCCGCCTCCGTGGACATGGTGAGATCATAGAGATCGGCGTTTAGGTCGTTGTCTTTGGGCATTGCTTCCCCCATTGCGGTTTGCTGTTGGAAAGTGGACCATTCTAACCCAAGGGTGCCCCATGCGGCATGGGCGCCCAAGCACCAAGGAGATGCGGCATGGCGGCGAGGCGGGGTTTTGCAGGCGGATTGATGCTGCTGACGTTGTGGCTGGCGGGCGGCGCCAGGTGGGCCGAGGAGGTGGACCTGCATGGCGGTGAGGGCATCCTGTTCTGGTCGCCGCAGCAGCAGATCATCGGCTACCGGGCCGTAGATGACCTTTACCCAACCCGGGAAATTCAGTCTGGTCCCCATGCCTACCCGCTGCTTCCGTTGCGCGAGGGCGCTCCGCCGTCCTTCAGCTATGAATACGACGGGGGGCGCCGCACAGTGGCGGACTACATGGAGAGCCAGCGCATTGCCGGCCTCATCGCCGTGAAGGATGGGCAGGTGCGGTTGGAGCGTTACGGCCTTGGCAACCACCCAGGCAGCCGGTGGATATCCTTCTCCATCGCCAAATCGGTGGTCAGCATGCTAATCGGCGCGGCCATTCAGGACGGCTACATCAGCAGCGTGGACGATGCGGTGGTGGACTATCTACCCCGCCTGAAGGGCAGCCCCTATGACGAAGTGACCATCAGGCACATTCTGCGGATGTCCTCCGGGGTGGCCTGGAACGAGGACTACGCAGATCCCAATTCCGACACCGCCCGCGCCCCGGGCGGGGGCATGGCGCTGATCGAATACATGCGCACCCTGCCCAGAGAAGCGCCTGCGGGCGACAAATTCAACTACAACACTGGGGAGACCAGCATTGCCGGGGCGCTGTTGCGGGCCGCCATCGGCAACAACCTGGCGACCTACCTGACGCACAAGGTCTGGCGCCCCTTTGGCATGGAGGCGGACGCAAGCTGGCTTATCGATGCCCCTGGCGGCCAAGAGTATGGCGGCTGCTGCATCAACGCCACGCTAAGGGACTACGCCCGCATTGGCCTGTTCGCCCTTAGCGGCGGCGTCACCCCAATGGGCCGGCGGGTGCTGCCCCGGGGCTGGATGGCTGAATCCACCACCCCTTCGCCAGCCTACGACGGCTACGGCTACTATTGGTGGCTGTTCGATGACGGCGTCTATGGCGCCCTAGGCATCTTCGGGCAGATGATCTGGATAGACCCGGCGCGCAACATCGTCATCACCCAGCACGCCGCTTGGCCCAACGCCATAGATGCAGAGCGGCGCGCCCACCGCGCCGCATTCTTCGCCGCTTTGGCGGATGCGCTGTAGAACGAACCGGGCCCTTGTCGCCGACATCCACACAGCGGCGCATCGAGGTCGTGTTCGTCGTGTTGCCGGCGCTCTATCTGCACGCTGTCTATG
>CAYGBY010000084.1:0-12791 GCA_964348115.1 uncultured Pseudomonadales bacterium
CGGCAAACAGCGGGGCGCTGGGCGAACGCGACTTGTTCAGAGGTTCCCTAGGGAAGATGGCGTCTCGCTCGACCAGTGGATCGCTGCGGCGGTAGCGCAAAGGAGTGGAGTTGCGGCGACAGCGTCCGAGTTCCTTGAACGCCGCGGTGCGCATTCGACGCCGGGGGAGTTGACCCGCCATCTTGATAACGCGCCGGATGCGCCGCCCCCAACCCGGCGACGAGCGGCCTGATGCGTGATTGCCCCCCTGTTGGCCCAAAGCATTTTTTCGGGGTCACTTCCGCTTGGGCGCTGGGGCGCCAAGGTGTCCAGCCCTGTTGGCCGCCCTGGGGCGCTGATCCTCAGTAGGTTCTCAGTACGTAGCCTTTTTCGATCATGCAGTTGCGGTAGCGTTCAAAAGAGAGGCTGTCCGCCGGCATGGCCTCGTCCGGCGCCACTTGGTGGTTTTGCGCGCATCTGGACTGGTCGCGCTTGTAGTCCCGCTCCGTCTTGGCGGTTTCGGCTTGCCAGAAGTGAGTGGCGTCGGCCGGCATGGGGCCACCGTTCGCGCAGGCCCCAAGAGCTGCGGCAAAGGGTACTGAAATCAATAGATTGCGAAGATTTTTCCGGTTCATTTGCAACCGCCTTTTCGGTCTGTGGAGTTAGGTTTTTTTAACCTACGGATAAATGTACCTAACCTAATGGGCGGATGCAAACTTTTTTTTGAATTTTTTCAGAGTGTTGTGCAGGCAGCCCAGTTAGGCGCTCTCCCCAGGACCATCCCCAAGTGCTTGCCCTTAAAAGAGAATTTCTGACCATGCCTCTCAACCTGCCTCAGCCTGACTCCCCCCTCCCCCGGAGCGGAACGGGGCACGTGGGTGACGGCGGCCTCAACCAGACGGGCGGGGAGCTCGTCCTCCCAGAACCGACGATTAAACAGCATTGGCTGAGGCATGTTGAGAGGCATGTTTCTGAAAGGTCATTGGATGCCGCGAAGCTTTGCCGAGGGCTGGTGGACGGGTTTGGGGTGGTCTTGGGCGCTGCCCCGATGCCTCTGCGCCTGTCATAAATTCATCACAAAATGGACATATTTTTGTCACCCAGTCTCCCTACCTTACGCCGCCGATGGCGGGTTGGCGTTGCAGGACTGCGCCGCCCCGCACTCTGGGCAAGTGAACTAACGCAGAGGGTTTCAGGAAGTGGTGGATTTTTGCCGAATGGCCGTGCTGGCCGTGGTTGCGGCCTTGTTCGCCGCTTGTGGCGTTTCTGCGGACAACGCATCGCCGGGCGCCGTGGTGATTGAAGTGCCGGTCGAAGGCGGCGGCGGGGGAGGTGATGACGGTGGAGGAGATGATGGCGGCGGAGGTGACGGCGGCGATGGCGCTGGCGATGGTGGCGGCGCCGCCGGCACGACCGTAGCCAGCATCATCCCGGACCGCCTGCAGGCCGCCATCGGCGATTCCGGCGCGACCGCGGACCCGGCCTTCGGCGGCAAGCCCATCTACACCATCGACGTAGCCGCCTTGAGCGACGGAGAGCTGGATCCATCCGGCTTGGTGCTGGGCAATGACTACATCTTTGAAATCGCCAGCGGCGCGTTGCGCGTGACCGCGCCGAATGGCGCATCGCTGAGCAGCGGCGGCGCCCTGCCGGATTGCCAACTGAAGGTTGCCGCGGGCGGCGTCATTGCTGGCGGCAGCAACACGGACTTTCTGGTCATCAACCGGGGCTGCGCCCTGATGGCCGAGGGCACGGCGGAACAGCCCATCCTGCTGACCGCCAAGGCGGAGGTGCTGGGCACGGCGGAGGACAACGACCGCGGGCTGTGGGGTGGCTTGGTGATCAACGGCTACGCCCCCATCAACGATTGCCCGGAAGGGGCCGCCGGGGGCAGCGAGGCTTGCGTCAAGGAGGGCGAGGCCAACTCGGGCCTGTTCGGCGGCGACAACGCGCAGGACAACTCCGGCGTGCTGAAGTATGTCAGCGTGCGTTTCGCCGGCTCCAACGTAGACCCGGAGAACCAGCTCAACGGCATCGCCTTCCAAGCGGTGGGGGACGCCACCATGGTGGACTACGTGCAGGTGCACAACAACCTCGACGATGGCGTGGAGTTCTTCGGCGGCGCGGTCAACGCCAAGCATGTGGTGCTCACCGGCAATGCGGATGACTCCCTCGATTGGACCGATGGCTGGACCGGGCGCATCCAGTACCTCTACATCGAGCAGACGGACAGCGCCGACAACGCCATCGAGGCCGACAACCGGGAAGGCGACGAGAACGCCCTGCCCCGCTCCAACCCCAGCATCGCCAACATGAGCGTGTTCGGCAAAGCCGACGAGCGCGCCCTGCGCATTCGGCGCGGCACGGGCTTGGCGCTGCGCAACAGCTTTGTCGATGGTTCGGGACGCTGCCTGCGGGTGGATGGCGAAAGCCGCGCCCTGCTGGGCACGGACCTGACCTTCGCAGGGGTCAGCTTAGCCTGCGCCCAAACCCATGATCGGGACGACGACGGCGCCGTGAGAACCCATCTGGATGGCGCCGTAAACGTCTCCCAAAACGGCGCCCAAGTAGATCCCGTGGCGCTAAGCGACACCTTCTTCGACAACACCGACTTCATCGGCGCCTTCGGTGCGGAGGACTGGTCCGCCGGCTGGGTCTATCCCGGCTCCGTCAGCCGCGCCACGCAGCCGGACTTTGGCTGCCCGGACGGCACCTCGGTCTCCAGCCGCACGGTGGACGGCAAGCGCGTATGCCAGCTGTCCGGCGCGGTCACCCAGGACCTGCTGCTGACCAGCAACAACCTCTATGAACTGGTGGGCAAGGTGACCATTGGCGGCGACAACGAAGACGCCGCGACCCTGACCATTCAGGCCGGCGCAACCATCTTCGGCGGCACGGACGTGGACTTCCTGGTCATCTCAAGGGGTTCCCGCATCGTCGCCAACGGCACCCGCACCGCGCCCATCACCTTCACCAGCCTTTCCGACCTGAACGGCAATGCAAACATCGCCACCACCCGCGGCGAGTGGGGCGGCCTGGTCATCAACGGCAACGCACCCATCAACGACTGCCCGGAAGGCGCCGCAGGCGGCAGCGTGGATTGCGTGAAGGAGGGCGAGGCCAATTCCGGCCTGTTCGGCGGCGACAACCCCGCGGACTCCAGCGGCAGGCTCAACTATGTTGTGGTGAAGTACGCCGGCGCCAACGTGGATCCGGAGAACCAGTTGAACGGCATCGCCTTCCAGGGCGTGGGTTCGGGCACGGAAGTGGACTACGTGCAGGTGCACAACAACCTCGACGACGGCGTGGAGTTCTTCGGCGGCACGGTCAGCGCCACGCACATGGTGCTGACCGGCAATGCGGACGACTCCCTGGACTGGACCGACGGCTGGCGGGGCAGCATCCAGTACCTGGTCATCGACCAGGCTGACGACTCCGGCGACAATGGCATCGAGGCGGATAACCGGGAAGGCGACGAGACGGCCAGCCCGCGCTCCCTGCCGCGCATCGCCAACATGACCATCAAGGGCAATCCGGGCGAGCGCGCCGTTCGCCTGCGCCGGGGCACCGGCCTTGCGTTGTACAACTCCGCCGTGCAGGGCAGCGAGAGCTGCCTGCGCGTCCAGGGCGACTCCCTGAACCAGCTAGGCAGCGGCATCCAGTTTGACGGCGTCAGTTTCGACTGCCCCACCGTCGTGGAGGGTGATGACGTGGCCGCCATCGATGGCCTTCTGGAGCGCAGCAATGTCTCCAAGGAAGGCCGTGCGGTGCTGGCGGCGGACCTTGCCGGCGACGCCGATTTCGAGGCCGCCACCTTCATCGGCGCAGTGGAGAATGCGGACAACGACTGGTCCGCCGGCTGGACCGTGGGCATGCCCGACGCCGCCGTAGCCTTCAACTGCCCCTTGGGCACCAGCGAGGTGGCGACCATTGGCGGCCGGCAGACCTGCCAGCTGGCCGGCGACTACACCAGTGACTTGTCGCTGACCGCCGGCGCCTACTACGTGCTGGACGGCAAGGTGACCATCGGCGGCGACAACATAGATTCCGCCACCTTGGACATCGCCGCCGGCGTCACCATCATCGGCGACGATCCGGAGGACTTCCTGGTCATCTCGCGCGGCTCGCAGATTCGCGCCAACGGCACCCGCAACCAGCCGGTGACCCTCACTGCGGCGGCTGACGTAACCGGCGGCATCGCCAACCCGGACAACACCCAAGGCCTTTGGGGCGGCTTGGTCATCAACGGCAACGCCCCCATCAACGACTGCCCGGAAGGCGCTGCAGGGGGCGCCGCGGACTGCGTGAAGGAGGGGGAGGCCAACTCCGGCCTGTTCGGCGGGGCGGATGCAAACGACTCCAGCGGCGTGTTGCGCTATGTGGTGGTCAAGTTCGCCGGCGCCAACGTGGACCCGGAGAACCAGCTGAACGGCATCGCCTTTCAAGGCGTTGGCGACGGCACGGTGGTGGATTACGTGCAGGTTTACAACAACCTCGATGATGGCGTGGAGTTCTTCGGCGGCACCGTCAACGCCAGCCACCTGGTGCTGGTGGGCAACGCCGACGACAGCCTGGACTGGACGGATGGCTGGCGGGGCAGCATCCAGTACCTGCACATCCAGCAGACCGAGGGCGTCGGCGACAACATGATCGAGGCGGACAATCGCGAAGGCGATGAGCAGGCGACGCCCATATCGGAACCCTGGATCGCCAATATGACCATGGTTGGCAATGTCGGCGAGCGGGCCATCCGCCTGCGTCGCGGCACGGGGCTGCACCTGTACAACTCCATGCTGTCCGGCGCCAGCAACTGCCTGCGCGTGCAAGGAGAATCACTGAACCTGCTGAACACGCGCATCCAATTCTCCGCTGTTGGCCTAGCCTGCGAGACCGTCAACGAAGGCGACGATGTGGCTGCCGTGCAGGCTTTCCTGGACGGCGCCCGGAATGTCACCCAGGACGGCTCGACGCCGACGCCCGTGTCGCTGCCAAGCCAGTTTGACGGCGCTGGCGCTTCCGTCATCGGTTCCGATGTGGCCAACTGGGGCGCCGGCTGGACGGTGGGCGTCAACTAGACGGGGGATGCTGCGAGATCCAGCGGTCCAGCGCGCAACGGCTGGTTTCCGCCTACGCGGCGATGCTGCAGGGAATGTCGGAATGGCCGGGCGAACGGGGCAAGCGAGAACGCAATGATGATGGACGACCGAATGAAGGGAAAGTTGCCGGTTTTGGTTGGGTTGGCCTTGGCTGCAGGGGCCGTATTGGCCCAGGATGAGGGGCAGGAAGAAGCCGGCCCGGCCATCGCCTCCTCCGGCCCCATCGAGGAGCTGGTGGTGTTGGGCCGGTTCATCCCGGACGAGAAGCGCACCACTTCGGAAGTCTCCAATTTGCTGGATGCGGAGGCCCTGTCCTTGCTGGCGGACACCAGCGTGGGGGATGCCCTGTCCCGGATTACGGGGCTGAGCTTGGTGGGCGGCAAATACGTCTATGTGCGTGGCCTGGGCGAGCGCTATTCCTCCACCCTCCTGGACGGCGCCCGCATCTCCTCCCCAGTGCCCTTCCAGAAAACTGTGCCGCTGGACATCGTGCCCAACAGCATCGTGCGCAGCCTATTGGTGCAGAAGACCTTTTCGCCGGCCTATCCGGGGGACTTCAGCGGCGGCGTGGTGATGATCCGCACCAAGGCCACCCCGGAGGAGAACTACGCCTCCGTCAAGGTGCAGGGCGGCGGCAACTCCGTGACCACCGGCGGCGACGGTCTCTCCCACCACGGCGGCGGCTTGGACAACTGGGGCTTTGACGACGGCACCCGCAATGTGCCGGACAACATCAAGCTGCTGTCCAGCGAGGCGTTCGAGGCCACCCCCTGGCCGCAGAGCGCCGGGCTTGGCGCCAGCTTCTACAATTTCTGGCACATCCGCGAGAAGGACAAGCTGAAGCCCAATTGGACCGGCGACGGCGAGCTGGGCTACCGCCACGACTTCAGCAACGGCATGTCCCTGGGCCTGCTGGCCGCCGGCAAGTACAGCAACGACTACCAGAACCGCGACAAGGACTTCCGCCGCTACGAGTTCACCGGCGTTGACGGCGGCAGCACCCAGACCGTGGACTACCGCCAGTTCACCACCCGCCAGACCATCAACTGGAGCGGTTTCGTCAACCTGGGCCTGGAGTTCAACAACGACCATTCCGTGCAGTTCTCCCAAGTCATCCTGCGCCAAACCGACGACGAGACCCAGCAGTACCGGGGCCTGTCCAGCGAGGACGACGTCACTTCCGGCACCAGGGTGGTGAGCTACCGCCTGCAGTGGACCGAGAACTACATCCGCTCCACTCAACTAAAGGGGGAGCACTACTTCAACATCGGCGCCAGCGACCAAGCCGGCGTCTTCTGGCGGGCGGTGGATGGCGCCGCCACCCGGGATGCGCCGGACACCCGCACCTTCACCTATGCGGAGAACGCCCAGGGTCTTGAGGAGATGGTCACGCCCAGCCGCCAAGCCGCCGGCGACCTGCGGGAGGTTTTCCAGGCCCCGGACCGCACCTTCTCCAAGTTGCGCGATGAAATAGAGGAATATGGCGCAGATCTGGAAATTCCCTTCTCCATTGGCGGTGCGGACATCACCCTGAAGGGCGGCGGCGCCTACTATGAGCGGGTGCGGGCCAGCAAGTCCCGCTTCTTTCGCTTCGACCTGACCTCCTTCGCCCCCAGCCACATCGCCCTGATGTGGCCGCGCCAGCTATTCGGCCTGGACAACTGGGGCAAGCGCTACCTGGACGTGCGGGACTTCTCCGCCGGCGCCGCCAACGCCAGCGGCATCTTCCCGTTTGCGGATTCCGGCGAAGAGACCGCGGCCTGGTACGCCGGGGTGGATGCCCAGCTGACCCCGCGCATCCGTCTGGCCGCGGGCCTGCGGCAGGAGGACACCACCCTGTTCGCGGACGCCTACGGCGGCAACACGGAGGCGGGCGCCAGCAACGCCGTGCGGCGCAAGCACAAGGACAGCCTGCCGGCGGTTTCCCTGACCTTCGAGTTCGTCAACGACATGCAGGTGCGGCTGGCCTACTCGGAAACCGTGAACCGGCCCAGCCTGCTGGAGATCACCGGCACCACCATCCGCAACCCGGAGGACTCCAACCTGTACCGAGGCAACGTATTCCTGCAGCCGGCCACATTGAAGAGCTATGACGCCCGTTGGGAGTGGTACTTCGGCTTTGCCGACAGCCTGTCCGTGGGCCTGTTCCGCAAGGAGTTCGATGACCCCATCGAAATTGGCAAGGTGCAGGCGCAGAACGACATCTTCACCTGGTTCAACGGCGAGCGGGCGGAACTCGACGGCCTGGAGCTGGAACTGCGCAAAGACCTGCCGTTCGACGACTGGTTCGGCTGGGGCGCGCACTGGAACCCCTTCACCCTGAACGCCAACCTGTCGTTCATCAACTCCGAGGTGGTGCTGTTCGGCGAGGGCGAGACCGCCGCGGACGTGCCGGTGACCGGCTCCCGCCGCATCGCCAGGCTGTTTGAGAACGAGCGCGACCTCACCGGCCAGTCCGACATCCTGGGCAACCTGATCCTCAGCTACGTCAACTACGAACGCGGCATCGAAAGCTCGCTGGCCTACAACTACACTGGCGAGCGCATCGTGCTGGTGGGCGCCGAGAACGCCCCCAACATCATAGAGGAGGCCCGCGGCCAACTGGACTTCCTGCTGCGCTGCAGCTTCCGCAAATTCAACCGCGATTTGGAGGCGGAGCTGAAGGTCAAGAACCTGCTCGACGAAAAGGTGGACTGGACCCAGGGCGGGCTGGTCTACGAAAGCTACAAGCCCGGCGTCAGCTACAGCCTGGCGCTGAAGCTGACCATCTGACGAAGGGGACCCTGGGCCTTTCCCAATCCTTGGTGGCCCGCGGCGGGATGCTCCGGCTGGGTTAATCTTCAACGCAGCCCCCAACCATCTGGAGTATTCCCCCATGCCCAGACAGTTTCCACCATCCGCCAGGTGAAGGATGGCTTCGGCGCCCCGACCTTCGCCTACCAGGTGAGTGGGGAATACGCCATGCACATGGCTGCGGTGCAAGCCGGTTGGCTGCCGGAGCAAGCGATCCTGGAGTCCCTGCTACGCCTAAAGCGCACCGGCGCCGACGGCATCCTGACCTATTTCGCCAAGTGGACGGCAAGCAAGCCGGAGATGCTGCAAAGCTGAAGCGTCCTCCTGTGACGCCGGTCTCGTTAGGCCCGCACAGTCTAAGCCGCCTGCGTCGCGATCGTCAGGCGCCGACCCAATGCCTGAAGCGCCGTTTCGATCTGGCTAATGTGCGAACGGTGGTCAATGTCCAACAGCCGGCGTACCGCCCCTTCGGAGAGACCAAGCCGTTCGGCTAGTGCGGTGTTTCCAACCCCTTCGGCGTACATCGCACCATACAGCGCGATCTTCGCGGCGGCGAGCGCAGGCAAGGCAATTGTGACACGACCACGCGCCGGAGACGGCCACGGAATGGCGCACCGATCCGCAACGTAGCCGCCAAGCGCAGCGACCAAGCAATCCTGCGCCAACGCCAGCGCCTCGGCTTCAGTTTCCCCTTCGGTAAGGGCCTCCGGGATGTCCGGGAAGGAAGCGAGGAACGAACCGTTGTCCTGCCGCACCATCCTGGTTGGCCATTTCAGCGCCCTTGTCACGCCTTCATCCTGCTTCCGCCGCTATTCCAGATCTTCACGCCGAAGTCCAAGCTGCCGGAGCGTCGCCGTCAGAAGACCCGGCCCGACTTCCTTTCGCCGGTCCTTCACCGTTGTGAAGTGCGCCCCGTAGTGGAGCCGCCCGTGGCTTCCTTTGCCTGCCCGGCTTTCGAATCGCACCGCGACCCCACGTTTTCGGCCAACGGGCTGAACGCGGTGCACGAATTCGTCACCCGTCATGGTGTCCGTACATATATGTACGAATCAAGAGGTTTGTGAGGCCGACCGGGCTTCGTCTTTCCGTTCAACTATGCGCAGTATTCTCGCTGCTCTCACCTGAACAGGCGGGCGACTCATCAGTCTCGGTGTGTCGGCGGGCTTTTGCCACGGAGCACCAAGCCGTTTACCAAATTCTCGCAGCGCGAATTCTATTGTCACATCATAGTCAGCCATCTCAATCGCCCATTCGGATAGGCATCGTGCTTCCCTGCCATTAAGATCTATGGTGCCGATGGCGTTGGCTAGGCAGGAAAGCAGTAGGTGTCGTTCGTAGTCGCTGAGCATGGTTGGTTTGCCCGTATGAGTTAGTCCCGTGAGAATGTTGGAGGCGGCGTTAGGAGACGGCGCTTCCCGTTGGCATCTGCCGGCATCGAGGACAGCTTAGGGGCCCCATGCGCCAGATTCGGACGTAGCCCAACAAAAAAACGAAAGAATCTGTCATTTTCGGGGGAAGTCGAGGCGTTCCTGGAGGCGCGGAGGCGCTGGGCGAACGCGACTTGTTCAGAGGTCCCCTTACCCAATCTGCGGGCTCTTCAGCCTTGCAGCGTTTCCGGCTTGCTGGCGGCGTGGAGACGGGCGCGGTCATGACGCTGGACTAGGCGCTTCAGCCTTGCAGCGTTTCCGGCTTGCTGGCCGCCCATTTGGCGAAATAGGTCAGGATGCCGTCGGCGCCGGCGCGTTTAAGGCATAGCAGGGATTCCAGAATCGCTTCTTCCGGCAGCCAACCGGCCTGCACTGCGGCCATGTGCATGGCGTATTCGCCACTCACTTGATAGGCGAAGGTGGGGGCGCCGAACTGATCCTTCACTTGGCGGATGATGTCCAGATAGGGCATTCCGGGCTTCACCATCACCATGTCGGCGCCTTCGTCCAAGTCCAGGGCGACTTCGTGCAGGGCCTCGTCGCTGTTGGCCGGATCCATCTGGTAGGTGCGCTTGTCGCCGCCGCCTAGGGTCGCGTTGGAGCCCACCGCCTCCCGGAAAGGGCCATAGTAGGAAGATGCGTACTTGGCGGCGTAGGCCATGATGGAGGTGTTGCTGTGGCCATGGCTGTCCAAGGCGCTGCGGATGGCGCCCACGCGGCCATCCATCATGTCTGAAGGCGCGATGATGTCGCTGCCGGCGGCGGCGCACACGTTGGCCTGTTTGCACAGCGCCGCGACGGTGCTGTCGTTCACCACATAACCTTGCGCGTCGATGATGCCGTCCTGTCCATGGGTGGTGTAGGGGTCCAGAGCGGCATCGGTGATCACCCCCAGTTCCGGCGTGGCCTGCTTCACCGCCTGCACTGCGCGGGGAATCAGCCCCTCCGGGTTGTGGGCTTCCGCCCCATCCAAGCTGCGCAGCGCCCCATCCACGTTGGGAAACAGCGCAATGGCCGGAATGCCCAGCCGGGCCACCGCCTCCGCCTCCTGGACCAAGCGGTCGATGGACAGCCGCTCGATGCCCGGCATGGATGCCACCGGGGTGGACCGATCCTTACCTTCAATGACGAACATCGGGTAGATTAGATCATGCACCGCCAGCCTAGTTTCGCTGATCAGGCGCCGGGAGAAGCCGTGGGCGCGGATGCGCCTTAAGCGGGTGCGTGGAAATTGTCTGGGCATGGGAAACATTCCGCATGGCTAGGGGCTGCGTTGCAGTTTAACCCAGCCCGCCGTTTGGCCGTTGCTCGGCCAATTGGGCGTAATTCCGTATCCGCCTCCTTTCCAAGATGGCAACGGGCGCATCGCCCGGCTTCTGATGGCGTGGGCCTATTTAAAGTGGCGAAGCGCTGGGAACCGTCCGGCTCGCGCAACCCTTGGGGAACCTCTGGACAAGTCGCGTTCGCCCAGCGCCCTCTGTTGCGGGCGGAGATGGCTTTGCGGCCACGCGAAGGCGACCGGCGGCAATGCGGGGTCAACGGCGTGCGGGTGACCTTAAGGTCGCTCCGGCTGAGCCGGCGCAGGCGTTGAAAATCATGGCGGCAGGGCGCAAACTGCGCAGCCTGCTTTCGCTGCTGGACTGGAGCATGGGTCAATCCAACACAGAACCTTGCAACGCTGAACATTTCGATGTGGTCATCGTCGGGGCCGGGGTGTCGGGCATCGGCGCGGCCTGCCACCTGCGCCGGAACTGCCCAGGGCGCACCTTCACCATTCTGGAGAACCGCGCCGCCATAGGCGGCACCTGGGATCTATTTCGTTATCCGGGCATCCGTTCCGACAGCGACATGCACACCTTCGGCTACAGCTTCAAGCCGTGGAACAACCCTAAGTCCATTGCCGACGGCCCCTCCATACGCGCCTATGTCCACGAGGCCGCCGCGGAGCACGGCGTCATGCCCCATGTGCGCTTTCGGCACCGCGTCATCTCCGCCGCCTGGTCTTCCGATGCGGCCCTGTGGACCCTGCTGGTGAAGCATTCGGATAATGGCGAACAACTGCGCTTCACCTGCGCCTTTCTGTTCATGTGCAGCGGCTACTACAGCTACCAAGAGGGCTACAGGCCGGAGTTTCCGGGCATCGAGCAGTTTGCGGGGCCAGTGATCCACCCACAGTTCTGGCCGCAGGATCTGGACTACGCAGGCAAGCGCGTTGCGGTCATCGGCAGCGGCGCGACAGCCATGACCCTAGTGCCCGCCATGGCGGATGCGGCGGCGCGCATCACCATGATTCAACGCTCCCCCACCTATGTTATATCCCGCCCGGAGAAGGACGCCGTCGCCAACTGGCTGCGCCGCCTGCTGCCGAATCGCCTCGCCTACGCCATCACGCGCTGGAAGAACGTGCTGTGGCAGCAGTACATCTACCACCGCACCCGGGTGGCGCCGGAATCGGTGAAGGGCAAGCTCCTGGGGTTGGTGCGCAAGCACCTAGGACCGGACTACGATGTGGACAAGCACTTCACCCCTAGCTACTACCCCTGGGATCAGCGCCTGTGCCTCATTCCCGATGCTGACCTGTTCAAGGCCATCAAAGCCGGCAAGGCGGAAGTGGTCACCGACGCCATTGACCGCATCACCGCTAGTGGCGTGCGGTTGGCTTCCGGGCAGGAAGTGCAGGCGGACATACTGGTTACGGCGACCGGGCTGAACCTGGCGGTGCTGGGGGGCGTGGCGTTCAGCGTTGACGGGCGGCCGGTGCGCTTCCCGGACACTTTCAACTACAAGGGCATGATGTATTCCGACGTGCCCAACTTGGCCAACGTGTTCGGCTACGTGAACGCCTCCTGGACTTTGCGTGCGGACCTCACCGCGGAATACGTTTGTCGGGTGCTGAACCACATGCAGCGGCTGGGCGTGCGGCAATGCACCCCGCGCCTGCGCAAGGAAGACCGCGGCATGGCCGCGCAGCCTTGGATCCTAGGCTTTACGCCGGGATACATCGCCCGCGCTCTGCACCTGTTCCCAAAGCAGGGCGACAGAAACCCTTGGCGCAACACGCAGAACTACATCGAGGACCGCAAGCTGGCCCGGCAGGGCCTGCTGCAGGATGGCGTCCTGCAGTTCACCAACCCGGCGGCCATGCAGGCGGGCGCCGCCGCCTCCCCGCCCGAGGTGCGCAGCGCCGCCTAGCGATCTGCCGGACTTTGCAGCTAAGTGATCGATTCTTAAACACTTCAGTTTTGCAATGCTCTAGAATCCTAGCCCATGAGTGAAGCCATCGCCTTCGACACCCATCAGTTTGTCAAGAACCTGACCGCGCACGGGTTTAGCGAGGAACAGGCCGAGGTCTTGGCCATCGAGCAGGTCAGCCTGCTCAACAGCAACCTGTCGACCAAGGCCGACATCGCGGAAGTGCAGGGGGAGATCGAGGCCCTGCGGCTGTCGACCAAGGCCGACATCGCGGAAGTGCAGGGGGAGATCGAGGCCCTGCGGC
>CAYGBY010000084.1:12891-14345 GCA_964348115.1 uncultured Pseudomonadales bacterium
TGTCGACCAAGGCCGACATCGCGGAAGTGCAGCGGGAGATCGAGGCCCTGCGCCAAGAGACCAAGGCGGAGCTCGAGGCCCTGCGCCAGGAGACCAAGGCGGGGCTCGAGGCCCTGCGGCAGGAGACCAAGGCGGAGATTGCCGGGGTGCATCGGGAGATCGAGGTCCTGCGCCAGGAGACAAAGGCCGACATCGCGGAAGTGCGGCGGGATATTGAGGCGCTCAAGGCCAGCCTGCTGAAGTGGTTCTTTGCCGCCTTGGTTGCCCAGGCCAGCTTGATTGTCGCGCTGGTATAAGGTGTTGTAGGGGAGACGGAACAATCCTATAGTCTTGGTCCTGTGTCCAATTTCGGAAGGGGTTCATGAGGCCCGTCATTTACCTGCTGGCCACAGCGCTTGCCATTGCCTTGGTTGCGGCGGGCGCGGTGCTTATCTTCCCGGCGCTGCAGGACCGGCTGCTTGCCCGTTTTGCGGAGCAGGCTTTCTCCGCGCAGCGGCCGCCGCCCTATGACGGCCTGCAGGTGTTCATGTGCGGCACCTCGTCGCCCCTGCCGGCGCCAGATCGGGCGCAGGCCTGCGTAGCCGTCACCGCCGGCGCTGACCTATACTTGGTCGACGCCGGCGCCCGCTCTCCGCAGACCTTCAACTTGGCCGGGGTGCCTTTGGACAACCTGCGCGCCATTCTGCTCACCCACTTCCACTCTGACCACATCGCCGCCATTGGGGATTTCAACCTGCTTTCCTGGGTGGCTGGGCGGCCACAGCCGTTGCAGGTGATCGGCCCGCAAGGCGTGGCCCAAGTCGCCAATGGCTTCAACCAGGCCTATGCGCAGGACAGCGCCTATCGGACGGCGCACCATGGCGCGGCGCTGATGCCGCCGCACCTTTCCCGTCTGCAGCCGCGCGCCATCGAACCGGGCGTGGTGCTGGACCGGGATGGCCTGACCATCACCGCCTTTACTGTGGATCACGCGCCCATCGAGCCGGCGGTGGGCTACAGATTCGACTACCGCGGCCGCAGCGTCGTGGTCAGCGGCGACAGCGTGGCCACGCCGTCGTTGCGCCAAGCGGCGGAAGACGCGGACCTGCTGCTGCATGACGCCATCTCCCTGCCCATCGTGCGGGCGCTTGAGGCCGCCGCCCGCGCTGCGGGCCGCGAGCGACAAGCGCAGATTTTCTACGACATCCAGGACTACCACGCCTCCACGGATTCGGTTTACGCCTTGGCGCAGGAGGCAGGCGTGGGTCGGCTGGGCCTCTACCACTTTGTTCCGCCGCCGCGCAACGCGCTGTTCGAGATCATCTTTCGCCGCAATGCGCCGCCGGGCGTGCTGTTCACGGAAGACGCCATGCGCATCAGCCTGCCAGCGGGCAGCAACGACATCGAGGTTCACTAGGGAGCCTCTGAACAAGTCCCGGAAGCCCAGAGGAGCCTAAAGGGCGTGATGGCAAGGC
>CAYGBY010000085.1:0-14087 GCA_964348115.1 uncultured Pseudomonadales bacterium
GAAACGTTCCCGGTAGTAGAACTTGTCGCCTAGGTTTTTGCCCCACAGGGGGGCTTCCCAGCGACCGTCGGCGGATCCCAGCGACACCCGGGCGTTCAGCAGCCAATAGTCCTCGGCGATCAGGTGTTCGTCGTTGTCGACGTTCTTGAACACGTCGTCCACATGGTTGAAGTCCACCATGAAGGCCGCGTTCATCTCATCGCTTACCGGGATGGTGTAGCGCACTAGGCCGTTGATGGTCCATTCCGGCGAATCCGGCACATCGTTGCCCAGGTGCGCATCGAGGTCCGCCTGGGCATCGGCCGCCACCTCGGGGTCTGGCGAGTCGAGCCCTTCCACCACCCATTCGGTGATCTCGGTGCTGAGGTAGGCAACCCCGAACTTGATGTCCAGGCCCGCTGCTGGGCGTAGCCACAGCTCGGATTCGATGCCCCAGATTTCCGCCTCGCCCACGTTGGCGCGAACGCTCTCAAAGGTCATCGGAAGCACCTCGCGCTGCGCCTCGGCCTGCATGTCCTGGAAGTCGTAGAGGAACGCGGTCAGGTTCCACTGCACCCGCCGGTCGGCCCAGGTGCTTTTCATGCCCAGTTCCCAGGCGTACAGGTCCTCGCCGAGAAACGGCGCGAACGACGCCGGATCGGTGATGGTCGAGCCGTCGAAACCACCGCTCTTGTAGCCTTTGTTCCAGGTCAGGTACAGCAGCAGGTCGTCGTTGGGTGTCCAGTCAAGTCCGACCTTGCCGGAGACGTTGTCTTCGCTGAATTCCCGGTCGTCGTAGAGGGGCAGGCCCAGGACGACGCCGAAAAGCCCCGTGCCGTAGAGGCCGAAGGGCGGATTGGGTGCGAAGGAACCGCCGGCATAACTCTTATCGTCGTCGGTGTAACGCAAACCCCCGGACAGGCGCAGGGTATCGTTCAACTGCCACTCGGTGTGCACGAAGGCGGCGTAGGTTTCGCCTTTCTGCGCGTAATCCGTGGTGACCCAGCCCCTGAGGATGCCGTCAAGGCCGTTGATGTCTTTCCTTGCGTCGATGTCCTCCTTGCCGTAGTAGAGTCCCGCCATCCAGAACAGGTCGCTATCGCTGTTCGACGTCAGCCGCAGTTCCTGGCTGAACTCCCACATGTCTTCCGTGAACAGTTGGTCGACCATGCGCCAGGGACTCGATTCCTCGAAAGGCAGCACACGCTCGATCTCCTCGTAGCCGGTTATCGAAATGAGGCTGGCGAACCCCAGGTCAATGCCGAACCTGGCGTAGCCGCCAAAACCTTCGATATCGACCTCGGGCCCTCCAACGCCGTAGTTGGCGTCAATGGTGTAGGGATCATCATCCAACGGCGTAAAGCCGTTGAAATCGGCGCCGTTCATGGGCCGCACCAGCATGTCGCCGCTGTCTTCGGCGTAGTGCATGCTGACCCGGAGGTCCACGGTTTCGCTCAGGTCAATGTCGACGGTGCCGCGAACGGCGTAATTATCCTGCTCCAGATAGTCGTCGTCCTCCGGCACCAGGTCATTTGGCGGAATGACATCCTGGGGGTCCGGCTGACCCAGCCCCCCCCCCAGACCATTGAGGGTGGCCGTATAGGGCCCGACCCGGCCGGCGGAGGACGCGGCGTTGCCGTTGTTCTTGTAGTAGCCGTCCGACTGGTTCACCTGAAACGCCAAGCGACCGCGTGCTCGGTCGCCTAGGGGCCCGCTCACGGCGCCTTCCACCTTCAGCGTATTCCAGCGGCCGTAATCCATGGCTACATGGGCTTCGAACTCATCGGTAGGCTTGGCCGTGACGAAGTTGATGGCGCCGCCGGTGGTGTTGCGACCGTACAGGGTGCCCTGGGGCCCTTTGAGCACCTCCACCCGCTCCATGTCGAAGATCTGGAATGACAGGTAAGCCCCGCTGGCCATGTACACTTCGTCCACGTACACGCCAACGGACGGGTTGTTGTTGACATTGTAGTCATTCAAGCCCACCCCGCGCAGGGTGAACACTGGATTGTAGTTGCCCAGTGCGTTCTTGGTATCCAGGCCAGGCGTTTGCGCGGCTAGATCTTCCGGCCGCGCCATGCCCAGATCACGGATTTCGTCCTCGGTAAAGGCGGTCACGGCCACGCCCACGTCTTGGGCGCTCTGTTCGCGCTTCTGCGCGGTGACCAGAATCTCTTCAATAACGGCGTCGGACCCGTCCGAGTCTTCCGCTGCCACGGAGCCGCTTAACAGCAGGCCGGCAAGGACTGCGCCCAATAGGCGAATCAACGAATTAGCTGCGTTCACGGTAAAGTACCCCCTTCATGTGTGAACTGGTTTCGGCGGGCCGAACGCAGTTGCCTGCGGCGACCTGCCCAGATAGGCCCCATGCAAGTCTGGAACCCGTGGCGTCGTAGTGAGCGGAAGCCGGGATTGCGGCAGTGGTTGATCTGGATGGTTTTCTCCTGATTGACGATGTTCGCTACGGCGCGTGATTAAGGAAGCCGCTCCCCCTCTGGGCCGGAGAGCTTCAGCCTAGGCCAAAATTGGATTGGTCAAGAGGGGTGAATTGAGCCTAGATTGAATATCGATGTCAAGTTCTTATTCGGGTGTCTGGTGGGCCGCCACGCGCCTTGTAGGTAGCCGAGTCCAAGGCCGGCTTCAGTCGCGGGGCGCACGATCAGCCAAGAACGGGGTGCGCTCGTTTCATGTCGATGTACTTCACCGGCACGAGGCGATGGCCAAGCATGTCCACTGCGGCTTGGGCTTGCTCAAGAATGACGTAGCCCAACAGCGGTTCACAGTCCAATCCATCATCCCCGGACATGTCCACGAAAATGACCTCATTGGATACGGGCCGAAACCCGGCGATTTCGATTTCCACGGGCCAGCAAGCTTCGCCGCGCACGATGTCCTGGTTCGCCATCTGCAATTCCACCGGCCCCGAACGCGGAAACTCTCCCAATCGTTCCTTCCATGAAGCTGGAAGAATGAGGGCGCCAGCACCCGTATCGACCAGCATGCCGCACTCGATGGACCTGTCCTCATCAAACAAATTCGTGATTGACGTTTGCACTACGATGCGACCCACGAGACTCCCCGTTCATGCCGGCGAATTTCAGTATCGACGCTGGCGCCGAGACGAGTCAAGGCCGCGTGCGCCTACAGGCTCGACGCCCCCGTCAGCAGCAGTTCAACCCATTTATGACGCAGCACACTAGGGCGCTATACTCGACCGCATGGAAAAGCGTGGCTATGTCTGGAATATGATGTCTGGAATATTACGCACCGGCAGGTGGTGATGGACTTAAATCAAAATGCGGCCGCCACCAGCCTTGCTGGAGGGGCCTGCGTTCGACGGGCTGCCCGGGGCGCCCGCTGCCTGGACGATCCACTCCACAAGCACTTGGGCTGATTTGGCGGCGCTGGCCCGGCTAAAAGATGCTGGCCCGGCTTGAAAATAAGGAGAGGCACAGGATATGGATCTTGGCATCGGGGGCCGCAAGGCCATCGTCAACGGCGGCAGCGCAGGCATGGGGCGGGGCAGTGTGCTGGCCTTGGCGCGGGAGGGCTGTGCGCTCTATGTCTCCGCCCGGGGCCGGCGGCGGCTGGAGGAAACCTGCTCGGTGATCGCCGCCGAGACGGGTGCGACCATCGTACCCATCTGCGCCGACCACAGCACCGACGAGGGGCGCGGGAAAATACTGGCGGCCTGTCCGGAACCGGATATCCTGGTGGGCACCTGTTCGCCGCCGCCTTTCACCGGCGACTACCGCACGGTTACGCCACAGGATTGGCAGGAGCATCTCAGTGTAACGCTGCTGAGCCCGGTGTATTTCATGCAGGCGGTTGTTGACGGCATGGCCCGGCGGGGGTGGGGCAGAATCGTCAACATCGCCACAGGAGCGGCCAAGTTCCCGCACCAGGTGCGCATACTGTCCGGCGCCCCCCGGGCGGCGTTGGTCAACTACTCGGTGGCGGTCGCCAAGGCGGTGGCGCGGCACAATGTCATGATCAACACCATCCTGCCGGGCATGCACCACACCGCCGCCATCCACGACCGCTACAAGGCGCAGGCTGCGGCCAACGGCACAACCTATGACGAAGAAGTGCGGAAATTCATCGACGCTTGGCGCATTCCGGCCGACCGATTCGGCGACCCGGAGGATCTAGGCGCCTTCGTGGCGTTGTTCTGCAGCGAGCGAGCCGCCTTCGTGACGGGCCAGAGCCTAGTGATCGACGGGGGGCAGACCAACGCAACGTTCTGAGCGCCCTTCCCGCCTTCTGTTCATTTGGCCTCCTTGCATTCCCCACTGGCGCAGACCAACGCAACGTTCTGAGCGCCCTTCCCGCCACCGCTCACCACGCCGTCTGTTCAATAACAGCAAACAGGCTATACTCGGTGCGCCCTCTACGGAGATGGCGGATACGGTTGAAATGACCGTGCCGGGCTGTTTCCCGATGCGGGCTATGGGAATGGACAGGAGCAGACCAAGGGAGGCGCTGATGAAATCGACCACGACAAGGCTGCTGGCATTGATTGGCATAGTTGCCGTTGGCGGCGCTGCCGCCGCGGAACGGGCGGACGACCGGGTTATCGAGGAAGTGCTGGTGGTGTCAACCAAAAGGGCCCAGGCGGAACTCGCCCAGGATGTGCCAGTGGCTTCCACGGTGGTGTCCGCAGCTATGATTGACGAGAACAATTTCCTCGACCTGAGGGATGTTGCGCGCATGGTTCCGGGTGCGGATTTCCGCCAGACGGCGACGTTTCCCGGCATACAGCGGTTTTGGCTGCGCGCCGTGGGCGTCTCTTTCAGCGTGCCGAACTTCGACCCGGCCGTGGGCGTATACCAGAACGGCGTCTTCGTTGCCCAGAACATTGCGGCGATTCTGGACACCTTCGACATGGAGAGCATCGAGGTCATGCGCGGCCCACAGGGTACGCTGTTCGGACGCAATACCTCCGTTGGCGCGGTGGTGACGCGGACCAAGCGGCCTGGCGATGAGTTCGAGCTGCGCGCCCAGGCGACGGTCGGCAGTTTCGACCGCAAGGACTTCGCGGTGTCGGCGGAAGGCCCAATTGTCCAAGACCAGCTTGCGGCCAGGCTTTCACTGCAATCCCGCGACAGCGATGGCTGGATGAAGGATCTTTCCGGCGGCCCCCGGCACGGCGCCATGGAAACCACCTTGGGTAGGGCGACCCTGCTGTGGACGCCCAGCGACGCCTTCGACCTGACGCTTATTGGCGAGTACTACGAGCGCGGCGGCGGCGGCGCCATCTCGGTGCCCATCACCGGGGACGACCTGGGCGCGAATCACCCATTGAAGCCGGATCTGGACCGGGACTGGAACGAAACCTACGGCACCAGCTCGCCGCACGAAGGCTGGGAGTCGTTCTCCGACCACGAGATTGCCAAGGGCACAGCCGAAGCCAACTGGGACGTTGGCCACGGCTTGGTGACATCGGTGACTGGCCTGATTGACGTGGAGGCGTTCTCGGGCGCCCAGTTCGAAGGGCTGCCGTCCACGACACTGAGTGTGATCACGCGGCTCTGGATCGACCAGGATCAATTTAGCCAAGAGTTGCGTTACGCCTCCAGCTTCTCCGAGAAGTTCGACTTCACCGTCGGGCTTTTCTACTTCGACCAGAACCTGACCTATGGTGAACAACGCTCCCGGGGCGACCGGGGCTCCGACGCCAATCCGTTCGGCCTGTTCAATCCCAACGGCACAATGTCGGTCGGCCACGACAAGCTCGACCACGATTCCTTCGCCGTATTTGCCGAGAGCCGCATCAACCTCAGCGACCGGTTGACGCTGACGGTTGGCGGCCGCTACACGGACGAGCGCAAGGATGTTCAGGTGGGTCTTGTCAACTCCGGCGCCTGCATTGGCCCCACGGCGCCACCGTTTGAGACCAATACCCAGTTCTCCTGTCCCAATGGCGCCATGGGCGGTTGGGATATTGTTGACGGGGAGACTTGGAAGAGTTTCTCGCCAAAGGTGGGCCTGTCCTACAAGTACACCGACGATGTGATGTATTACGCCAGTTGGACCCGAGGTTTCCGCAGCGGCGGCTTTTCGTTTCGCGCGAGCCCAACCGAACTGACCCAGACGGATTACATTCGGCCGGCCTTCTACGACGAGGAACGGGTTGATTCGATGGAGATTGGGGTGAAGTCGGACTTCCTTGACAACCGGGTGCGGCTGAACCTGACCGCCTACTATCAATGGTGGGACGGCATCCAACGCAACCTCCAATCCGGCGGTCCGACCACGGCGATTCAGAGAACCGAAAATGTTGACGACTCTCATGTGTACGGCTTTGAGGGGGAACTGAGCGCCATCGTCGCCCTCGATGCACTGACGGAAGGCGACTCCCTGCGCATTGATGGAGCGCTGGCGCTGGCCGACTCGGGCTATGATTCCGAATACTTCGCGAGCGGCCAGGACCTCAGCGGCCAGAAATTCGGTGCGCCGCACAACACGGCGTTCTTTGGGGCCACCTACGAGCATCCCGCCGGCGGAAACGGTGCCTCGATGAGTTGGCGCGCCTCCTACTTCTGGAAGGATAGCTGGTGGAACGAAGGGATCCAATTCCGGGACGATGCCGGGGCCTTCACCAAGTACAACACGCGCGATATCGTTGATGTCTCCGTTCAATACACCAGCGCCGAGGGCCGCTGGTTTGTCAAGGCGTTCGGCGCCAACCTGACCTACGATAAGAATTACGCCGCCCGCGTGCGTTTTGCGGGGCCTCCCTATTGGGGCCTTGGCAACCCCACGGCGCCCCGCACATTCGGGGTAACCGTCGGCTTCGGCAACTGACCGCCCGGGAGGGGGCACCGCAGACCGGCCCGATGGCGGAGGTCAGCAAGCTGACGTCCCGAGCCATTGATGCCCAAACCTGTCATCGGCTTCCCCGGTGGTTGTGCCGGCCCGTTTCTGCGCTACATTCCCCCAATTATGTCGAGAGACCCGGATAGCATGCAACCCGCCGCCAAATCCGCTCCGGACGCCGACAATGGGCGGCGCCTGTCCCAGAAAACCCTGTTCTACTATGGTTTGGCGAATATGCCGACCGAAGTGGCGATGATTCCCGTGGCCGCCTTGGTGCCGAACTATTATGGCCAGGACCTTGGTGTCAGCCTCGTCGCCGTGGCCAACGTATTGCTCTTGTCGCGGGCTTTCGATGCAGTGTCCGACCCCATCGTCGGCTGGCTGAGCGACCGTACCCCGACGCGCTGGGGACGACGGCGGGTGTGGATGGTGGCGGCCGTGCCGATCTTGATGCTGGCGGTCTACAAGCTGTTCGTGCCGGAATCTCCGGTGACGGCGGGTTATCTCCTTGGCTGGCTGATGTTGCTGTGGCTGGGCTGGACGATGCTTTTCATTCCCTACTACGCCTGGGGCGCCGAACTGTCGCCGGACTACCACCAGCGCACCCGCATCACCGGCTGGCGGGCGTGGCTGGGCATTTCGGCCAACGCCTCAAGCAAGGCCGCACCCTGGCTGGTGGGCGTGCTGTTCGGCTATGCGGGGCTCCGGGCGAATCTGGAAATACTAACCATAATGCTGCTGGTGTTGATTCCCGTCACCGTCGGGCTCACGGTCTTCAATGTTCCCGAAGGAAAGAATTTTCTGCCGGCGCGGGTTCCGTTGCTCCCGGGCCTGAAGATCATGTGGCGCAATGGCCCTTTCAAGCGCCTAGTGCTCGCCTTCTTCGTGAATCAGTTCGGCTCCGCCATCTCGACCGTGCTGTTCGTTTTCTTCATACGTGGGGTGGTGCAGGACCAGGAGAACTTTTTGCTGTTCCTGTTCATCTACTACGGCGCGCAGCTCGTCGGCATTCCATTCTGGATACGCATCGCCCGCACCGTCGATAAACACCGGGCTTGGTGCATATCGCTGTTCCTGTTCGCGGGCTTCCAGTGCATCTACCTTTTGCTTGGCCCCGGAGACTTCTACTGGATGCTGCCGGTCGCCTGCTGCACGGGGTTCTGTGGCGCCACCTTCCGGGTGCTGCCGGAATCGATGAAGGCCGATGTGATCGATCTCGATGCCCTGGAGAGCGGCGAGGACCGCGCCGCCTGGTTCTTTGCCGTCTGGTCGTTCGCGATCAAGGTGGCGGCATCGTTGGGTCCGGCCGTCGCCCTCTGGGCGCTTGCCCTGACCAGCTTCAATCCGGACCCGGGTGCCGTCAATCACCCGGACGATCTGCTGGGCCTGAGGCTTCTGTACTGCTTTGGTCCGGCGAGCGGCTTCGCCCTGTGTGCGCTCATCGCCTGGAACTACCCGTTGACCCGCAAGGCCCATGCGAAACTGAGGGTCCGGCTGGCTGCGCTCCGGGCGGCGGGATGACGCCTTTTCCGGCGTGACCTCACCAGCCGGGAAATGATCATCAAACTCCCAACTGGACATCACCAACAAGCCTTGCAACTTCGCGGAGCTGTTTGCGTCGTTGGTGTTACCATGGCCCAACCGTGGGGAAACCGTCGCTGGCGAAGGAGCTGAGCAAAGCCACTCAGGCCAGCGGGCCTGGAGTGAGGGATGCTGAGAGAAGCTCGCGCTGCCGCTCAACGCGATCCTGACTCGTTTGGGGCGTCCACCGGCGCGGATTTTCCTCTTTCGCCCATTCCCGCCGTGAATGTGGCTTCCGTTCCGCAGCGCAGCCCATTGCGCTATCCGGGCGGCAAAACTTGGCTTGTGCCGCACATCCGGGCTTGGCTCCGATCCCGGCCAAAAGCGCCCAAGCTGTTGCTTGAACCCTTTGCGGGGGGTGCAATCACCTCGCTTACCGCGGTTATGGAAGGGCTCACGGAACGCTGTTTGATGGCGGAGCTTGACCGTGACGTCGCAGCTTTCTGGCATGCCGCCTTGCGTCATGGCGCGGAACTGTGCCGAAGGGTGCAGGACTTCGACCCCAGCCGCAGGAACATCGAGGCGCTGGCGCACAGCCATCCTGTGGACGTTGTTGACCGGGGCTTCCGCACCCTAGTGCTCAACCGCACCCGCAGAGGGGGCATTCTGGCGCCGGGCGCATCCTTAACCCGGGCCGGGGAAAACGGCAAGGGCGTCGCTTCAAGGTGGTACCCCAATACTCTTGTCGGCCGTCTCCAAGAGATTGCGCGCCATGCCGACCGCATAGGCTTTTGCGAGACCGATGGCCTGGGTCTTCTCGATGCCTTTGTGTTTGCCGCCCGCCGCTCTCATGCCGCGGTATTTGTCGACCCGCCCTATACCGCTGGCGGCAAGCGGGCCGGCAAGCGGCTCTATGCCCATCACAGCGTGGATCACAGTCGGCTCTTCGCAATGCTGGCTGAAAGTGGGGTGGATTTCCTGATGACCTATGATGCCGCGCCGGAGATCCGCGCCTTGGTTAGGGAGTGTGGTTTCCGGGCGGTTCAGGTGACCATGCGGAACACCCATCACACCCGCGTGCCTGAATTGCTGATCACGCCGCGTCCGGTTTTCGTGGGTTGACTGCTCGCTACGGCATCGCCGAGTGGTATGGCCGGAGCTTGCTCAAGCTAGCGCCGGATGAACGGCAGCGCTACGCTGAAACTGCGATAAATCCGTTGACGGAATGCGCTGACGCCGATTGCCCCCGTTGCCCTTTTCAATCCGGTGATCGGGCCTGCCGAAAACAGGGGGGCGTGTGCTCGATTCGTCTCTATTCGCAGGGTGCCGATGGGCGGCTCGGCGCTGCCGCGGGCTCTGCGGTCATCGTTTGTCCGAAACGCTTTCAGGAGGGGCGCCTCTTAGTGCGCTGGCTTGCTGAAATCGTCGGCTTTGCGTCTGAAGAAGCAATGCTGGCGCGTGAAGTGGCGTTTATGCTGGGAACAGCCACTGGCAGGCCGGCGGGTAAGATTGACCTTGTGCTTGCCAAAAATGCTGACCAACAGCTTGATTGGTATGGCTTGGAAATCCAGGCAGTCTATTTCTCCGGCAACGGAATGAGGTCTGAATTTGCCGCGATGCTGCATGACGATCACATTAGGCCGTCTTTTCCTGACGCCAACCGGCGGCCAGACTGGCGCTCCTCCAGCGCTAAACGCCTTATGCCGCAACTGCAAGTCAAGGTTCCAACACTGAGGCGTTGGGGCTCCAAGATGGCCGTTGCGGTTGACCGCCCGTTCTTCGCCGCCATTGGTGGGCCTAGCGGAAATGCCAGTCGAGATTTGAATGGTGGCGACGTCATTTGGTTGGTTCCCGAACTTGCGGAAGACGATGCCGGTTGCTACGGCTTGTCGCGTGGGCATTGGGAGGTGTTGACGCTGAAGGAGACGATCAACAGGTTGTTGGCGGCTGCATCGGTGTCGCGGGGCGCGTTTGAGGAAGACTTGGCAAGCCGGTTGCGTCCCATTGCCTAGCTGAGCCGTTGGCCCGGCGGTGGGGCAGCGTCCGCAACGGCGAGGGTGTTAGCCCAAAGCAGAAATGTCCCCTTTTTGCCGTAAGCAGGGGGTGTTTTTTGGCTGTTCAAGAAGGGGTTTTGAGCATGGAGGAGGCGGATCGGGTGGCGGTGGTCACGCAAGTGGCGGAGAGGCGTCTGCGGCAATCGGAGGCGGCCGTTCGCCTGGGTCTGAGCGTTCGGCAGGTGAAGCGGCTGGTGCGCCGCTGTCGCGAGCGTGGCGCTGCGGGTCTGGCGTCGGGGCATCGCGGCAAGCGTTCGAACAACGCGATCGACGCGTCGGCGCGGCGCGAGGTCATGGAACTGGTTCGGGAGCGCTACCGGGACTTCGGGCCGACGTTCGCGCGGGAGAAGCTGGTTGAGGAGCACGGGCATCGCCTGTCGTCGGAGACGCTGCGCAAGTGGATGATCGAGGATGGACTCCGGCGGGCGAAGCCGCGGCGCGAGCATCCGAGTCGTCCGCGCCGGGAGTGTCTGGGGGACCTGGTGCGGATCGACGGCTCGCCGCACGACTGGTTCGAGGGGAAGCGCTTGCAAACGGGAACGGTACGCGCTTGCGGTGCGGATCGACGGCTCGCCGCACGACTGGTTCGAGGGCCGGGGTCCTCGGCGCACGCTGATTCCGTACGTGGACGACGCGACGTCGCGGCTGTTGGCGGCGGGCTTCTTCCCCGCCGAGACGACCGAGGTGTGCATGAGGACGACGCGCGCCCACTTCGCGGCCCACGGGCGGCCGGTGGCGTACTACTCGGATCGCTACGGGGTGTTCCGGGTGAACCGTCGGGACCGGGAGGGCGGGCCGACGCAGTTCGTCCGTGCGCTGCACACGCTGGATGTCGAGTCGATCCACGCGGGCAGTCCGCAGGCGAAGGGCCGAGTGGAGCGGGCCAACCGGACGCTCCAGGACCGGCTGGCGAAGGAGATGCGGCTGCGCGGGATCGTCGGCATGACGCGGGCAACACCTACTTGCCGATGTTCATGGCGGACTTCAACCGGCGCTTCCGGGTGGAGCCGCGCAATCCGGCGGACGCGCACCGGGCGGTGTCGCGCGACGAGCGGGAACGCCGATCAGGCTGCTCGCCGAGGGCGAGGAGTCGCCATCGGCGGAGGACGGCAAAAACCGTGCGGCTGCACGTGGATCGCATGAAGGAGGAGCAGCGGACCCACCAGGACGGCGGAGCTCCGGAAGCCGCCCCAAAGGGGACATTTCTACTTTGCTCTTACACCGCAAGGGCGAGGGGTGCGTAAGACAACTGTATTGCGTTAAGATGCGCAAAAGTATGTTGGCGTTTGGGGATCGATGGTGCCGATAGGGCCAAGGGACGAGACACGCCCTTCTGACGCGATAGCGCAAGCCGCGCTTATGGGGCGCATTGCCACAGGCGTGGCCGAGGACGAATACGTCGATGCGGACAAGCGCCATGCCGAACTTCAGGGTGGACTCTCCCGGGCCGAATCGCTGGATGCCGACCGGCGCAAGGAGACCGCCAAGCAGGCCGAGGGGCTGATCGGCCTCTCGCCACGTTTCAGACCCAATTGGAGGAGGCACGATGATTGACAAAGAGGGCTTACACGACTACCATCCTTCCGAGGTCCAGACACGTCTCAGTGAGGCTGAAGTTGCCCAGCTTCTCCAGGAGGCGGCACAACAGTACGAGGAGTGCATGCGTCTTGCAGATCTGGCTGACATATCCGCGGTAGATGAGATCAGCCACCCAAGATATGCATGGGACAACCCGATAGGGCTTGTGGTGAGGTAGCCGTCGAATGCCGAGCTGGTCTGATCTTCAGGGCGAATTTCACCGCATTGAGCCAGACAAGAGAGGCGATCAGGTAGCGAAAAGAATACGGGAAGCGGTCGGGCTGATCGCTGAGCGCTATGGCCGCAATGTCCTTTACTACGCGTCCAGCTTCTTGCAGAAGCCCCAGATCCCGGGTCTCTTCACGGCGATCAATATGGAGGACATCAATGGCTTCATGGCCGGAGTCCATGGTCATGACTTCAGCAAGGGCCTCCTCTTGATCCTGCATACGCCGGGCGGTATGGCGGAGGCAGCGCAGACCATTGTCGACTATCTCCGAAGCAAGTTCTCGGCCATCGATGTTCTGGTCCCCACTTACGCAATGTCTGCGGGCACGATGATCGCACTGGGGTGCGACAGGATCGTTATGGGTAGGCAGAGCCAGTTGGGACCCACAGACCCTCAGCTCATAGTCGGAAATCGGCCGTTTTCGGCGCATTCGATCGTTGAGCAATTTGAAGAAGCGAAAGGAGAAATTTGCGGCAACCCTATCTTGGCCCATGCTTGGGCACCGGTATTGCGGTCTTTCGGACCTGCGTTGCTTCAAGAAGCCCGGAAGTCGATTGCCTATGGGCAAACCCTCGTGCGGGACTGGTTGAAGAAGTACATGTTCTCGGGACGGTCTGATCCAGCGGCTCTCGCCGAAGCGGTTGCTGAACACTTCGGGGGAAACCAGCATGGAAGTCATGGCAGACGGATTGATCGTGACGAGGCGAGGCGACAAGGGCTTGAGGTAATCGATCTCGAAGACGATCAAGATCTACAGGAAGAAGTGCTTACCCTCTATCATCTGTCGACAATAGCATTCGAGATGGGGCCGGCAGCGAAGTCGGTCGTGAGCAGCAATAATCGGCTTTGGATCAAGAACATGCAGATGGAGGTCCGAGTATGACCGAAGCAGACTCCAGCAAAGAAGCTATGGGTAACAGCAAGTGCTATTTGACAGACGACCAGGGGAACCGTTCGTCCATGCGGTTGATGTCGATGTTGGCCCTGTTGTTTGCCGGGGGGCTTGCATTCATCGAGGTGTGCGGGTTGGGCGCAGGTACCGGAAAGACGGAGCTGGTCTTGTACTTCCTGGTCGCCGCTTTCGCCCCGAAGGCCGTCCAGAAGTTCGCTGAAATAAAGAAGTAAATCACCAAAGGTCCACGTTCGGGACGGCACCACAAAGCCGACTGGGTTTCGATGCTTGGCTTGCCTACTGGTTCACAATCCCACAAAAATCCCTGATCAGGGAAGTGGCAGCATCGCAAAATGTCGATTCCCGATCAGAGAAATGAAATGCTCCTCGAGCCGCCACGCTACGGGCTATGCATCTACGAGCAGGCCGAGTTCAATGTTTCGGGCCTGCCGCGCAACTGCCCTACAATCGCGCTGCCCGGCTCAATGGGTAGCACCCGAACATTCAGGAAGGCAACGAAGATATCGAGAGCGGCAGTAGACGAGGGCGGAGGGGCATAGCGCCTTTCCGACGACGCTAAGCCCTCGGGTCAATCGCCCAGAATGTCCTTCAGCGTCCTGTCGGTTGGCGGTTGGTCCGCGCTTGCCGCGAACTCCGGGGGCACGAACAGCGGATTGCCGGGCGACCAGAGCTCCAGGCTTTCGGCGTGCTCCTCAAAATACGCTGGGTTCGTGGTCACGCGCAGGCGCTCGGTCATGCCGGGCGCCAACAGGCCGTACTCCCGGGGTCCCAGGGGCTGGACATCGGTTCCCGGCGGCATCAGGCCGGGCGTCCTGATGATCTGGTCGAGATCGTCCATGGTGATGGCGGACGGCGCGCGGTCCGGCATGGTGGGGGCGCTCTCCGTTGCCGCATCCATATCAAAACCCGCGCCTTGGTGTTCGCCCGCCTCGCGCTCGATGCCTCACGCAGTATATGGGCCATGGAAAATATAAAGGGCCAGAATTTATTTAAT
>CAYGBY010000086.1:0-13986 GCA_964348115.1 uncultured Pseudomonadales bacterium
GCCCAGAGGAGCCTAAAGGGCGTGATGGCAAGGCGCGGCGAAGCCGTGTGGCAGCAGGCCCCACACAATGAGCCGCAACACAGCCAGCGCACCCTTCAGCTCCTCTCTTGCTAACAGCACCCTTAGGCTCTCCCCAAGGGCGCACAGCGTCAAACTGATACACTAGTGTGCTGTCCCGCAAGTAAGTGGGTTTCAGTCGCCAAGCCATTTTGGCTCCGGCAAGGCGCGACGCCCTGCGGCAGGCCCCACACAAGGAGGGGCAACGCGGCCGGGGCCAAAAGGGCCACGAATAATCACTCTTACTTGCGGGACAGCACACAAGGGCCTGTCAACTCTATCTGGACAGGCCCTGCCGGGCGCCACGATCCAAGCGGCGGGGAGGTGTGGCGGGGGCGTAGCGCACGGGCCTTCGGGTTGCGCCTCACCTCCAATCCGGACGGAGGCGGTGCGCCTTCGCCCAATGGACGGACCAAGGCCACTCGCCAAGGCCGAAAGCCATGCCGGATGAAGGTCCACCACACAGGCGAGCGGCAAGGGGGCAGATCATGGGTTGGGTGAAGTGGGATTGGGTTGGGCTGGCCGTCGCGGCGATATTGGCGGCGCAGGGCGGCTGCGCGAAACAGGATGCCGATGGTGCTCCCGATGATGGCTCAGCAGCGCAGCAACCGCACGCGCAACCGGTTGCGGGCTATGTTGGGGCGCCCACAACCGTTGCCGGTGGCGGCCAAGTGATGCGCTACAGCGGCGTCCGCTACGCGGAAGCGCCGGTGGGGCCCTTGCGCTGGCGGGCGCCCGCGCCGGCCAAACCGCCAGCAGGCCCCGTGGACGCCACGCACTGGCCGCCCATCTGCATCCAAGACAACGGCACGGTGGAGTGGTACCAAAACGTAGCCGCCGCCTTCGGCCACACGAGCCGCGTCCAAGCCGTCGGTGACTCCGAGCCGCAAAATGACATCCCGGCTGCACGGAACGCACGCTCGAACAGCCAGGACACCGTCCCAGATTTCCCGGAACCTTCGGACGATTCAGCAATTGCCGGTCGCATCCACCCAAATAGACCAGACCCCGACCAAGGCGCCGCCGGGATCACCACCCGCCCCGAACCGGTCCTGAACGCGCCCGCTGATGTCCAGGGCGCCGCCCGCGACCCGGCCGCCCCCTTCCCGCCCAAGCCGGAAATGGCGGAGGACTGCCTGTTCCTGAACATCTGGACGCCGGACGCCGATGCCAAGCTGCCGGTGATGGTGTGGATTCATGGTGGCGGGAATGTCAACGGCTGGTCATTTGAACCCAACTACCGGGGCCGGGAACTGGCCGCGCAGGGCGTTGTAGTGGTGTCCATTCAGTACCGGTTGGGCGTGTTCGGCTTTCTAGCGCATCCAGCCCTGAGCGCCGAGGCGCCCCAGCCTTCCTCCGGCAACTACGGCATTCTGGATCAGATTGAAGCGCTGCGCTGGGTGCAGCGGCACATCCGCCGCTTCGGCGGCGACCCCGGCAACGTCACCCTGTTTGGGGAGTCCGCCGGGGCTGGCGACATCGGCTATCTGCTGCTCGCCCCGCTGGCGGAGGGGCTATTCCATCGCGCCGTCTCGCAAAGCGGCGGCTGGCCCATCAACCAGCGGCGCACTTTGGCGGATGATGAGGCGGAGGGTCTGCGCTTCCTGGCCAGCGCCGGCGTCAAGGACATCGAGGCGCTGCGCAACATGCCGGCGCGGGCCCTGCTGGACTTGGCGGAGCGGCACTTCATACGGGGCTACGACGATCCGCCGGTGGACGGCTGGCTGCTGCCGGCCCCGCCCGCGGAACTGCTCGCGGATGCGCAGACAGCGCCCGTGCCGGTGATCATCGGCGTCAACGCCCACGAGATGCTCATGGATGTGCACAACCCCAACGAGCAGGACTGGCGGGATGCCTTGGCGGAAGTGCAGGACGCGGAAGCCCTGGAGGCGCTGCTCGCCCCCCTGCCGCGACGGGAACGCCTAGCCGCGCTGCTGTCCGCCCGCACCTTTGTCTGCCCCAGCATGGCCTTGGCCGACGGCTTGGGGGCAGCCGGAACGCCCACCTACTTCTACCGCTTTGACCGGGTGCGCGGGGGAAACCACGGCCTAGGCGCCTACCACGGCGCGGAGATACCCTATGTTTTCAACACCCACGACCACTGGCTGCCCAGCACGAAGGCAGACCACGCGCTAACCAGGCAAATGATGGCCTACTGGCTGCGCTTCGCCAAAAACGGCGACCCCAACCATCCCCAAGCGCCCCACTGGCCGCGCTGGACCGCCGACCGCCAAGCCCTGATTATGGATGCGCAGGTGCGCGCCGAGAAGCTGGACAACACCCTGTGCGCCCTGCTGCCGCCAAACTGACCGAAAGGCGCGGGCATCACGGAAGCCCAGATGAGTCTAGATGGCGCACCGGCTTGTGGGTTTCGCTTCACCAAGGCAAAGGCGGTATGCTGCGATGATGCGCCAGTCGTTTTAGGGGAGCACGCCTATGCAAAGCGCGGTCAAGAAGCCTGACGGAAGCCATGCGCCGAGCCGTCCATCCAAGGGCGGCGGTCCGGCGGGAGTCGGCGACTTTCTCGGCCATCCACGCGGGCTGTGGGTGCTGTTCGGGGCGGAAATGTGGGAGCGCTTCAGCTACTACGGCATGAGGGCGCTGCTGGTGCTGTACCTGATCAGATCCACCAGCGAAGAGCTGGCCAACGGCGCCCCCAACCTGAACCCGGGCTTCGGCTGGGCGGAGGAGAGCGCCTACCTGCTCTACAGCCTCTACACCTGGGGGGTGTACTTGGTGCCCATCTTGGGCGGCTGGCTGGCGGATCGGTTTCTCGGCACCCACCGCTCAATGCTCATCGGCGGCTGGATCATCGCCGCCGGGCACATCCTGCTGGCTGGCACGGAACTCTTCGGCATCACCGCCGGCCAAGCCGTGACCCTGCAGACCGGCCCAGGCGCCCTGCTGTGCTTCATCAGCGGGTTGGTGCTTATCATTATCGGCACCGGCTTCTTCAAGCCATGCGTTAGCGTCATGGTTGGCCAGCTATACGGGCCGAGCGACGACCGGCGGGACGGCGGCTTCACCATCTTCTACATGGGCATCAACGTCGGCGCCTTTCTTTCGCCGCTGGTGGCCGGCACCCTGGGAGAAACCGTCGGCTGGCATTGGGGCTTCGGCTCCGCGGCTGTAGGCATGATCCTGGGCATATCCCTCTACCAAGCGTTCCGCCATCGCTACCTGGAGGGCATTGGCCTGCCACCCCCGCCCGCCAAGGCCGATGCGCCAGCCGCCCCTGGGCCGCGGCTGGATAAGGACCAATGGCAACGCATCTGGGTCATCCTAGTGCTGGCCTTCATCGGCAACATCGCTTTTTGGACGGCATTTGAGCAGGCGGGAAGCTCCATGAACGTATTTGCCGCCGAAAACACGGACCGCACACTCTGGGGGCTGTGGGACGCCGGCTTCCCCGCCACTTGGTATCAGTCGGTGAACCCGTTGGCGGTAATCGTCTTCGCCCCGGTGCTGGCTTGGTTGTGGCTGTTTCTGGGGCGGCGCGGCCGGAACCCCTCCACGCCGATGAAGTTCGCCTTGGGCCTGTGGCTGCTGGGGCTGGCCTTTTTGGCCATGGTCTTCGGCGCTATGGAGGCCAGGGACGGCCTGGCCGCCCCCCATTGGCTGCTGATCACCTTAGTGGTCTACACTTGGGGGGAGCTATGCCTGTCCCCAGTGGGGCTCTCCATGGTGACAAAGCTGGCGCCCGCACACTTGCGCTCCTTGCTAATGGGGCTGTGGTTCTTCTCCTTCTCCCTTGCCAACCTCCTGGCTGGCTTGGTGGCCCGCTACTCTGTGCAGTTGAAGTCCGGGGAGGCCACCTTCCTGATCGATGGACTGGCCGGCTTCTATTTGCTGCTGGTGGTGGCGCCCATCCTCACCGGCACGCTCATCTGGGCCATCTCCCCCATCCTGCGCCGCTGGATGCACGGCATCCACTGACCGGCCAGGAAGGCCTGCGGGATGGAACCCCACCAGCGCCGGCCAACGGCTCCGCAGCGCAAGCCTCTAGGGCTGGCTGGAAGCGGGCTGTTGGTAGTTCGGCCGCCACCACCACTGCGGCGGTAAAGGCTTCCTCTCCGGCCACAGCTTGGCAAGCGTATCCGCCTCAAACACTTCGCCGCCCTTCACCACCAGCGCCAAGTCCGCGCTGTTGCGAATGTTGTCGAAGGGGTCGCTGTTCAGCACCACAAGGTCCGCCAGCTTGCCGGCCTCCAGGGTGCCGATGTCTTGGGAGACGCCGATGATCTCGGCGCCGTGGCGGGTGGCGGCGGTCAACGCCTCCGCGTTGCTCAGCCCGCCGCTGTGCAGCGCCCAAAGCTCCCAGTGGTAGCCCAAACCCTGCAGCTGGCCGTGGCCGCCCACACCCACCAAGCCCCCGGCACGGATGATCTTGGCCGCCCCGGCCGCCACCCTTGGATAGGTGTACTCCTTGTCGTGGAACCAGAAGCGGCGCAGGGTTCTGGCCGCCAAAAACGGCAACGGGGTGAAGCGGCGCAGCTTGGGGTCGTCATGGGGAGACTCCTTGGCGTAGAAGTGGTTCTCCGCCCAGGGGCCGCCGTAGGCGACCAGCAAGGTCGGCGTGTAGCTCATGCCTGCCCGCGCCACCAGTTCGGCGGCGTCGGCGTATAGATCCACCACCGGCAGGTTGTGCTCGTTGCCGCTGAAGCCATCTATTGCATGGGTCATGCCCAGGCGCATGTCGAGGGCCCCCTCCGTAGTGGGCATCAGCTTCAGTTCATTGGCCGCCTGGGCCAGCCACTGGCGCTGCTTGCGGTTGCCGGAGATGTAGGCCTTGAGGTTGCGCACCCCATAGTGCTCCTTGTAGCGGGTCAACACGGCCTGCGCATGGCGCTTGGAACGGAACTCGTTGTGGTTGAAGATGCCCGGACCCGTGGACAGGGCCCGGGGACCGACCATCAGGCCAGCGTCAATCCAGTCCTCATAGGCCAGGATGTCCGTGGTGCTGGGCTGTACGTCCAAGCCTGTGGTGACCCCATAGGCCAAGTTCGCCAGGAAGGAGGCATTGTCCTTGCCCAGCACCTGCCGCAGGGCGCGGAAGTGGGCGTGCGTGTCCACATATCCGGGCAGCAGCACCTTGCCCTGCAAATCCATGCGCTCCGTTCCGGGCGGAATTTTCACGGCGTCGGCGGGACCCACGGCGGCGATGCGGTCCCCCTCGATGAGAACCACGCCGTTCGTGATGGCCCCCGCGCCCTCCACCATGCTGTGGATGCGGGCGCCAACGAGGGCTACGGAACCCTCGGGGCGGTAGCGGGGGCGATAGATCTCAATGGCGGCCGTGCGGACGGATTCGTGCGCCTCCAGCAGCGGCTCATCATCTTCTTGGTCGCCTTCCTGATCACCGCTTTCACCATCCTTGCTTTCCGCAGGGGGTTCCTCAGCCGCTTCTTGGTCCGCATCGGCAATGGTCGCGGGCAATGTCCTAACCGTCTTGGGCACCGCTGGCGCATCAGCCGTTTCTTCTTCCGCATCGACAATGGGGCCTTCAGCATCGCCGCCAGCCTGCGCATCCCCTTGCGCGTCGGCATCCTCGTCATCATCCGCGGCGAACTCCACCGCCGCCACGGCCCTTTGATGCAGCTGATGGCCGGTGCTCCAGAAGAACTCATCCCCGGCCCCAAGCCAGCCGAAGAAGTCCGCGCCCACGTCCGTCAACCGCGCCAAGGGCTGGCTTGGGCTAGTCAGGCTCAGGGTGCGGCCGGCCAAGTAGGGGTTCAGCAAACGCACCAAGTAGAGTTGGTTGGCATGCAGGACCAGCACGTGGCGGCCGTCCGGCGATACGCGCATGTCCCGGACGCCCACCTCCTCCTGCGCAAAGTAGATGCCCGGGGCGGTGGCCTTCAGCAACATGCGGCGGTCCGTGCCGTCGTAACGCACGGACAACAGGCCGTTGTTGTTGCCGGAGGCGAAGGGGCCGGTGGACAGGTACAGGTAGATGCGGTCCGGCTCCGGCCCAAAGTGCGGCGCACCGGCGCCTCGGGAGGGAATGATCACTTGCGCGTCGCCGCCCCGGGCCGGCAGCCACACCAAATCTGCGCCGGGCGCCTGCCCATAGTCAAATTCGCGCTGCAGCCGGGCATGGCCGGACCCCCGCAGCGCCACAATGCGCTGGCCATCCGGGGAGAACACCGGATCTGAATAGTGGCCCGGCGCTTGCGTCAGTTGCCGCGCGGCGCCGCGGCCGTTGGCCCTGACCCGCCAGATGTGGCCACCGGCGGCGCTCCAGCTCACAAAGGCCAGATCCCGGCCATCCGGCGACCAGGCGGGGTGAGAGGCCACCATGCCCTTGGGAGAAACGGCTTGGGTGGCCCCGCTGGCGAGATCATGCACATGCACCTCCGCAAACGCGGAAAACGCCACCTTGCCGCCATCCGGCGAAAGGGCCGGCGCCTCCAGCAGACGGGCCTTCACCGGCCCCAAACCCAAGCGCCAGGGGAAGTGCAGACGCGGCCCCAAGCCCAATTTCACGTCCGCCGTGAAAGGAATTTCGGAGATATCCCCGGAAGCAACCTGCACACGGCGAATGCCGCCTGCGCCGGTGAACAGCACCGCCGCGCCATCCGGCGTGAACGCGTAGCCGGGCAGCAAGTCCCTGGTGTAGCGGGACTCCTGCTCGTCCCGCTGCGCCGGGTAGGCCAGCCAGCGATCCTCCCCCGTCTGCAGATCCCGAACACGCAAGCCGGTGTGCTGTTCAAAGCGGGTGCCATAAACAAGCAGGCGGCCATCCGGGGACAGCAGCGGGCGCATGGCGCTGCCCTGGGCCTCGATGACCACATCCTCCACGTCCTCCCGCAGGTCCCGCCGCGCTATCCACCATTGCGGAAACCGCTGGTTGTATTCAAAGCCGCCGGTCTTCGCCGAGTAGTAGAGATAGCGACCATCCGGCGAGTAGACCGGCCCCAAGGCGTTGTGCCGCATGAAGTGGGGAAGGTCCTTGCCGCCCGTCGCAGCTTCCGTCAGCCGTACGCCCTTGCCGCCATCGACGTGGTAGGCCCAAGCCTCGTAGGTGCGCAGGCCGAAGGAGGTCTTGGACACCACCAGGTGCTGGCCGTCCGGCGACCAACTCGGCGAGGCGAACTCTCCCCGCTCGCCAGCGCCGGCGATCTTCCGCGCATCCTCACCTTGGGCGTCCACCGTCCACAGCCCTAGCTGGCCGTCCCGATCGGAGACAAAGGCGATGCGCCGCCCATCTGGGGAAAACTTCGGCTGGCTGTCATAGGCCATGCCGCCGGTGATGGCCGTGGCCGTCCCGCCCGCAATGGGCAACAAATACAGATCCCCCAGAATCTCCAGCACAAGCTGATCACCTGCTGGGGATACGTCCAACGAAAGCCAGGTGGCTTCGCTTAGGGTGAAGCTGGCCTCACGCTCCGGTTTCAGGGGCAGTTCCGCTTCCTTGGCGCTGCCGCCCCCCACCGCCAGCAGCAGCCCCAAGAGCCAAGCGGCGGACCGCCAACCGCGCCGCGAACCCGCTTCCCGCCCGCCTGCCCCGGGCGCGGCGCCGCCAACTTCATGCATGATGCGCCAAACCAAGCCCATGCCTACACCCTAGACCGCCAAAGGGAAGTGAATTGTAGAGGACTTATATCGTTTACTCCCATAAGAGTTCCCGATCCATTTGACGGGTCGCAGGAGTGGCCAGCGCCAACGCTCCCCGCCGTCCAATAGCCCCAGTCCCCGAGGCCAATGTGTTTTGGTAGCTAAATATAGAATTCCCAACGGAACTGCTACTGCTTGCCCTTTGCGTCCTGCCTCCACCAGAACCATGCGCTAGCCGCAACCAGCACTAAGCTGATCAGGAAATCCGTTCCGGGAAACATTGTTGAAATGGTGAAGAGTGGGGCGAGGGAGGGAAGCAGGATCAGGAAAAAAGAATCCACTTCTTCATGTCCTTTCTCCTTTTTGCCGAGCTCGTGCATGTAATTGCACGACGTACACGGCTTCCAGCAAGTGCTCGAGGGTGCCTATGCACTGAAGCGTCTTGCTCATATTGGAGTCCGCCAGATAGCGATCAGCACAAACTGATACGCTCTCGTGGCGTCCTCCCCAGAGGTTCTGCGCAAGTGCTCCACGAGCGAGCGCTTGTTCCTAATTACTGTAACTTGAATTGGCGGCTACCCGACCCCAACCTGGAGCAGTAGCAGCCAAGGGTTTCGCCCAATGCTCCATAAGAGCCCCGTTGAAGCTCATTACGGACCAACCCGGAGCGGTACGCCGCCAGGGGTTTCGCCCCCCTTCGGCTGAACGCTCCCTACGCCGCCGGGGTGTACTTCAGCATCACCCGGGAGCCGTCCGCCAGACCGTTTTTGAAGCGCGGGCCCCAGGTGCCCCATTCGTCGCTGTATTTGACGCCCATTGCCCCAAGCACTTGCGCCTGGGCGGCGGCGTCCGCTTCCAAGCTGGCGACGGCCTCGACCTTGGGCAGGGCCTTGTACTTCCCATCGGACTGTCCCACCGGGCCTACATCACCCACCCAGATGCGGGCGCTGGTCAGGCCCTTGCGCACCGCTTCGGCCCGCCAAGCCTCAGCGTCAGTGACCACGAACATGGCGCCGCCGTAGCTGGCGAACCAGACTTCGCTTTGGCAACTGCTTTCCGCGCCGCTGGATTGAATAGGCGTGACGTAGATCAGGCGGGACTCCGCCTGCGCCTCAGCGGCCCGCGCCACCAAGGGCAGCAGGGCTGCGGCGGCGGAGGTCTTCAACAGGGTTCTGCGTGAAATCATGGCGCTCTCCTTGGCTTGCGTGGTTGGCCTAAAGTGCTTGGATTCTAAACTATTGTTGGGAAACGGCGAGAATGTCGCCGCCCGCCCGGACGGCGGGCCGGGCCCATTGCTTCGGCCCCTCGTTGTGGACCGATCGGCCCTGTGCGTCCACCGCCACGGTAACCGGCATGTCCCGCACCTCGAATTCGTGGATGGCCTCCATGCCAAGGTCCGCAAAGGCCAGCACCTTGGAACTGGTAATGGCCTTGGACACCAAATAGGCCGCGCCGCCCACGGCGATCAGGGAGGTGGCGCGATGTTCCTTGATGGCCTCGATGGCGGCCGCGCCCCGCTCGCCCTTGCCGATCATGCCCATCAGGCCGGTGCGCGCCAGCAGGGTGCGGGTGAATTTGTCCATGCGCGTAGCGGTGGTGGGGCCAGCGGGACCAACAGCCTCGTCGCGCACCGCATCCACCGGGCCCACGTAGTAGATGAAGCGGCCAGCCAAGTCCACCGGCAGGGGCTTGCCGGCATCCAGCAGCTCCACCAGCCGCTTGTGGGCGGCGTCCCGCCCAGTCAACATGCGCCCGGTCAGCAGCAGGGTCTCCCCCGCCCGCCATTCGGCCATCTGCTCCCTGGTCAGGGTTTGCAGGTTGACCCGCCGCACTTCATCGCCCAGCGCAAAGGCGATGTCCGGCCAGTCCTTCAGGTCCGGCGGCGCGAACTGCGCCGGGCCGCTGCCGTCCAGCCTGAAGTGCACATGGCGGGTGGCGATGCAATTGGGAATGACGGCCACCGGCTTGTTGGCGGCGTGCGTGGGGTGGGTCTTCACCTTCACATCCAGCACCGTGGTCAGGCCGCCCAAGCCCTGCGCGCCGATGCCGAGGGCGTTGACCTTCTCGTACAACTCCAGGCGCAGCGCCTGCGCGCGGTTCGCCGGCGGCCGACCGATGAGTTCGTGGATGTCGATGGGGGCCATCATGGCCTCCTTGGCCAGCAGCATGGCCTTTTCCGGGGTGCCGCCGACGCCGATGCCCAAAATCCCGGGTGGACACCAGCCAGCACCCATGCCGGGCACCACCGACAGCACCCAATCCGCCACGGAGTCGCTGGGGTTCAGCATGGCGAACCTGGCCTTGGCCTCACTGCCGCCGCCCTTGGCCGATACCTCCACGCCCAAGGTGTCGCCCGGTACGATGCGGGTGTGGATGACCGCCGGGGTGTTGTCCTGGGTGTTGGTCCGCAGCCCGTCCGGGTCCGCCAGCACGGAGCCGCGCAGGGGGTTGTCGGGGTTCAGGTACGCCCGGCGCACGCCGGCGTTGACCATCTCCTCCAAGCCCATATCCGCCTCCCAGCGCACGTCCATGCCCACCTCCAGGAACAGGTTGACGATGCCGGTGTCCTGGCAGATGGGCCGCTTGCCCAGGGCGCACATGCGGGAGTTCACCAGCACTTGCTGCAGCGCCGCCTTGGCGGGCGGAGATTCCTCCTTCTCATAGGCCACAGCCATGGCGCGGATGAAGTCCGGCGGATGGTAGTAGGAGATGTACTGCAACGCGTCCGCCACGCTGGCGATGAAGTCGTCCTGCTGGATGCGCACCATCGGCGATTGTCCTATTTGCAGCGGGGAAACACCGGCAATCATAGCGCAACTAGCCGGCCGAGCTAGTGCCTGCACTGGCTCAGTTCCTTATCAACGAGTCGTCCGCCAACTTGGAGGAAGTTGGCCTACGCGCAAATCGTGCAGGCTCAAGAAACGCCGCGAACCACATCGGGCCATCGGCGTCACCGAACCGCCGACCACTGCCGCATCAAAGTTTCCGCACCGCTCCATCACTTATGGGCCGCCTATCGACAATGCCATCAACCTGATCGACTTCGCCGCTCTTGCGCCCTTAGTCTGGATCCTCCCCCTGTCCGCGCCCGTAACGAAGCCGCGCCACGGCCCCTCGGCCAGCCAGCTGCCCACGTGCGTAGTATCCGGGCATTGTCGGAGACGCCCAGCGCCCGGCAGTCTGCATCTCCACGAGCGACGCACCGGCCGACGCTAGACTCTGCGCGGCGCCGACGCGCAGCGAATGACCGGATACCCGCCCCTCGATTCCCGCGTTGGCGGCGCGCTCGGTCACGATTCGTCGAATCGAAACCGTCGACAGCCGCGAGACGACCACCTTCCCGCCCCGGCGCAGCGGTCGGAACAGCGGCCCGTCGGAGTGCCCAGCCGCGGCGAGCCAGACGCACACCCGGCGCACGGTTGGCGGCCGAATGGGAAGTGGCTCATCGGGAAGTTGAATCCATCTCATCGCAGGGGAGTAATATGCGGGCACATTCTGGGGAACAAGCTAGGAGACGCTGATGATTCTCGAAATCTTAAAAAGCGACTGGCGGGAATATGTTGGCACGGTTCTGGCTTGGGGCTTAGGAATTGTCTTAGGAATTGGCTTTGCGTGGCTTCTAGGTCCGCTGACATTTGGCCTACCAGCGCTCCTGATGATAAGCGCACCCTTGGTAAGTGTGTTGGGTGTCATGCTGCACAGCGAGGTGAGGAAGCGGAAGAGGCGCATCCACAAACCTTGATCTCCGCTCGCGGCGAGAGGATGGTAAGGGCGGTTTTGGTGGTCGCCGCCCTTCTACCTTCGGTTAGCGAGGCGGGCCGCTTCGAGCGGTTTTACGGTACGCTCGGCGTCAGTTTTTTCGACAGTGCGGAGGCCTCCGGCGACATCGACCAGGAAAGCGAGGGACGGTCCGTTCAACTTTCCCTTGGGCGGTACTTATCGGAGCGGGATCGAATGTCATTGGAGGCTTCGTACTCGGAATCCGATTCATCAAGCGAATTCGCCGCCCCTCTCCTGCACACGCAGTCTTTCCGCGTAGCGTCCCTCAGCGCCTCAGTCAACGTCTACCGAACCTTCTACCGGCGGGGCCGGCTTTCCCTCTACGCCGGCGCGGGCGCCGGCATTGCGGACGCGAGGATACGGCAGGAATTCGCCTACGCGGAGCCGGACCTATCCGGGTCTGTCAAGGATTCCTACCGGCGGTTCGCCTACAACGTTTCGTTGAACGGCAGCTATCGCCTGACCCCTCGGCTGGCGCTTCAGGCCGGCTATCGGGTCAACCGGACCACCGGCAATCGGAGCGCCACGCAAAACACCCTGAACCTATCGATAAGGCTGTCCATGGCCCCGCGCACTGTGCCGAAAGATCGCCCCGCCCCCCGATAGCGAAGCCCAGAGGCGTCTAGGTGGCGTGATGGCAGGGCGCGGCGAAGCCGTGCGGCAGGCGCCACACAGTGATCCGCAGCACCGCAAGCGTCCTTTAGGCCCTCCCGAGAAGCGAACGCGGCTTGTTCAGAGGTTCCTTAACACCGTACGGGTTGGTTCCTCTACGGCCGCGGCAGCGCCGAGTCGGACAGCGTTGGGCGGGCAAGCCTTAGTCTGTGGTTCAATGCGCAATCCCCAAACGGGGCAAACAGGAGCCTTGCGTTCAGGCCGAACCGCCGCCGGCAGTTGACGCATAATGTAGGTGCGCAGGGGTGGCGGAAAGCACCCATTGGTTGGGCCTGGAGCCCCGCGCGCGCCGGAACGCTCAGGCTGGCGACGACGCCGATGGGGTTCATGCACAGGCAAGGTGGCTTGGCGGCGGCAAACGAATTTGCAGGATGAATGGGCGCTATGGAAGGTAGTCAAACGACTGGGAAGCCGCCGGGGGGCAGGCGGAAGATGGGAACTGGCGCTTCCGCGGCGGATTGGCTGCTGCTGGCGGGCTTGTTGGTTGGTTTGATGGGGCTGGCGACTTGGGACGGCGGCACTGCGGCCCGGTCGGGAGCCTTGGTGCGGGGGCATTTGCTGGTGGATACCCACATCGATGCGCCCTACTGGCTGCAGCAAGAATGGCGTGATCTTTCCCAAGCCGCACCAGACCGCGACTTCGACTATCCCAGGGCGCGGGCCGGCGGGTTGGATGCGGCCTTCATGTCCATCTACATTCCGGCGGCGGTGGACGCCGCTGGGGGCGCCGGGACCCTGGCGGACGAACTGATAGGCTTAGTGGAGCGCATGGCGGCTGATGCGCCGGACAAGTTTGCGCTGGCCCACTGCGCCGATGACGTGCGGCGTGTCCGGGCGGCTGGGCGCATCGCCTTGCCAATGGGCTTGGAGAACGGGGCGCCCATCGCCGGCAAGCTGGCCAATCTGCGGCGCTATTGGGCGCGGGGCATTCGCTACATCACCTTGGCCCATTCCAGAACAAACCACATTTCGGATTCCTCCTACGACGCCTTCAAGCGCTGGCAGGGGCTTTCCCCGTTCGGCAAGGCGCTGGTGCAGGAGATGAACCGCGTTGGGGTGATGGTCGATGTCTCCCATCTGTCCGACCAAGCCTTCTGGCAAGTGCTGGAGTTGAGCGAAGCGCCCGTGCTCGCCTCCCATTCCTCCCTGCGCCACTTCACGCCGGGGTTCGAACGCAACCTGAGCGATGAGATGGTGGCGGCCTTGGGGCGGCAAGGGGGCGTGGTGCAGATCAACTTCGGCAGCGCCTTTCTGACCGTTGCGGCCCAGGACTACCGCATTCAGCGCAACAAGGCGGTGCTGGCCTTCGCCTTTCAGAACCATCTGCTGGAGGATGATCCGCAAATTGCCAACTTTATGGAGCGCTACCAGCAGGAGCATCCCTACCCCTACGCCACCGTGGATGCCGTGCTGGACCACTATGACAGGGCTGTGGCCCTGGCCGGCATTGATGGCGTGGGCGTCGGGTCGGACTTCGACGGCGTTGGGGACAGTCTGCCGCTCGGGCTCAAGGACGCCTCCACCTACCCCAACTTGGTGCGGGGACTTTTGGGCCGAGGCTACAGCGAGGCGGATGTGGCGAATATCCTTGGCGGAAACCTCATGCGCGTGTGGCGGCAGGCGGAGCAGGTCGCCGCAGCGCACGGCAACGCGCCGATGTGCGTGATGGGAAGTGATTGAACTGGGCTGGCATTCGCCGGTTGTTTTTCTTAGATTTCTTCCTTAGCATATTTTACCTTGTATACCTATCTTTAGGGAATTGTGGAGATTGGTTGACAAGCCACGACATGTAGTGGTTATTCGCCTTGCGGGACTCAGCATGTGGTGGTTCGTCAATTGTTCCACGTAAGCCCCTATCTTTACCTTGAGGTGGTCGGGTCCGTTTGGACAGTTTGAGGGCAAAGCTAAGGATTGCTTTCG
>CAYGBY010000087.1:0-13946 GCA_964348115.1 uncultured Pseudomonadales bacterium
CAGCAGCCGGAGATGGCGTTGCGGCCATGGGAAGGCGACTTGCAGCGCGGCGGGGCCGCCGCGGGGCGGGGCCGCCGCGGGGCGCTCTTCGGGAGGGCCTAAAGGGCGCGCTGGCTGTGTTGCGGCTCATTGTGTGGGGGGCAAGCCACACGGCTTCGCCGCGCCTTGCCATCACGCCCTGTAGGCTCCTCTGGGCTTCCGGGACTTGTTCAGAGGTTTCCTAGTGTGCAGTGCGTTGACGCGCAGGGAAGTAAGCACTCCCATGCGAGCTTCCACCCCGACCTGTCGGGGCACTAACCTGCAGGGAACAGGGTGCTTCTCATCAGGTGGCCGGTTCCACAGGAGTCTGCATGCCTGGAATGGAGCACGGCGGGTGCAGAAAACTTCCTTGGGAATTTCTCCTACTTGGGGGCGGGCAGGCTGAAAATCGGGATGACAGATCCACATGAACGGACGGCCTTCGCTGCCTCCCCGAACTTGCAAATGGTCGGAAACCCTATAGTCTTAACGGGAAGTTCGCGGACAAGCTGGCACGGGCATTGTATATGAACGATGTGCAGGAGCGCTGCCAATCCTTTTTTCATGAACTGGCGCCCCGGATCGAGGCCGCTAGAATGGTTGAACGTGAGCTGGATCGTGAGCTGGCGCGTCGCTTCAACGTGTTCGACTACCTGCGAACGGACGAATTAGGTCTGTCTCGAATGCTTGCCGATCTTCTCGACCCCGCCGGCAAACATGGTCAAGGACCGCTTTTTCTGAACGTCTTTTTGAGAATTCTGGATCAGCATTCTGATGGAAAAGTAGGGCAGATTCTCGGACTGGGCGAAAACGGCGTTGGTGGTGAAAAAGTTACGGTAGAAACCGAATGTCCAATCGATAAGAACCGTCGCATAGACGTTGTCATCAAAATTGGGGACAAAACCTGTCTTGCCATTGAGAACAAGCCTTATGCGGACGATCAGGAGAATCAAGTTAAGGATTATCTTGACTTTCTTTCGAAGTATAAATCTTCGCTGTTGATCTACCTTTCGTCCCAGGGCCAGGACCCATCCGAGCAGAGCATCCCGCCGAATGAGCTTAAATGTGCGAAGATAGAAAGACGCCTCATCGTCCTGCCCTATTCAATGCCTGTGGAAAATGATGATGCAGTGTCCGCGGATGAAAAGCCGGCAGCTGTAGAAGATGGCGGTTTGGAACCTCAAATGGGGTCGCTGGTTGACTGGCTAGCCGAATGCGGGAAGCTCTGCCGCGTGGATCGGTTGCGGTGGTTCCTGCAGGATGCCGCGACCTTCGTAAACAGGAAATTTGCCGGAGGAGCGATGGCAATCGACAGCGAACAGGGAGTAACTAGGGATTTTGTACTGAGAAACGCGAAAAATGTGTCGATGGCGGCCACTCTGGCCCGATCCTGGCCGTCCGTCAAGGATGAAATTTGCAGGCGCTTTTTTGATAGGATCGTTAAGAAAGTAGTTGAGAAACTAGAGCCCAAATTTGGTGGCATACAAAGCGTTGTGCACTGCGAGGAAAACAGAAAACATTATCGAGTCCAACTCTTCCGGGAGCAATGGCGCGCTTATGAAGAAAAAAACAGGTACTCGATTGAAGGAAAAAGCAGGTACTCGATCTGTCTCGAAGCTAATAGAAGGGACGGCCCCAAAAATCTGTATTGGGGCATCCGCTCGCCGGTTGATAAAGGGAAGATGAACGAGGAATCTCGAGAGCGTTTCGGAAGACTAGTAGATAGATCGCGGAAAAAAATCGAGAGGCGATGGCAATCTAGTGCGGCCGAAAATCGGTGGCCTTGGTGGCGCTATTGTGACGAATATCACGATTGGCGCCCCCTCATACCTAAGTTGTATGAAGAGAACTGCAGCAAAGACGGGGGGAAAATTACGGATTACTTCGTCGACTTGCTCACCGACTTTGCGAATTTGGCCATCCCTATAATCAACGAGATTGAGGCCTCCTGACCAAGGCGGGTTGCAACGGCGACCGGTTGAGCACCGCCGAGCCATGCGCTTTCGCCATGGCCATGCGCCTGCTGGCATCTGCGGGTACGCGAAAAAGCAGCGTCCGACCTGATCATCCCGGGCCTTGGCGCCCCATGCGGGTTAAGATGGCATCTTCATCACTTCAGGAGGGAAGCATGAGCCCAATAGAGGAACTGGTCGAAATCGAGGCCATCAAGAACCTGCGCATTCAGTACAGCCACTACTTTGACGGCAAGGACATAGACGCCCTGGCGGATTTGTTCACGGAGGACGCCGTTTGCGAGTTTGGCCCCGACTATGGCGGCGATTGGGTGGGCAAGACGCAGATTCACGCCAACTTCAACAGCTATGCGGAGCAGGAGGGTCCGCCCTATGGGGTGCTGCACGCGGTGACCAACCCGCTCATTCGCCTGGTTGACGACGCCAGGGCCCACGGGCGCTGGTATCTGATGGATCTGCGCACCACCGAAGGCGTGGACAACCCCTTGATCTTGTTCGGTATTTACGATGATCTTTACCACAAAGTGAATGGCCGCTGGCTGATCCACCGCACCCGCATAGATTTTCTGTGGCCGAAACGGGAGTACTACGGTCCGCGGCAGCTGTGATGGGCCGGCGCTTCGTCCCGCAAACACAGCTATGACCATCCGCCGCCCCACCGCCCGGCATCCGTGTTGCGCCATTTTGTCTCGGGGCCGCCAGATGGGGTTGTCGCGCCCTGCGGGAACGTCTGGGTTCCGTGCGGCTGAAACCCTGCTGTTTGCGGGGCGATGGATTGTGGGACGATGGGCAGGGGCGGTGCTCCAAGCCCATCGACCTCAGCGGTGGGACAACGCCTGAAAATGGATGCCCGCACCCTTATCGCCAAGGTGCGCAAGGGTGAAGCGCCAACCAGCGCCGAGCTTTGTTGGTTCGCCCAGGGCTTAGCGGATGGCGGCGTGGCGGATGTCCAGGCCGCCGCCTTCGCCATGGCGGTGTGCCTGAACGGTCTGGGTGCGGAACAGCGCGTGGCCTTGACTCTGGCCATGCGGGACAGCGGTGAAGTCCTGGCCTGGAATCTGCCCGGCCCGGTGCTGGACAAGCACTCCACCGGCGGTGTTGGCGATCTGGTGTCCTTGGTGCTGGCGCCGGCGCTTGCCGCCTGCGGCGCCTTCGTGCCCATGATCTCCGGGCGCGGCCTGGGCCACACCGGGGGCACGGTGGACAAGCTGGAGGCCATCCCCGGATATCGAACGGACGTCGCCATCGCCGAATTGCGGAAAGTGGTGTCTGCAACAGGATGCGCCATCATCGGCCAAACGGCGCAATTAGCCCCCGCGGACAATCGCCTGTACGCCATCCGTGACCTCACCGCCACCATAGACAGCCTGGACCTCATCACCGCCTCCATTCTGTCCAAGAAGCTGGCGGCCGGCCTTGAGGGTCTGGTGCTGGACATCAAGATGGGCGCCGGCGCCTTCATGAAGACCTTGGCCGCAGCCGAGGCCCTGGCGAAGGCGCTGGTTGAAGGGGCGAAGGGGGCAGGGTGCCCCGCAACTGCGCTGATCACGGACATGAGCGCCCCCTTGGCATCGGCGGCGGGCAACGCCGTGGAGGTGGTGGAGGCCCTGCGCTGCCTAGGCGGCGAAGCCCAAAACTCGCGCTTGACGAAGGTAACCGCCTTGCTGGGTGGCCGGCTGCTGGCGCTGGGCGGCTTGGCTGACAATCCAATGGAAGGTGAAAAGCAGGTTCTGAAGTGTTTAGCCAACGGCCAGGCGGCGGAACGCTTCGCCAGAATGGTCGCCGCCCTTGGCGGACCTAAGAATCTGCTGGAGCGTTGGCCGCAACTGTTGCCCAAGGCCGCAGTCGTCACGGAAATCCCGGCGGGGCGCACAGGTTTTGTGGCGGGCATCGACGTTGAGGCGTTGGGCATGGCCGTGGTGGCTCTAGGCGGCGGCCGTCGCCGGAAAGAGGACATCATCGACCCAAGCGTCGGTTTCACCAATCTATTGCCCCTAGGTGCGCAAGTCGGTCCCAATACACCCTTGGCCATCGTCCACGCCGCTGATGAAACAGCCGCCGCCATCGCCGCTGCAGTCGCCCGCCAAGCTTATCGCGTCGCTGCAGCAGCGCCGCCGCCGCCATCCCTGGTGCATGGCGCAGTGGCCTGATGCAGCGGGCGTGGGCTTTCCCATGCATGCGGCTTCCAGGGGCCATCCCTGGTGCATGGCGCAGTTGCCTAATGCAGGTTGGCAGGAGCCTCATTATGGAGGCGTTCCCCTCCATCGACGGCTGGTGCATGGCGCAGTTGCCTGATACGGGTTGGCGGTCTGCCGGACTCAGGCGGGGGCGGCGACGGTTGGCCGATGCACGTTGCAGCCTGACGGCAACGCCGATGGGCAAGACATGATGGGCGCGGCATCATTTGCTGAACTGCACTGCAAGAGCAACTTCTCGTTCCTGCAGGGCGCTTCGCATCCTGAGGAGCTGGTGCGCACCGCCCATGCTTTGGGCTATGCGGCCATCGCCATCACCGATGAATGCTCGCTGGCCGGGGTGGTGCGGGCCCACGAGGCCGCCCAGGGGCTGGACATCAAGCTGATCATTGGGGCGCAGTTCCGCCTGCAGGACCAGCAGGGCGATCCTATGGAATTGCTGCTGCTGGCGCCCGATCGGCTGGCTTACGGGGAGCTTTCAGAGCTGATCACCCTGGGACGCAGACGGGCACCCAAGGGGGATTACCAACTGCATTTGGACGACTTGGCCGGGCGCGTGGACAGTTGCTTGGCGCTTTGGGCGCCCGGTGATGGGGATATGAATGCGCTGGCGCGGCAGGGCCAAGACCTACAGGGGCGGGTGGGACGGCTGTGGATTGCCCTGGGCCTGTTTCTGGACGGGCGGGATGCAAGCCGTCTGGCTGAGGTGCGGCGTCTCGCCAAGCAGTTGGCCTTGCCCGTCACCGCCGCCAACGCCGTGCTGATGCACAGCAGGGAGCGCAAGCCGCTGCTCGATGCGCTAACCGCCATTCGCCTGCGGCAACCCGTCGCCGCCCTCGGCACGCGTCTGACACCCAATGCGGAACGCCACCTGCGCCCCTTGGATGCGTTGCGCCGCCTATACCCGGCGGAACTGCTGGCGGAAAGCCTGGACATCGCCGACGCCTGCCACTTTTCCTTGCAAGAGCTGCGCTATGAATACCCGGAGGAGCTTGTGCCCGCCGGCAGGACCCCGGCCAGCTGGCTGCGCGAACTCACCTATGCCGGCGCCCGATGGCGCTGGCCCCAAGGCGCTGCGCACACCCCAGGCGAATGCGGAGACGCACCGCCCGACATCCCGGCGGACGTGCAGGCGCAGATCGAACACGAACTCGCCCTGATTGCGGAACTGAACTACGAGTACTATTTTCTGACCGTCCAGGATATCGTCCGCTTCGCCCGCGAACAGGGCATTCTCTGCCAGGGGCGCGGCTCCGCCGCCAACTCAGCGGTCTGCTACTGCCTGGGGGTCACCGAGGTCGATCCGTCCCAGCAGCATTTGCTGTTCGAACGCTTCATCTCGCGGGAACGGCGGGAGCCGCCCGACATCGATGTGGACTTTGAGCACGAGCGGCGCGAGGAGGTCATCCAGTACATCTACCGGAAATACGGGCGCAGCCGCACGGCCCTTGCCGCCACCGTCATCACCTACCGGCCGCGCAGCGCCCTGCGGGATCTTGGCAAGGCTCTCGGCCTGGATTTGGGGTTCGTAGACCTCCTGGCCAAATCCATGGCCTGGTGGGACAGGCGCGATCAGATCAGCGAGCGCATCGCCGCCGCCGGCGCAGACCCGCAAAGCCCCATCATGCGCCACTATGCGGCCTTGCTGGAGCAGATTCTCGGCTTCCCCAGGCATCTTTCCCAGCATGTGGGCGGCTTCGTGATCTCATCCGGCCCCTTGGCGCAGTTGGTGCCCATCGAGAATGCGGCCATGGCGGACCGCACCGTCATCCAATGGGATAAGAACGACCTGGAGTCCCTGGGCCTGCTGAAGGTGGACATTCTGGGCCTAGGCATGCTCACCGCCATCCGCAAGTCTTTGCATCTCATCAATGCGTTTCGCGGCTGGCAAGGCCCGCAGGCGCTGACGGTGGCGGGCATTCCCAAGGAGCAGGCGTCCACCTACCAGATGCTGCAAAAGGGCGACAGCATCGGCGTCTTCCAGGTGGAGTCCCGGGCGCAGATGGCCATGCTGCCGCGCCTGCGGCCAGAGTGCTTCTACGATCTGGTCATCGAAGTGGCCATCGTCCGCCCGGGGCCCATTCAGGGCGACATGGTGCATCCCTATCTGCGCCGTCGCCAAGGGCTTGAGCCGGTTGAGGACTGCGGCGAAGCGGTGAACCTAGTGCTGGAGCGCACCCTGGGGGTGCCCATCTTTCAGGAGCAGGTGATCGAGCTGGCCATGGTGGCGGCGGGCTTCAGCGCCGGGGAGGCGGACGAACTGCGCCGCGCTATGGCTGCCTGGCAGCGCCGTGGCGGCCTTGGGAAGTTCGAGCGCAAGCTGATCGACGGCATGTTGGCCAGGGGACATGACGCGCAGTTCGCCCGCCGGGTGTTCGAGCAGATCAAGGGGTTTGGGGAGTATGGTTTCCCGGAGTCCCATGCGGCCAGCTTTGCGCTGCTGGTGTATATATCCGCCTGGCTAAAGCGCAACGCGCCGGCCGCCTTCTACGCCGGCCTGCTGAACAGCCAGCCCATGGGTTTCTATTCCCCTTCGCAACTGGTGCAGGATGCCGCCCGCCACGGCGTAACGGTGCTGCCGGCGGATGTGCAGGCCAGCGGCTGGGATTTCCGCCTGGAGCCTAGTGGAGAGGCGCCGCCAGAACTGGGCTGCGATCGATCTAGGGGTTCCCAGCATCCTTTCTTTGCGGAGAGTGTGGTGGCCCAAGCGTGTGCGTCAGCGGCCGAACCGGCCGGGGTGCGCGGGCAAGGACCTGCCGATGGGGGGAACGCCAGTTCGCGCATGGATGCATCCTGGGCGGAGGAGCCCAGTCTGCCCAGCGGCAAGAGAGGAGCATGGGCGGAGGAGCCTAGTCCGCCCAGCGGCAGGAGAGGAGCAAAGGTTCTTGCTGAGACGGTGGGCCTGCGCATCGGCTTGCGGCGGGTGAAGGGGCTTTCCGAGGAGGCCGGGCGGCGCATCGCCGCCGCGCAACCTTTTATGGATGTGGATGATCTGCGCGCCCGCGCTGCGCTGAACAGCCGGGAACTGGGCTTCCTGGCCCGGGCGGGGGCCTTGGGCACGCTGTCCGGCCATCGCTACCAAGCGCATTGGGATGCCGCTGGGGTGGATCAGCCGGCCGCGCTATGGCGCGCCGCCGAAGCGGCACCCACCTACCGCACGGACGTAGCCCTTGCAGCCCCGCAAGTGGGAGAGGACATGAAGCTGGACTACCGCTACCTAGGGTTGTCCTTGGGGCCGCATCCCATGTCCCTGTTGCGTGACGCATCCGCCCTGAAACGCCATGTCCGCGCAGCGGACTTGGAGCGCCACCGCCACGGCCAGTTCGTGCGGGTGGCCGGCTTGGTCACCTGCCGCCAGCGGCCAGGCACCGCCACCGGCGTGGTTTTCGTCACCCTGGAGGACGAAACCGGCAACATCAACGTGGTGGTCTGGCGCCACGTGCTGGAGCGCTTCCGGGCGGCGATTCTGCAAGGCCAACTGCTGCGCGTGGAAGGCCTGCTGCAACGGGAGCGGGAGGTGATTCACGTTATCGCCAAGCGAGCGCTCGATGCCACCAACCTGCTGCAGGGGCTGTCCGCCGATGGCGATTCAGTGAATCTAAGCGTGCGCAACTTTCACTGAGACCGCACGGGCTACGCCGTTTCCGGGCGTGGGCGGCAGTATGAAATTTAGGGGGAATTGCGCAGCAAAATCCGCAAAGCGGCTGACTTCCCTGACCGCATACGCACCACAATCCCAACCGGTTGGACTTGAAGGCGAATCATGGCGGTCAGGGAAGATCTGAACACTCGATGCCGCTTGGATTGGCGATCACGTTCTGACGCCTAGGGAACCTCTGAACAAGTCGCGTTCGCCCGGTGCTCCGCTGTTTGCGGGCGGAGACGGCGTTGCGGCCATGGGAAGACAACCCGCGGCGGGGATTCCGCAGTCCGCGCCCGCGGGGTGCCCTTCAGGAGGGCAAAAGAGCGCGTTGGCCGCGTTGCGGCTCATTGTGTGGGCCGCTACACGGCTTCGCCGCGCCTTGCCGGGAGTCAAAATGGCCTAGCGACTAAGACCCGCTTACTTGCAGGACAGCACACTAGCGCTGGCGACCTCTTTGCGGATTTTGCTACACAATCCCCAAATTTAGCTAGTTGGAGTGCGTCACCCGCTTCCATCGGGTGCCGCCGGTGCGGGAGTCCTCAAGCTCGATGCCAGCGCGGGCCAACTGGTCGCGGATGGCGTCGGCGCGAGGGAAGTTTCTGTCGCTGCGGGCTTGGCTGCGGGCCCTGATCAGGGCTTCGATTTCCGATTTAGACAGGCCTGCATCAACGTCATCCTTCAAAGAGAGGCTCGAGGAAGCCGATATCCTCTTGTCCAAGACGACATCATCCCCCAAAGAGAGGTCCGAGGAAGCCGCCATGCCCTTGTTTAAGGCGACGTCATCCTTCAAAGAGAGGTGCGAGGAAACCGGTATGCTCTTGTGCAAAGCGACTGGCTGGTCGTGAAAGTGCTCATCCGGAGTCCTCTTCAACAGGCCCAGCAGAGCGCCGCCAGCCAGCAATTGGCCACGCAATCTCGCCACCTCATCCGCCTCAACGGCCTTGTTCAGCGCCTTGGCGACGGCATGCAATCCAGCCAAGGCCTGAGGGGTGTTGAGGTCATCCTTCAAGGCGTTCAACACAGGTTCGGGGCAGTCTGCCTGCTGTGTTTGGGGCGCGGCCTCTTCGGGATGGTTTGCCCCCGGTGATTGGGGTTCGGCCCCCGCCGCCGACTTGCGCAGGGCGCCATAAAGACTGTCCAAGCTGCGCTTGGCTTGGCGCAGCAGGCCATCGGACCACAGCAGGGGGGAGCGGTACTGAGCGGACAGCAGGGCGTAGCGCAAAGTCTCCCCGGTGTGGCGCTGGCGCAGATCGTGGATGGTCACGATGTTGCCCAAGGACTTGGACATCTTCTCCTTTCCCATGGTCAACATGCCGTTGTGCAACCAGTAGCCCACCCACCGCTTCAGCCCGTAGGCCGCCCGGGACTGCGCGGCCTCATTCTCATGGTGGGGAAAGACCAGATCCGCGCCGCCGCCGTGAATGTCGATGTTCTCCCCGAGATGGGTGTGGATCATCGCGGAGCACTCGATGTGCCAACCTGGACGGCCCCGACCCCAAGGACTTTTCCAGCCCGGCAGTTCCGGCGTGGATGGCTTCCAGAGCACAAAGTCCTTCGCATCCTTCTTGTAGGGCGCCACCTCCACCCGGGCGCCATCCAGCATGTCATCCGGGGAGCAGTGGGAGAGGCAGCCGTAGTTCGGGTCCGCCGGCACGTGGAACAGAACATGGCCCTCGGCCTCGTAGGCGAAGCCCTTGGCGAGCAGCGTCTTGATCATGGCGATGATTTCCCTGATGTGCTCCGTAGCCTTGGGCTGCACATCAGCGCGGAGCACGCCAAGCGCCGCGATGTCCTCGTTGTAGGCGGCGCTGAAGCGACGGGCGAGGACCTCAATCGGCTCCCCATTGGCCAAGGCCCGTTTGTTGATCTTGTCGTCCACGTCGGTGATGTTGGAGACGAACACCACCCGCGCCTGCGGGTGGAGCTGCCGCAACAGCCGGCGCAGCACATCGAACACCACCGCCGGACGCCCGTTGCCGATATGCATGTGGCCATAAACAGTGGGGCCGCAGACGTATAGGGTGATGCGGTTGGGGTCGATCGGGCGAAAGATCTCCTTGCGCCCGGAAAGGGTGTTGTGCAGCATCAGTTGCATGGCGGCCAAGTATAACCGCGGCGCCAGCGCCCGAGCGGTGCGGCGCCTTCTCGCCGGTGGTTCGGGACAGCACACTAGGAATTTTCGCCCCGCCATCCGGTGCGCTGACGCACGGGGAAGTGGTTGCTTCCATGCAGGAATTCGGGTGGGGCCCCGTGTATAATTCCTGACGGCGGCATGGGGCTCGTATGAAATCAGGCAAACTTCTGGCTGGTCTTTTGCTGGCGTTCATTGGCGGATGCGCTTCCGTCGCCTATGAACTGCCACCGCCCTCATCCAACGCCCTGTCGGAGGCCGCACGAGAGATCCGCACGACCAAGCCCAGAACCCTGACGCTGCTGACCTTGGGTGAAGCCGAGGCCCGCATAGACGCCGTGGTGCGGCGGCTGCGCCCGGCAGCTGACACATTGTGCCGGGAGTTGGGCGAACGCAGCGGGCAGGTCTGCGGGGCCTGGCAGGTCGAGGTCACGGAAAACAATGAACTCAACGCCTACGCCACTGGCGAGCGCACGGTGGTCATCCATTCCGGGCTTGCCGCCCACGCCCAAAACGATGCGGAGATCGCCTTCGTCGTCGCCCACGAGTTCTCCCACCACATGCTGAACCACATCAATGAAACCGGCGGCAATATCGTCTTGGGCCGGTTGATCGGGATGGCCGCAGGGGCGGTGCTGGGCGGCGGCGGTGAAGGCGCCGCCAACCCCGACGCTGTATCTGAAGCCATGTCGACGGGCGGCGACATCGGCGGCTGGGTGGCTCGCCAACGCTTCTCCCGCGCACAGGAGCGCGAGGCGGACTACATAGCCGCCGTCCTGCTGCGTCGAGCCGGCTACGAGCCCCGCCGAACCCGCGGCCTGCTCATCCACATGGCCCAACTGAGCGGCGCAGGACAACTGCGCTCAACCTTCTTCGATAGCCATCCCGTAGGCCCAGAGCGCTTGGCGCACCTCGATGAGGCGATTGCACGGGTTGAGGCTGGGAATGGTTCCTAGCAACCTGCCCGACTTTGCAGCTAGACGCCAATGTCGTCCGCGAGCTTATGCGTCCGTCACCGAACCCCGCGGTGGATACATGGGGTGGGAAATCTCCTGCAACGTACCTTCACTTCTCGACCATCGGCGAAGGGGAGTTACGCTACGGCATTGCAATGTTGCCTGTGGACTAGCGGCTTGTTGTGGCACTTCGATGGCATTCAGCTTGGCCTTACCGCGACGCCTTGCACGGTCGGGGCGAACTCGACTGGAGCGCGATGGACAGGGCGATGAAGGATGAGTTCGAGAAGCTGTTCGAACAGTCGGACCGCATCATGGTGCATCCTCGAGCTCTTGAGCGGAAGTTCACCATCCCCGAGCGCAACCGGGCGATGGTGCGCGAATTCCGCGATGTGCGTCAGGAAGCAGACTTGAGGAGGTTCCGCGGGTGGGTTCTTGTAGTCTGGCAGTATGCAACTAGGGACGAAGCGACAGTTGAACGCAAGCTGACTGCATCGATCAATCATGATGAAGTTGTCAACGAGCAAGAGAACACCCCGACGGTCGCAACGATAGGATATTATGCATTGACACTGGAACTTAAGTCGCCGGTGGATCTCCTTCCGGTCTCAGAAGAGTCGGAAGCGGGTCTATGCGCCGAAAGCGCTTTGGCACCTGAATATGGTGAGCGACCATGACCCTAGGTAGTGGCCCGGCGACTGTTCAGGGGTACGACTTCTTTGCCGGCGGCGGCGCGACCTGTGTTTTCCGGCAGCCGGGATGAAGATTGCGTTCATGCTGGATCACGACGCGGACGCTAGGGCGAGCTTCGAGGCCAACTTTCCCGACGCACATTTCGAGTTTTCGGATGTCCGCGACCTCAGCGTTGCAGCAGTCCGGTCCCGGGCCGAGGCTGAGCGAGCTTTCCCTGTGCTGTTCAGCGGGTGCGCACCGTGTCAGCCCTTTACCACGCAGAATACGACGCGGCCGAAGCTGAATCGGGATGAGCGCGTTCCGCCGCTTGCCTATTTTGCACGTTTGGTGGATGAATGCCGGCCGGATCTTGTATTTGTGGGGAACGTTCTGGGCCTGCAGAAGCTGAATGCGGACAGTCAGCCCTTCGGTGGTTTCCTACGGAGACTGGATGAGGCGGGCTACGAAGTAGACTACCGGCCGATCACGCTTGCCAAGTACGGGATACTGCAAAAACGCCGTCGGCTTATGTTGGCGGGGAGTCGTCATGGAACAATCAACCTGCCGGAAGAAACCCACCGCCCGGGAACGTCGAACGAACAATACGCCACAGTACTGGACTCGATCCCCCACTTTCACAGATTCGAGCGGGAGAGGAACACCAGCAAGTGCTGAATCACAAGGCGGCAAATCTTTCGGCGCGTAATCTGGAACGTATCGAGGCGACGCCCGAAGGCAGTGGCAAGCAGGACTGGCCGGAACACCTGAAACTCGAATGCCACAAGGGATTTTCCGGCTATAGCGATGTCTACGGTCGAATGTCGTGGGACGCACCGGTATCGGGGCTTACCACAAGGTGCACGAGCTATTCGAATGGGCGCTTCGGCCATTCGGACCAGGATAGGGCAATCAGCATTTGGGAGACGGCTTGTTTGCAGACGTTCCCCGAAGACTTTCTATTCGAGGGAAGCATGGTGTCGATGGCAAGGCAGATCGGAAATTTGGTTCCGGTTCGTTTGGCGACGCTCGTTGGTCATCGGTTCATTGAGCACGCAAAGGATGTGGGAAGGCTGTCCTGACGGCGAAGTTCAGGACTCGCGCCCGCACTCTCGACATGCTCGGCAGACAGCAAATTGCCGGAATTCCTACGGCGATCAGCGAGCTGTTCAAGAACGCGCACGATGCCTATGCCGATCGTGTCGAGATCGACTACTACCGTTCGGATGGCCTGTTCGTCCTGAGAGACGATGGTGTTGGGATGAGCCGGGACGATTTCGTGACTCGATGGCTGACAATCGGCACGGAAAGCAAATTCGACACTAATCGCCACCCTCCGCGAGACCCGAGCAAGGAATCGCGCCTGATGCTTGGGGAGAAGGGAATCGGAAGGCTTGCGATTGCGACCATCGGGCCGCAGCTCTTAGTTCTCACTCGTGCGAAAACTGAAGACGGAGCGTCGGACCTCACTGCGGCGTTCCTGAACTGGGGTATTTTCGAATGGCCGGGCATCGACCTTGAGGACATCGACATTCCTCTACAGTCGTTTTCAGCAGGTACGCTGCCTTCGGCACATGATGTGGCCGAGATGGTGAGCGAGTTTCGTGCGAGCGCCGAACGTGTCGGTCGCAGTGTCGAGCGGCCGGTATTGGAAAAACTTGTGGGTGAACTAGATCGATTCGATATAGATCCGCAAGATATCGACTCCTACCTGCGGAAACCGACACTAGGCGGGAACGACAGCGGAACGCACTTCATCATCAAGCCAGCCTCGCCATTATTGGCAGACGACATTGACGGAGACCCTACAGCCAGCAAGGCGGCCGCGCTAAAGAAAGCACCGCCCTTGAAGAAAGCGTTGCTCGGATTCAGCAATACCATGAGGCCAAGCTCACGAACCGTGATTCGCACCGCGTTTCGAGATCACAAGACGGACGAGTTGACTGACGAGTTGATCGCGGAGGATGAGTTCTTCACCCCGGAAGAATTTCGGAATGCGGACCACCGGATGCGTGGTGAGTTCGATGAGTTTGGCCAGTTCCGGGGTGAGATTTCGATCTATGGTGATACCACCACAGATCATGTCATTCCTTGGAGCGGCGGGCGCGGAGCGCCCACGCTCTGCGGGCCGTTCTCGATCGAGTTCGCCGCTTTTGAGGGCGAGAGCAGGCACTCTACGATTCCGCACGACGAACACGCTAGGCTGGCAAACAAAACTGAACAACTGGGAGGGCTATACATTTACCGAAACGGAATTCGAGTGCTGCCATATGGCGACACGGAACACGATTGGCTGGACATCGAACTCAGGCGAACAAAGAGTGCCTACTATTACTATTTTTCCCATCGAAAGATGTTTGG
>CAYGBY010000088.1:0-13913 GCA_964348115.1 uncultured Pseudomonadales bacterium
CCAAAACGGCCTAGCGACTAAAACCCACTTACTTGCGGGACAGCACACTAGGGAATTCAAGGCCCGGAAGCTTTTCTCGCCATCGATGATCGATCTATCCAGCATTCGCCGCCGCTTGGCCAGCCACCAAGGCGCCACAGTCACCCCCAAACCCAGCACCCGCCAGGCCGCCGTGGCCGTGATCCTGCGGGAGGCCGCCGGGGAGACGGAAATTCTGTTCATCAAACGCGCGGAGCAGGCCGGAGATCCTTGGTCAGGCCAAATGGCCTTTCCCGGCGGCCATCGAGACGACGGGGATGCCGATCTGCAGGCCGCCGCCATGCGTGAGACTTGGGAGGAGATCGGCCTGAACCTAGCCCAGGCAGAGTATCTTGGCGCCCTGGATCACCACTGGGCCGCACCGCGGGCGCGGCGCCTGGACATGCTGATAGCCCCGCACGTATTCGCTGTGCGGGGCGACCCCAACCTGCGTCCAAACTACGAAGTGGCGGAGGTGGTCTGGGCGCCCTTGGCCACCCTGGCCGCCAATGATCTGCACGATGTGGAGCGGCTGGACATCGCCGGCGCCCAAACGCCCTTCAATGGCTACCGCTTGGCCGGGGGCCATTTCGTGTGGGGCCTGACCTACCGCATGCTCAAGGACTTCTTCCACACCCTGGACCCGGACTGGTCGCCGCCGGCTGAGGTGGAATGACTTTGGTGTCGCTGGGGGAGGCAGCTTTACGTGTCGCCTGACGCAGGAAGCGCTCCAGGGCCGTCAGGCGGATCGGGCGGGCATCGAGTACGACACCTGCCGCCGCGTCCGCAAGCGGCGGGGCGGGCTTTCACGGCAGGCTGGCGCGCACAGGCGGCGAACAAGCCTTAGAGAGGCCGTCCCGGGGCGGTGGCCAGCCGTCGCCGTTGCAGGCGCGGGCGATGTTGCCCATAATGGGAGTGAGAGTGTCAATCTCACGTCGCCCCTCCGGTAGGGTTTTCGGGCCGCACCCCCGATTCCCTGCCGGGGGCACCCTCCGAAGAGAGCCCGGATGCGGTGAAAAGCGGTGGCCGACACACTCCCCGCTCCCTTGATGGCAACCCAAACTCCCGCGCCCGCGACGCCTTCAACGTACGCTCCGACCTCCAAATTGCTTGTCGAATCGCCCCAAGCCGCCCGGCGCTCTCCGACCTATGCAACGATAGGATCGCCTTGGGGATCTAGTCACCTTCCAGAAATTTTCTTTCAAGAGCGAACACTTTAGGACGGTCTTGCCGCCTGCGCGCCTGGACGAGCAAATTTTTCACTCAACGCCTACAATTCGCACCTTTGCCCACTGGAGGAAGCCAAGCATGACCGACCTTTTGACCACCTTCGCTGAGCAGTTGGGAGACAAGCCCGCGCTCATAGACGACCGGCCCGACGGCACCCTGATTCAGTGGAGTTTTGCGGAACTGGAGGCCAACGCCAATCGGCTGGCCAACGTCTTCATCAGCCAAGGAATCAAGCCTGGGGACAAGGTCCTTTGGTGCGGACGCAACTCCGTCTGGCCAGTGGCCTGCGGACACGCGGCGCGCAAGGCGGGCGCGGTCTCCGTGCCGCTGAACTATCGGCTGGCGGTGGAGGAGGCGGCTTACGTCACCCACAACTCCGATGCCAAGCTGGCCTTCGTCGATGCGGAGTACGCCCCGCTGTTCGAGCGAATTCGCCCGGACGCCCCGCAGCTTCGGCAAGTGCTGGTTTATGACGGCGCACCCGGCAAGGGCCAACGCAGCGCCGCGGCGCTGCTGGCCGAGGCGGACTCCGCGCATTTCGCTACGCCGGGGGAGGCCGCCGACTCCGGCACCATGATCTACACATCCGGCACCACCGGCAAGCCCAAGGGAGCAGTGCGCACCGGCCCCGGGGACCCTGAGCAGGCCGCCAGGATGATCGAGATATACGGCTGGCGCCCAGACGATGTCTACATGACCACCGGCCCCCTGTACCACTCCGGCCCCAGCGGCTTCCTGGCCGTGGCGCAACTACTGGGCAACACCGCAGTGCTGCAGCGCAAGTTCGACCCTGAAGACTGGCTGCGCCTGCTGCAAAAATACCGCGTTACGGCCACTTTCTCCGCCCCCACCCCCATACGCCGCATCTGCCAACTGCCTGACGAACTGCTGGCCCAATACGACCGCAGCACCCTGCGCATCCTAATCGCCAACGCGGCCCCCTGGTCCCACGCGCTGAAGCTTGCCTACCTGGAGCGCTTCCCCGAGCAATCCCTGTTTGAAGTCTATGGCTCCACGGAGCTGGGCGTGAACACCATCATGACGCCGCAGTTCCAGCGCGCCAAGCCGGGCTCCTGCGGCCGCGCCGCCCCGGGCGTGGACATCCGCCTCTACGCCGAGGACGGCAGCGTGGTGCAGGAACCCCACCAGCCAGGCGAACTGTTCGTGCGCTCCGCCAGCCTGTTCCGCACCTACTACAAGGCGCACGAGAAGTTCCTGGAGGAGCGCCGCGACGGCTGGCAGACCGTGGGGGACATCGCCTACTTTGATGAAGACGGCTTTTACTACATCTGCGACCGCAAGAAGGACATGATCATCTCCGGCGGCATGAACATCTACCCGGCTGAAGTGGAGCACGCGTTGGAGCACCACCCGGATCTGCTGGAGGCGGCGGTGTTCGGCATCCCCAGTGAAGAATGGGGCGAGAGCGTACACGCCGTGGTGGTGGCCCGCCCCGGCGCAAACCTTAGCGCCGAAGCCCTGCAGGGCTTCGTTCGGGAGCACTTGGCCGGCTACAAGGTGCCCCGTTCCCTGTCCTTCGTTGCGGAGATTCCCAAGACCGGCTCCGGCAAGATTCTCAAGCGGGAGTTGCGGGCGCCGTTCTGGAAGGGACACGAAAGCAAGGTGGCCTAAGCCGCAAACGCGCCAGCGCCTTGGCCATCTCCTGATGGTTTTTCACATACTTAAGCCGGACAGGCCGCCAAGTATTCGGATACCGTCTGCTGGCTGCCCGTGAAGATCACGCGGTGTTTTTTGCTGCTGAGCTGATGGTCGTACATGGGGTCGTAGTACCAAGTCAAAAGCAGCCGGATCCAGTGCTCGTGATCGCTCTGTTGAAAGCCGGCGGCCAAGGCCTCGCTGACCAGCTGGTGGCGTTGCCGCCCCAGGCGCTTGGTGATGCGGTCCAACGCCGTTTGGTGGCGCTTGTGCAAGGCGGCGCAGTCCGTGCCCTGAGATAGGGGCAGGTCCACATACTCCTTGCGAATCCGCCTGCTGCGTTGCGCCAAGCTTGCCTCCAGCAGCACGATGGGCGCCTGCTGCATTCTCCCGTACCAGGACTTGGGCAGGGCCAGGCGGCCGATGGTGCGGCTCTCATCCTCTAGGATCAGGGTGGCGCCGCGATGCTGCAGGTAGGCCGCAGCCAAGGCGTTTTCGAACGCAATGGGCGGTGGCTGGGCTTGTTCCAAACCGCCGAAGGCGGAGCCGCGGTGGCGGGCCAGACCCTCCAAGTCCATGGCGCTGGGCAGCGTTTTGATCAGTTCGGTCTTGCCCACGCCGGTGCGACCGGCCAACACCAGCCAGCGCTTGCCGTCGCCGGGCTTGGCGGGCGCCGCACAGGCGCCGGCGGCGCTTGGCGAATCGGCGAAAACATCCAGGCAAGTTTGCCGCAGGCGCTTGTAGCCGCCAGCCACCCGGGGCGCAGGCCAGCCGGCCTCATGCAGCCAGGTCTGCACAATTGCGGAGCGCATGCCGCCACGCCAGCAGTAGATCCAGGAATCAGGGTGGGTCTGCAGGAAGTCCGTCCAGGTCTTCAGACGGGCGCTGCGCACCGCGCCGGAAACCAGGGAGTAGCCGCGCCGCACGGCGGCCTCAGCACCGCACCTCTTGTACAGGACGCCAATTTCGCTGCGCTCCGCGTCACCCAGCAAGGGCAGGTTGCGGGCGCAGGGAAAAGCGCCGCGGGCGAATTCACCCGGAGAGCGCAAGTCGATAAGAGGAATGTTGTTTCTTAGCAGGTCCGCGGGCGTCATGTGCTAAGGCTGCGTTTTCGCCTCCCAAATGGGTGAAATTCCCCAAGAAGTTTTCTAGGGCGCCGGCTCCACCACCGGCTTGCCGGCCAGGAACAGATCTAGATGCTCCTGCAGGATAGGCAGCACGTCGTCACGCTCCTGATCGATGGCTTTCTGCAGAGCCAGCTCCTGCAGGCGCACGGCCTCCGCAAAGTCCCCCCTTGCGGCGTAGGTGGCGGCCCAGGTGTCCAGATATTCCGGTTGCGCACGGGCTTCCTGGTCCGCTTGCATCACCTCCGTCATGATGCGGTTGGCGTAGCGGGTGCGCCGCAGGCGCTCCAAGTCAGACACGGTGAGCGTCCAAGCCACCTCGTTGATGATGCCGGCGTCCCGCGGCGCGGCTTTAGCCGCGGCGCGGTACCAACGATAGGCGGCGCGCAGGTCTTGCTTGGTGGCCAAGCCGCGGGCGTGCAGATTGCCCAGCGCCAACATGGCGTCCGGGTCTTCGGACTCCGCCACCGTCTCCTCAAGCCAGGCGATGACGCGTTCGTCCGCGGCATCACGACGCTTCTCCTGCACCAGGTAGCGGGCGTAGCCGATGCGGGCGGCGGCGTTGTTCAGGGCGGCGGCGCGAATGAAGTAGCGCTCTGTTTTCGCCAGATCCTGCTGCACGGTTTCGCCGGTGTAGTGCAGGTAGGCCAGCATCAGCATGGCGTTGCTGTTGTCCAAACCCGCGGCCCGGCGCAGCAGGGGCGCGCCGGCGTCCGCCTCATCCTGCCCGAAGACCCCGTTCAGGTACAGCACGGCAAGAAGATGCATGGCGTCCGAAGAGCCTAGGGCAATGGCGTGCAGGTAATTCTCCAGCACCTCATCCAAGGCTTCTTGCCGCGCCTGCGGCGTTGCGGCGCGATTGGCCCGCAGCAAGTGGGCACGGGCCAGCAGGCTGTTGGCGATGACGTTGTCGGAGCGAGCGCCAGCCTGCAGCCAGCCGATGGCGTCCTGCAAACGCTGCCGGTTCAGCAGGAAGGCGCCAAGGGCGGTCTGCGCCGCCGGATCCCCTTGGCGGGCCAGTTCGCCCACCAACCTGACCGGGCGGAACTCCGCATCGGGCGCTTGGCTGCGGAACTGCGCCTCGGCGGCGCGGTACAGGGCCGCCAAGCCGAAGTGCAGGTAACGCAGGGAACCTTCCTCCGAGCGTCCGTGCACCAGCATGACGAAGGCGGCGTCCTGGCCATCCTCGGCGCCGCTCCGCCGCCCCCTGCTGGCGAGTTCTTGCTCAGCCTCGCCGAGGCCGGCTGGACTGGCTATATATAGCACGCCTATGGGCGTAAGCTGTTCGGAACGCACATAGACTTGCGCCTCCGCCGGCGTGACGGCGCGCATGGGACTGTCCCGCTCCCCGGCGCCCGACTGCGCCATGGCCGTTTTGATGGCGGCTACCCAAAGACCGTGCAGCGCCGCTGTGTCCGCGGCCTCCACATGCTCGTAGAAACGCCGCAGCATGTAGTGACCGGACAGGCTGCCGTAATTTATGTCCAGGATGGCGCTGCCTAGGGCGCCGAGCTTCAGGGGTTCATGGTCCAGCAGACTCAACGCTTGCTGCTCGAGCTCCATTAGACGCGCCAACCGCTCGCCCAAGCCTTCCTGCGCCCTGAAGGCGCCGCGCAATTGCGCCGCCACCGCGGCGACCTCCCCAACATACTCGGCTGTGGGAGTCCCGTCCCTGAAGGCGCCGCGCAATTGCGCTGCCGACGCGGCTATGGGGGCAGCCGGGTTACGCAGCTCGACATCCAAGCCGGCGGGCTGCGCCGACGAGCAGCCCTGCAGCAACAGGCAAAGCGCCGCAATTTGTGCCAAGCGGGGGAGAAGCATGGCCCTTTATAGCACCCTTTGCGGGCGGTATGAACTGCAAATGCCGGGCTGGCGCGGTACAATTCGCCTCTAATCCGCAATGAGGGTGTCGCCATGCCATTTGCCCACAAACTGCGGTTGCCCACGCCGGAGCAGGCCCTGCCTGGGCGGGCGCGGTCCATGCCGGTTGCGGACCGGCACTTCGCGCTGGGCAGCCCGCTCAAGGGGCCGTTTCCGGATGGGATGGCTCAAGCTCTGTTTGGCATGGGCTGCTTCTGGGGGGCGGAGCGCCTGTTTTGGCGCACTAAAGGGGTGTTCACTACTGCAGTGGGGTATGCTGGCGGGCACACCCCCAATCCCAGCTATGAGGAGGTGTGCTCCGGCCGCACCGGCCACACGGAGGCGGTGTTGGTGGTCTATGACCCTTCGGCAGTTGGGCTTGAAGGGCTGCTAAGGGTGTTTTGGGAAGGCCATGATCCCACCCAGGGCATGCGCCAAGGCAACGATCTAGGCACCCAGTACCGCTCCGCCATCTATTTGGCGCAAGGGCTGGAGGAAGCCCAAACGTCCCAGGCGCGTTACCAGCAGGCGCTCACTGCGGCCTCCTACGGCCCCATTACCACGGAAATCGCCGAAGCGCCGCCGTTCTACTATGCGGAGGACTACCACCAGCAGTACCTCGCCAAAATACCCAACGGCTACTGCGGCCTAGAGGGCACCGGGGTGCGCTGCCTAGGCTAGCGGTCCGCGCAGCGAAAGGTTTCCCAAGCAACCCTGCCGCGCCTTCCTTCACGCGCTTCCCGGCGAGGCGGGCGCCTCCCCGCTGATATCCCCAGCCCGGTCGTGCGCCATGCTTTGCATGAACTCCATCAGGGCGCGCACACGCCGCACGCTGCGGCTTTCCGGCGCCATCAAAAGCCACAGGGGTTCGCGCACCACGGTGACGCCCGGCAACCGCTGCAGGGATGGGTCTCGATCTCCCAACAGGCAGGGCAGGGCTGCGGCGCCGAAACCGCTTCGCACGGCGCACAGAAGCTGCGCCCAACCTTGGCAGGAGGCGGAGGCGGGGGCATCAGGCAAATGACGCAACTGCAGGGTGGCGACTGCGGTAGTAAGGCTGTCTTCATGCCCGAGGCCGCCAGCGCCAATCCAACCCAGGGCGGAATCGGCAGGCGCCTCAAGGCGCCTGCTGCGGTACAAGGACCAACCAACGAAACCAACTTGGCGCCCCACCATGTCAAGGGGCGGCGCGGCGGTGGGATGCAGCGCCACATCGGGCGGCGCCGACTTGGAGCCCATCGTGGTCCACTCGATGCGAATGCCCGGATGGTCGCGCGGCCAGCTGGCGGGTTCCTCAAGCAGGCCGGCAAGGGCGAAATAGTCGGGCGCGGCCAAGCGCACCCAGCCAGCCAAGTCATCCTCGCTGTGCTGGATGCTGCGCTCGATAGCCAACAACTCCTGCTCCACGCGCGCCAGATTTGCCGCGACGGCGGCGCCGGTGGAGGTGGGGGCCAACGCTTGCCCCCTGCGGTTGAACAGCTTGACGCCGAGGCGGCGCTCGAACTGCTCAATGCGCCTAGTGACCGTGGAGGGATGCACGCCTAGTTCCTTGGCGGCGGCGCGCACCTTGCCCTGCTTGATCACGGCGGAAAGAAACTTGAAGTCGTCCCAACGCAAGTGCATGTCGCTCCCTTCCTTTGAACGCCCATCCTTCCATGCGTCAATAGCGGCATGGACGACGCCCCTGCGTACAGGGGTGTAGTGTGCTGTCCCGCAAGTAAGCGTGATTACTCGTGGCCCTATTGGCCCCCGGCCGCGTTGCTCCTCCTTGTGTGGGGCCTGCCACAGGGCGTCGTCGCGCCTTGCCGGGAGCCAAAATGGCCTAGCGACTAAAACCCACTTACTTGCGGGACAGCACACTAGGGCCTGTTAGCACTATCTAGGTTGGCCTTGCCCGGAGAAAAAACGGCTCCCGGCAGGGCCAACCCAGATAGTGCTAACAGGCCCTAGGAACTGAACTTCAGCATAGTTGTTGCATTTTTGCAACATAGTGTTGCGACAATTGGGTTTGCGTTTTGCGTTACCAAAAGTAACAATGCTCCCCGGTGCTACACATCTCTGGTTAGATAAATCATCTTTGGTTAGGTGAATTGAGTGCCGACTACGAGGGATACCCGGCTTCCTCCCTCCCCTCCCCCTTCCCACGGGTATCCCTCTTTTAATTTCCTCCACGGCTTGTCATTTTTCCCGAAGCGGCTTGGCGCACTATGCAGACCAACGCAATCGGATGCGGGCTAGCTGTAGTAGCGGCTCCTAGTCAAGGCGAAACGCAGCTTCAGGCCGTCAATTTCCGCCTGCATCGGGGCGTCCCGCTCGGTTAGGGCAACTGCCTCAAAGGTGGTGCATAGGGTTTCCCGCATGATGTGGGCGCGGTGCTCCTCGGCCGCCCGGACCAGTTCCGCATCGCCCTCATAGCGCAGAACGATGCGGTCGGAGACCGCCAGCCCCTTCTCCTTGCGCGCCCGCTGCACCCGATTGATCATTTCCCGGGCGTAGCCGCCCCGGACAAGGGCTTGCGTCAGGTTGGTGTCCAGCACCACGCTGATGTGGCCGTCGGTCACGGCGCCGCTGCCCGGCAGGGGGCGTTGCTCCACTTCCACTTCCGCCAAGTTGAAGCGCTCACCGTCGATTGCCAGGACGCCTTCCCGCTGCAGGGCGGCGATCTGCTCGCGGCTCAGCCCGTTGATGCGGGGGACGAACGCCTTCATGCGCTTGCCCAGGCGCTTGCCCAGGGCGCGGAAGTTGGGCTTGGGGGCCAGTTCCACGTAGCGGGCCTCATCGGCGTCGAAGATCAACTCCTGCACGTTCAGTTCCGCCTCTATGATGCCGCCCAGCTTGGCGAGTTCCTCCAGCAACGCCCGATCGCGATGAATCACCCTCAGCGTGGCCAAGGGGGTGCGCAGGCCGATCTTGGCGTCCTCCCGCTGCTGGCGGCCCAGCAGAATTACCCGCCGCATCCGCTCCACCGCGTCCTCCAAGGCCGGCTTGGCGAAGCTGGCGTCAAATTCCGGGTAGTCGCACAGGTGTACGGATGCCGGGGTCGGGGCGCCGCCGCCGAAGCGGGCCAGCTCCTGATGGAGATGCTCCGCAAGAAAGGGCGCGAAAGGCGCCATCACCCGGCAAAGCTCCGCCAGCACGGTGTGCAGGGTGGCGAATGCAGCGATCTTGTCGGCGGTGATGTCCGCCCCCCAAAAGCGGGGCCGGTTGAGGCGGATGTACCAGTTGGTGAGATCCTCGATGAACTCGAACAGGCGCGGCACCACGTTGTACAGGCGGTAGGCGTCCATCTCCCGGGCAACACTGGCCTTTAGGGTCTGCAGGCGGGAAAGGATCCACTGATCCAGAATGTTGTCTCCAAGGTGGCTGCCCCGCTCCGGCGACCAGCCATCGATCTCCGCATAGGTCTTCAGGAACACGAAGGCGTTGCGCCAAGGCAGCAGGGCGCGACGCACCATGTCCCGCACACCGGCATCGGCGAAGCGCTGCTCCTCCGCCCGCACCAACCCGGAATTGATGAGGTACAGGCGCAGGGCGTCCGCGCCGTAGCGCTCCATCAGTTCATCCGGCGGCGTGTAGTTCTGCAGCCGCTTGGACATCTTTTTGCCGTCCTCGGCCATCACCATGCCATTGACGATGACGTTGCGGAAAGCCGGCTTGTCATGCAGGGCGGCAGCCAGAACAGCCAAGGTGTAGAACCAGCCGCGGGTCTGATCCAGCCCTTCGGCGATGAACTCCGCCGGGAAGCCGGCCTGGAACACTTCCTGGTTCTCAAAGGGGTAGTGCAATTGCGCGTAGGGCATGGCGCCGGACTCAAACCAGCAGTCCAGCACCTCTGGAATGCGGCGATATACGCCGTCCTCGCCTTCCTTCGTGAAGGTCAAGGCATCCACATGCTCCCTGTGCAGATCCTTAAGCCGCACACCGGTAAGCCCGTGCAGCTCATCGATGCTGCCGACGCAGTGCTGCCGGCCGGTCAGGTCGTTGATCCAGACGGGAATGGGGGTGCCCCAAACGCGGTTGCGGGAGACCGCCCAGTCCATCGCGCCAGCCAGCCAGTTGCCGAAACGTCCCTCCTTGATGTGCTCCGGCACCCAACGCACCTGCTGGTTGCAGGCCAGCAGGCGGTCCACGAAGCTGGTGACGCGCACATACCAACTGGGCACCGCACGATAGATCAAAGGCGTGTCGGAGCGGTAGCAATAGGGGTAGGCGTGCTGGATTACCTCCTGGCGATACAGGGCGCCAGCCGCCTTGAGATGGGCGACAATGGCCCGGTCCGCCGTCTTGACGTGTTGGCCGGCAAAATCCTTGACCTGGTCGGTGAACCGCCCGGCCATGGTCACCGGGCAGACGAAGGCCGCGATGCCGGCTTCCTTGAGCACCCTTTGGTCGTCCTCGCCAAAGGCGGGCGCCTGATGCACCAGGCCCGTGCCCTCCTGGGCCGTCACATAGTCATCCGCCACCACCACGAAGGCGCCCCGGCGGCGCTCCGCCGCAAAGTAGGGGAACAGGGGCTGGTAGCTGCGCCCAATCAGCTCCCTTCCCTTCAGCCGCGACCTGACCTGCAGTTCGCCATAGGCGGGCAGGCGCTCCTCCGCCAAGTAGATCTGCTTGCCGGCAGCGGCGTCCCAAACTTTGGCGTAGGAGATGTCGGCGCCAACGCACACCGCCAAATTGGAGGGCAGGGTCCAGGGGGTGGTGGTCCACACCGCCAAGTAGGCATCCTCATCAACCAGCTTCAGCAGCACAGTGATGGCGGGATCCTGCACGTCCTGGTAGTTGGAGGTGGCCTCGAAGTTGGACAGGGGGGTCTCCAGGGCGGTGGATACCGGCATGATCTTCTCCCCTTGGTAGATCAGGCCCTTGTCCCAAAGCTGGCGGAACACCCACCATAAGGACTCCATGTACCAGGCGTCCATGGTCTTGTAGTCGTCATCGAAGTCCACCCAGCGCCCCAAGCGGGTGATGGTCCGCCGCCACTGCGTTACGTAGCGCCCGACGATGGCGCGGCATTCATCGTTGTAGCCAGCCACCCCCAATTGGGCCACCGCCTGCTGCGCGGACATGCCCAACTGCTTGTCGATTTCATGTTCGATGGGCAGGCCGTGGCAGTCCCAGCCGAAACGCCGCAGCACATAGCGGCCTTGCATGGTCCAGTAGCGCGGCACCACGTCCTTGATGGTGCTGGCCACGATGTGCCCGTGATGGGGCAGCCCGGTGGCGAATGGCGGCCCGTCATAGAATATGTAGGGCTTCTTGTTGCGCCGCTGCGCCATGGACTTGTGGAATGCGGACGAAGCCTCCCAGAGTTTGAGCACCTCATGCTCCATGCGCACAAAGGAGAAATTCGCCGTGCTTGGCGCTGGTTCAGCCATGATCCTCAAGCAAGAGCAGGCGGTTGGGGCGCATAAGGGCGCACTGGCGGACGACGCCGCAAAGATAAGTCAGCGCTCCGCCGGAGCAGCCTCGGTTGAGTCCCAAGCCTTTGTTTCCGTTAGCTGCGCGCACTTTCGGCAACTCTGTCGAAGATGCCAACCAGCCAGTCTAGGCTGGCGCCGAAGGCGTCAGCTTCTTTGCTCATTATCTCCTCCTTAAATGAGCAGTTGGACAACCTGCCCCCTTGCTGGGACAGGGCCTTCACGGGATGGGCTTGGCCCTCCGTCCCATAGGGCTTGCCCCCCTTGAGGGGGGCACGGAAAAGGCGCCGGCCTCCCAAGCGCGCGGGAGGCCGGCGTGGGACCCTGCGCCAGTCAGCCAGTGGCGGGGTCCCCGGAGAAAGCGGTCTTGGCTGACAATGTTTGCGGTTCCTTGTTCAACTGACAGGGTAGTTTCTCGCTGGCGAAAAGTCGATATTGGTTGCCCAATCTTGCATGATGTGGTCTTTTTGACCGGGGGTGTTCCATGGAATTTGGCGCAGTGCTGCCGCATCACGAAATCGGCACGGATGCAGGGGCCATCAGGGCTTACGCCCAAGGGCTTGAGGACTTGGGCGTGGGCCATCTGCTGGCCTACGACCACGTGCTGGGCGCAGACCGCAACCGTCCGGGAGGCTTTACGGGGGCCTATGACAAGGATGTGGCCTTTCACGAGCCGCTCACTTTCTTCGCCTATCTGGCGGGCGTGACGAAGCAGCTGGAATTGGTTACCGCGGTGCTGATTCTGCCGCAGCGGCAGACCGCGTTGGTGGCCAAGCAGGCCGCGGAGGTGGCGCTCTTGTCCGGCAACCGGCTGCGCCTAGGCGTCGGCACCGGCTGGAACGCCGTGGAGTACGAAGCCCTGAATGAGGACTTCCACGCCCGCGGGCGCCGCCAGACGGAGCAGGTAGGGCTGCTGCGGCGCCTGTGGTCGGAGGACGCCTTCACTTACGAAGGCGATTTCGACCGCATTCCCGCCGCCAGCATCAACCCGCGGCCCGCGCAGCCCATCCCCATCTGGTTTGGCGGCGGCGCCCCCGCCTTGCTGAAGCGCTGCGCCCAACTGGGGGACGGCTGGATGCCCCTCGGCGGGCCGGGCGCCAAGAGCCAGGCCTGCTTGGACGCCCTGCGCCAGCATCGCCAAGCAGCCGGCCTACCTTGGGATGGGTTCGGCATTCAGGCGCAGGCGCAATATGCCGGCGGCACCCCAGAGCGCTGGGCCGGCCATGCGCAGAAGTGGCGGGCGCTTGGCGCAACCCACTTGGCCATCGCCACGCACAACGCCGGGGAAACGGACGTCGACGGCCACCTGGACCGCATTGCGGCCTATTTGCAGGCGGTGGGCTAGGAGCCTGCGCCGTGGAACGTTTCCAGCAGGCGGTCTAGGCGGGTTTGCAGCTTCTCCAGGCTGCCGGCCATCAGCGGGGCAATGACTTGCGCAACGCCTAGGGCCCGGTAGCGGGCCAGGCTCTCCGACGTAACGGGATGGCGGTTGGGGCCGATCTGGATTTGCACGTCGGCGAGGCTGCGCCCGGCGGCGGCCAGCAGGGCCTCGAGACGCTCAAGCCGTTGGGCCACGCCGTCCGGGGCCAGATCGTAGCCGTACCAGCCATCGCCCTGCTGGGCCACCCGGCGCAGGGCGGCCTCGCTTTCGCCGCCAAAGAAGATGGGGGGATGGGGCTGCTGCACCGGCTTGGGGTTGAAGTGGCAGGCAGCTAGTTGGTAGTTCTTCCCTTGGTAGGAAGCCAGTCCCGGGCGCCATAGGGCGCGCATCACCTCCAGATACTCCACCGTGCGGGCGGCGCGGGTGGCGAAGTCCAGTTGCAGGTTGTCGAATTCCTCGCGCAGCCAGCCTATGCCAACGCCGAAATCCAGCCGGCCGCCGGACAGGTAGTCCACGTCGGCCACCAGCCGAGCGGTATAGACCGGGTTGCGCTGCGGCACCAGGCAGATGCCCGTGCCGAGGCGAATGCTCCGCGTGTTGGCGGCGATGTAGGTCAGGCCGGTGAAAGGGTCCAGAATGCCCTCCGGGTCTCCGGGGATGCGGCCATCCCCGGAATAGGGGTAGCGGGATTCATACTGCGGAAAGAAGATGACATGCTCCGGCAGCCAGATGGAGGCGACGCCCGCCGCCTCCACGGCTTGCGCAGCCTCGGCGATGAAGGACGGTGAGGTAAACTGGTTGAAGGCCATGGCGACGCCGATTTTCATATGTGTGCTCCGCTTGCAGGGCAGTCCATGCCGCGCTTGGTGAAATCTTGGTGAAATAATGCAGATTAAGGAACCGCCGAACAAGTCCCGGCAGCCCGGAGAAGCCTAAAGGGCGTAATGGCAAGGCGCGGCGAAACCGTGTGGCAGGCCCCGCACAAGCATCAATCGGATAGTCCAGGTCAACAACCTCCCTGAGATAACGAACCCGATATACCTGGACGCAGAATGAGCCGCAACACCGCAAGCACCCTTTAAGCCCTCCCAAAGGGCGCCTCGGGGGGCGGGCCCGACATTATGCTATCCTCGGCCCCGCTGCGGGCTGCCTTCCCATGGCCGCAACGCCGTCTCAGACCGCAAATAACCGGGCGCTGGGCGAACGCGACTTGTTCAGGTTTCCCTA
>CAYGBY010000089.1:0-13755 GCA_964348115.1 uncultured Pseudomonadales bacterium
GTGTGGGAGGCAAGCCACACGGCTTCGCCGCGCCTTGCCATCACGCCCTTTAGGCTCCTCTGGGCTTCCGGGACTTGTTCAGAGGTTCCTTAAGCCAATTCGGCCACCTGGGCGGACGCAAAGCTGTACTGGCCATCGCTGAAGTCCACCTGCACCTCCTCTCCCGGACCCACTTCCCCGGCCAGCAGCTTGGTGGCCAAGGGGTTTTCGATGCGGCGCTGGATGACGCGCTTTAGCGGGCGGGCACCATAGACCGGGTCATAGCCTTCCGCCACCAAGGCGTCCCGTGCGTCCCTGGCCAGAACCACGGAGATGTCCTGATCCCGCAGGCGGGCGCGCAGCAGATCAAACTGCAGGTCGGCAATTTTCGCCACCTGCTGGCGGCTGAGGCTGTGGAACACAACCAAATCGTCCACCCGATTGATGAACTCCGGGCGGAAGTGTTGGCTCACCACGGAAAGCACCGTCTGCTTCAAGCGCTCGAAGCTTTCCTCCGCCATGGCTTGAATGGCCTCCGAGCCGAGGTTGGAGGTCATCACCAGCACGCAGTTGCGGAAGTCCACGGTGCGCCCATGCCCGTCCGTCAGGCGGCCGTCGTCCAGCACCTGCAGCAGGATGTTGAACACATCCGCATGGGCTTTCTCGATCTCGTCCAGCAAAATCAGGGAATAGGGGCGGCGGCGCACGCGCTCGGTGAGGTAGCCGCCCTCCTCATAGCCCACGTAGCCGGGCGGCGCCCCAATCAGCCGCGCCACGGAGTGCTTCTCCATGAATTCGGACATGTCCACCCGCAAGAGCGCATCCTCGCTGTCGAACAACACCTGCGCCAAGGCCTTGCACAGCTCCGTCTTGCCCACGCCCGTGGGACCTAAGAACATGAACGCGCCGTTGGGGCGGTTCGGATCGGCAAGGCCGGCGCGGGAGCGGCGCACGGCATCGGCGACCACCTTCACAGCCTCGTCCTGGCCCACCACGCGCCTGTGCAGCGCATCCTCGAGCTGCAGGAGCTTCTCCTTCTCGCCCTCCAGCAGCTTGGCCACTGGAACGCCGGTCCACTTGGAGACCACCTCGCCTATCTCCTCCTCCGTGACGCTGTTGCGCAGCAGCTCATGCCGCACGGGCGCCGTGGCGCCGGCCAACTGGCGCTCCAGCGCCGGGATGCGTCCGTACTGCAGCTCGGACATCTGGGCCAAGTCGTTCACGCGGCGGGCGGACTCGTATTCCATGCGGGCCGCCTCCAACTGCGCCTTGATGTCCTGGGCGCCGCTCAGGCTGGCCTTCTCAGCCTTCCAAACCTCCTCCAAGTCCGCATACTCCCGCTCCAGCTCCTGCACGCTGTCCCGCAGATCGGCAAGGCGCTTCCTGCTGGCGTCGTCACTTTCCTTTTTCAACGCCTCCACCTCCATCTTCTGCTGGATAAGCCGGCGCTCGAGGCGGTCCATCACCTCCGGCTTGGAGTCGATCTCCATGCGGATGCGGCTGGCGGCCTCATCGATCAAGTCGATGGCCTTGTCCGGCAACTGCCGGTCGGCAATGTAGCGGTGCGAAAGGCGGGCGGCGGCGACGATGGCCGGGTCCGTGATGTCCACCGCATGATGCAGTTCGTAGCGTTCCTTCAGGCCGCGCAGAATGGCGATGGTGTCCTCCACGGAAGGCTCATCCACCAACACCTTCTGGAACCGGCGCTCCAGGGCTGCGTCCTTCTCCACGTGCTGGCGATACTCATCCAACGTGGTGGCGCCCACGCAGTGCAGTTCCCCCCGGGCCAAGGCGGGTTTGAGCATGTTGCCCGCGTCCATGGACCCTTCCGCCTTGCCGGCGCCCACCATGGTGTGCAGCTCGTCCACAAACAGGATGATGTTGCCCTCCTGCTTGGCCAACTCATTCAGCACCGCCTTAAGCCGCTCTTCAAATTCGCCGCGAAACTTGGCGCCGGCGATCAGGGCGCCCATGTCCAGGGCGAGGATGCGCTTGCTTTTCAACCCCTCCGGCACTTCGCCATTCAGGATGCGCTGCGCCAAGCCCTCGACGATGGCGGTCTTGCCCACCCCCGGCTCGCCAATGAGCACAGGATTGTTCTTGGTGCGCCGCTGCAGCACCTGGATGGTGCGGCGAATCTCGTCATCACGCCCGATCACGGGATCCAGCTTGCCCTGTTCGGCGCGTTCGGTCAGATCGACGCAGTACTTCGCCAGCGCCTCCCGATGCTCCTCCGCCTCCGCATCCCGCACCGTCTCGCCGCCCCTGGCGGCCTCGATGGCCGCGTCAAGCTGGGCCAAGTCTACGCCGGCTTTAGTGAGCAGGCGCGCCACCGCCGCATCCTTGACTAGGCCACGCAGGGCCTGTTCACTGGAAAGGTACTGATCCCCCGCCTTCTGGGCTAGGCTGTCCGCCAAAGTCATGGCCCGGATGAATGCCTGGGAAGGCTGAATGTCGCCGGTGGGCGACCTCAGCGTCGCCACCCGATCAAGGGCGGCGGCCACGCCCTCGGCGATGGCCGACGCCTGGCCGCCTGCCTGCACCAGCAGCGGCAGCAAGGTGGCGGGGCCGGGCTCCAGCAGCCTGGCCAGCAGGTGGACGGGCTCGAGAACGGCGTGGTCCTTGCCCGCCGCCAGCGAACGCGCGTCCGCCAAGGCGCCCTGCAGGCGGTTGGTCATTCGCTCCATGCGCATGGCTGATGCTCCTTGCAAGTCTTGGTTGCGTCAACAATGCGGTCAAAACCGGGTTTTTCAATGGCCCGGCTCAGCGCTTCGCGGCCGGCGCCGGTGGTTGGTTGACCCACCAGGCCAAGCTGTCAGCCCGTTCACGCCGGTGCGCCCGCACCTGCCCAGGGCGTCGCGAAGACCAGAACAACGCGCCATCCGCGCCAGTAACCCAGAGCTTCGCGCCGAGCAGCCCATAGCGGCGCACCACCGCAGGGTGGGGATGGCCGTAGCGGTTGCGCCAACCGGCGCTGATGAACACGACCTGCGGATTCACCGCCTCGATGAAGTCACGGGAGGAGGAGGTGTTGCTGCCGTGATGGGGCGCCGCCAGCAGGGTCGCCGGCCTCAGCCCATCGGCGACCAACTGGGCTTCGACGGTGCGGGTGATGTCGCCGGTCAGCAACGCCCGCTGCGCGCCTGCGGTGATCTGCAGGACGCAGGAGCGGTCGTTGCTGTCCGCGCCCAAGGCTGTTTGCGGATGCAGGACGGCGAAGTCCACGCCATCCCAGGACCACCGCCGCCCCTTGACGCAAGGTTGGCCGCCAAGTCCGGGCACGTTGGACAGCACAGAGGCTGTGGGCGCCCCGCGCAGCACCGCCCGAGCGCCCCCAACATGGTCCAGATCGCCATGGCTGATGATGAGCCGATGCAGACGGCTAGGCCCAGTCGCCGCAATGGCGGGCAGCACCGCGGCCTCGCCCAAATCGAACCCGGAGGGGAAGCGCGCCCCGGCATCGTACAGCAGGCGATGTCTTCTGGTATCCACCAGCAGGGCGCTTCCCTGGCCCACATCCAGTGCGCGCACCGCGAACGCGCCCGGCGCCGGGCGCCCCTCCGGCGCCAGAAAGGCCGCCGCCCAAAGAGGCAGGCAGGCAAGCCGCAGGCGCCAGCCGGGCGCCGCCAGCAGGCAAACGAAAGCCAAGCCCGCGCCCAGGCCCTGCCAAAGCGTGCTGGGCGTCAAGTAGGGTCCCCCGGCATCCAGGGCCCTCAGGCCGGCGAGCAGCGCGCCAAGGGAGCAGTCGGCCAGCGTCCAGCCAAGGCCGGCGACCGGCAGGCCCAAAAGCGTGGCCAGCAGGGCAAGCATCACCAAAGGCACCGCCACCAAGGAGACCCAAGGCACCGCAAGCAGATTCGCCAGGCCGGCCACGGGCGCGGTCTCCCCCACAGTCACCGCAGTAAGGGGCGTCATGGCGAACATCATGATCAGTTGGGCGCGCAGCAGCCCGCCTGCCCAACCAGGCCGCGGGTGGCGGTTGGCGAAGCCGGCGATGAGCGCCGCCACGGCCCCGAAGGAAAGCCAAAAACCTTGGGTCAGCACCGCCTCCGGAACGGCGCAAACGACCCCGAAGGCGGCCATCGCAAACCAAAGCGCCACCGGCGCGCGACGCCCGCCTATGAGCGCGAGAATGCCCACCGCACCCATTATGCCCGCCCGCAAGGTCGGCACCCCCGCGCCGCACAGCCAGACAAAGGCCGCCACCGCAACCAGGGAGCAGCCTCCCGCCAGCCAGCCGGCCGGCGCCCAAAGGAAGATGCGTGGCGCAATGCGCACCAAGCTGGCCGCCAGCCAATAGGCCAGCAACGCCACCAGACCTACATGCAGGCCGGAGACCACCAGCAGGTGCACGGTGCCGGTGCGTCGCAGCAAGGACCAGTCCGCGTCCGTGAGCGCATTGCTGTCGCCGCTGGCCAGCGCCCGCAGATGGGCGCTTCGCGGCAGATGCGCCGTGCGCTCGGCAATGCGGGCGCGCGCCAGCCGCCGCAGTTCCGGCGCGGCGGCGGCTTCACGGCGGCCGAAACGAACGTAGCCCGTGCCATCGATGCCGCGCGCCAGCAGCAGGCGCTCGTAGTCAAAACCGCCCGGATTCTGCAACCCCCAGGGCGCCCGCACCTCCGCCGCCACGCGCCAAGTCTCCCCCTCCGCCACCGGCGGCGGAAAGTGCCAACTAAGCCGCAACGCACGACCGGTCAGATCCGCGCATTTGGGGTTCACATCCTGGCGCACCAGCACATCGAGCCGCAGCCGCAGCTGCACGGCGTCGTCCTGCTGCAGCGAAGACAGTTCCGCCGCCACCACCCGCACGACAAGCTCCCGCGTGTCTTCGGCAACGCAGTGCGGCACGCGCTCGCGCAGGCCGGTCCGCCCCATGCTGATGAGGGCGGCGGCGGCCAAGGCCACACAGCCAAACCACAATGCGCCGCGGATAAGGGGCATAATGGGACGATGCTAAAGGAAGTGCTGCGCCGGCATCTGCCCAATGCCGAACAGCTGCGTAAGACATCCGCCCTGCGGCCCTTGGGCGCATTTCTGCATAAACGGGAAATCTGGGGTCTCAGCCGCCATTCGGTGGCCGGAGCGGCCTTCATTGGGCTGTTCTGCGCCTTTGTGCCGGTGCCTTTTCAAATGCTTCTGGCGGCGGCCTTGGTGATTCTGTTTCGCTGCAACCTGCCCTTGGCCTTGAGTCTGGTCTGGATATCCAACCCGCTCACCATGGCGCCCATGTTCTTTTTCACTTACCGTCTGGGCGCCTGGCTGTTGGACATGCAGTTGCAGGTCACTTCCGTGGAGCCCAGCCTTGGCTGGCTGTTCGCCAACCTTGCCCGCATCGGCTATCCACTGATCTTCGGCAGCCTGCTGTGCGGCTGGATTGCCGGCGTCAGCGGCTTCGTCGTGGCCCGGCTGCTGTGGCGGCTGCACGTGGTGCGCCGCTGGCGGGTGCGCCGCGCCCGACGGCGCGCCAAGCTCGCACCCCCGCCCGACCCACGGCGGGCTTGACCAAATTTTGCATTCGCAGTACTTTGCCCATGCCGCCTCGGGCAGCGGAGCGGCCTACGCGGGAGCATCTCCATGATCGGGTTACTGAACACCGGCATCAGCGAAAACGCCAAGGCGGGCTTGGCCAACCAAGCATGAGGCCAAGGATTTGAGGGACGGCGCCAGCGAACAGAACCGCAGGAAGCGAAGGGCCACCTCCTATGACGTGGCGCGCACCGCCGGCGTTTCCCAGTCGGCTGTGTCACGGGTCTTCAAGAGCGGCGCCAGCGCCTCACAGGCCATGCGCCAGCGTGTGCTCGACGCCGCCAACAAGGTGGGCTACCGTCCCAACGCCATCGCCCGCGGCCTGATCACGCAGCGCTCCAACATGATCGGCGTGATCATCTCGCGCATGACCAACCTGTACTACCCGGAGCTCCTGGTGCAGCTCACCCAGGAATTCTCGCGCCGGGGCATCCGCGTGCTGCTGTTCACCCTGGAGCACGAAAGCGAGGCGGATCTAGTGCTCGAACAGATGCTGGAGTACCAAGTGGACGGCTTGGTCACCGCCGCCATGCTGACGCCAGCCCAGCTTGACCTGACGAGCGATGCCGGCATCCCCGTAGTGCTGTACAACCGCCGCCCGCCCGACAGCCGAGCCTCGGCGGTGCGCTGCAACCAAGAGGAGGGGGAGCATTGGCTGGTCACCCAACTGATGGCGGCTGGACACCGCCGCTTCGCCATCATCTCCGGGCCGGATGACTCCACCGTCAGCATGGAGCGCACCGCCGGCGCCCTGCATCGGCTCACGGAGCTCGGCATCGACGACGTCACCTTGGCGGGCGGGGACTACAGCTATGACTCCGGCCGTCAAGGCTTCGTCACCATCTTCAATCAATTGGGCGCCGCGCCGGACGCCGTCATCGCAGCGAACGACGCCATGGCCATCGGCTGCATGGATGCCGCCCGGCAGCAGTTCCGTCTGCACGTGCCGAAAGACCTTTCCGTTGTGGGATTCGACGGCGTGGGGCCAGCCAGGTTCGCCGCCTACGACCTGACCACGGTGCGGCAGCCGGTGGTGCGCATGACCCAGGCGGCAGCCACCATGCTGGTGGAGCGCATCGAGGATCAGGACCTGCCGGCGGAGGATCGGGTGTTCTCCGGCCTGAAGATCACCGGCGGCTCCGCCCGGCTGCCATCCGGCTGTTGACATTCACCGAGCGCCTCCCCCATGCCCATGCCGCACAGCCAGCACCGCATTCTCACCACCCATGTGGGCAGCCTGCCCCGCGCCAAGGCCGTCGCCGATGTGCTGTTCGCCCATGAACGGGAGGAATCGGTCGCCGATGCGCCGCAAATCATCGCGGCGGCGGTCAGGGCCGTGGTGGCGCGCCAGGTCGCCGCAGGGGTGGATCTGGTCAGCGACGGCGAAATGAGCAAGATCAGCTACGCCACCTACATCAAGGATCGCATCACGGGTTTCGCCGGGGACAGTCCGCGCCAGCCGCCCAAGGACCTCGAGGAATTCCCCGGCTTTCTGAAGCGTCAGGCCGCTTCCGGCGGCACCCCCAGCTATCGTCGTCCCCGCTGCGTAGGCGACATCAGGGTGAAGGACCTCGGCCCAGTGCAGACGGACATCGCCAACCTGAAGGCGGCCGTCGCCGAACATCAACCCACCGGCGCTTTCATGAACGCCGCCTCTCCCGGCGTCATCGCCCTTTTTCAGCCCAATGCGCACTACCGGGGCCACGAAGACTATCTATCGGCTTTGGCGGACGCCATGGCGGTGGAGTACCGCGCCATCACGGACGCCAGCCTAATCCTGCAGCTCGACTCTCCGGATCTGGGGCTCGGCAGGCACATGATGTTCAAGGACAGGAGCGACGCCGACTACCAACGTCTGGCCAGCCTGCATGTGGAGGCGTTGAACCAAGCCTTGCGCGGCATTCCCAAGAACCAAGTGCGCCTGCACGTCTGCTGGGGCAACTACGAAGGCCCGCACCACCACGACGCCCCCATGGAAATGGTGCTGCCCATCGCGCTCAAGGCGGAAGTGGGAGCGTTGCTGTTCGAATCCGCCAATCCCCGCCACGCCCACGAATGGCGCGTTTTTGCGGAAGCCGAGTTGCCGGAGGATCTGCTGCTGATCCCCGGCGTCATAGACTCCACCACCAACTTCGTGGAGCATCCGGCGCTGGTCGCCGAACGCCTGCAGCGCTTTGCCCAAATCGTCGGCCGCGAGCGCGTGCTGGCCGGCACGGATTGCGGTTTCTCCACCTTCGCCGGCTTCGGCGCCGTGGATGAGGACATCGCATACGCCAAACTGGCCAGCCTCGCCCAAGGCGCTGCGCTGGCCAGCGAACGCCTATGGGGCTGACTTCAGCGTTCCCCGCGCACGGCGGCTCCAGGGATCGGCGAGGCGGGCAAGGAGGCTGCGACAACACATGGAAACACGAAAACAACGGCTAGCTGGAACTCAGCCGGATGCAGCGGCGCCTACGCCCACGGCAACCCCCCTGGAACGGCGGCACATGCCGGCCGGCTACGACATCTCCTTGGCGAAGTACACCAAGCGGGGCACGCCGGAGGAGGCCCGCATTCCTGCGGATTTCGGCCCCAAGCAGAGCCTGCGGGGCTTTGCCGACACCTATCGGAACATCATCGACTACATCGTGCGCATCACGCACCGCATCTGGGAGGAGCGGGACGTGGAGTACATCCGCCAGACCTACGCGGACAGCGCCCGCACATTTGACGACTACGGGCTGCAGCTGGGCGATGCGAAGATCGTGCAGGATACCTACCACACCACCGGCGCCTTTTCCGACATCGAGCTCATCGCCGATGAGATCGTCTGGGCCGGGGATGACGAACTGGGCTTCCACACTTCCCACCGCACCATCATTCGCGGCCACAACGATGGCGAAAGCCGCTACGGGCCAGCCACCGGCAAGCCCGTGGACGTGCTGGTGATCGCCAATTGCGTGGCCTTGGGGAACGAAATCTTCCTGGAGCACGTGCTGTACAACAACGCCGCCATGCTGCAGCAGCTAGGCTTTGATCTGGACGATTTGGCGCCCAGGCTCGCCGCCGACGCGCCAGCCGGCTGGCCCCGGGATGCAGCCACCTGGCAAGCCCTGCGCAGCGCCGCCAAGCCGCGCCGGCCCATCTGCCAAGCAGAGCCGATCAGCGGGTTTGATGTGGACCGCTTCACCCGCGACCATTGGCGGGCGCTTTGGAATGGCCGCGATCATTCGGCGCTGAACGCCAATTGCAGCGCCGATCTGCAGTTCGCCGGCCCCACCAACCGCGCCTTTTCCGGCCTTGCGCCCTATGGGCGCTTCCTGGCCTCCCTGACAAACGCTTTTCCTGACCTGGAAATGCAGATGGACGAAGTGTATTGGATGGGCAACGACGCCGAAGGCTACCTGACCTCCGAACGGTGGAGCGCCGAGGGCACGCACGGCGGGGCGGGCCTGTACGGCGAACCCACCGGCCGCGGGGTGCAGATCTGGGGCATCACCCAGCACGAAATCAAAAATGGCCGCATCGTCCGCGAATGGACCCTGTTCAATGAACTGGACTTGATGATGCAAATAGCGAAGGGGGGCAGATGAACAACGTGCAGGAGAGCAAGAAACTGGCGCTGAACTACTTTCACGCGCTGGAACGGGCCGACGCCCTTGAATCCGCGGCCGTGCTGGCCCACTACACAACCCCCGACTACCGTTTCCGCGGTGTACACCCATTCAACGAACTGCGGGGCGCCGCCGCCGTCGCCGAGCAGGTCTGGACCCCTTTGCGGCGTTCCTTAAGCGGCTGGCAGCGCCGTCAGGACATCTTCATGGCCGCCCCCAACAAGGTGGATGGGTTCCAGTCCCTTTGGGTCACCAGCATGGGAAAATTCCTGGGGCTTTTCGATGCGCCCTTTCTGGGCATCCCCGCAACCGGCAAGATCGCTCTGCTGCCCTATTGCGAATTCCACCGCATTGCGGACGGCAAGATCGCGGAGTCCGCCTTCTTCTGCGACCTAATCGCCCTTATGCTGCAGGCTGGGGTGCGTCCCCTGCCCCTGCAGACCGGGGCCGAGCTCATCAACCCGGGCCCGCGAACGCAGGACGGCCTGCTGCTGGCCGCCCAGGACGAAGCCGAATCACGCAAAACGCTGGACCTGATACTGGAGATGTGCGACGACTTGGTGGGGGATGGCATGAACTCGCCGGACGTAAACTTGGCCAAGACTTGGCATCAGGACATGCTCTGGTTCGGCCCGGCCGGCATCGGCGCCACCTACACCATTCCCCGCTACCAGCAACAGCACCAACGTCCATTCCGCGCCGGCCTGAACAACATCGCCTTCAATGGCCATGTGCTGGAGCACGCCGAAGGCTGCTACGGCGGCTGGTGGGGCTGGCCCAATCTGACCATGAACCCTGGCGACGGGTTCATGGGCCTGCCCGCCTCAGAACGCGCCGTGGAGATGCGGGTGGTGGACATGTACCGTCGGGAAGGGAACAAACTGGCGGAAAACTGGATCTTCATAGACCTGCTGCACTACATGAGCCTACAGGGCGTGGACGTGCTGAAGCGCTGCCAAGGCATCAGCCGCACCGCCTAATGCCAAGCGCCTTGGCGGGCCAACGCGCAGCGCACAGAGGAGCATCATGGCCGCACCCAGATCGCACGGCGCCGCAAACGCCTGCGCGAAACATCTCCATTGCGGACGCCGTCATCGAGATCGTCCGCCGGCGAGGCCATGCGCCGCAAGCCAGCAATTCTCACCATGGCTTTCAGCTCATCCACAGGAGGGGCTTGCCGGTGGACTTGGCCCCGAATCAAGCCGGAAATGCGGACTGTCATGCGCCGAACAGCGAAGTTAGACGCCAAAACGAGAATTGCGGAACGCAAACGCCTGCGCGAAAAATCGCCGTTGCGGCCAAGCCGAGGCATCCTGCATGGCTGAGGGCGGCAGTAGGTCCGGCCCCATACTGGTCGCCGGCGGCGGCATCGGCGGGTTGGCGGCCGCCCTCTGTTTGGCCCGCGCCAAATTTAGGGTGCGGGTATTCGAGCAGGCGCCTGCTTTTGGCGAGTTGGGGGCGGGCATACAAATCAGTCCCAACGGCGCCAGGGTGTTGCACCACTTGGGTCTTGCGCGCGGGCTGGCGAAGCGGGGCTGCCAGCCGGCGCGCACGGAATTCAGGCATTGGCGCAACGGGAAGGTCATCAGCGCTTTGCCGCTGGGCGAAAGCGCGCGCCGGGCCTATGGCTTCCCCTACTACCACCTGCATCGCGCGGACCTGCTGGGGCTGTTGCGCGAGGCGGCGGAGCGGGAGGGGCGCATCGAACTGCACCTAGGCGCACGGCTGCGGGAGTTCGCCCAAGACGGCGGCCTTTGCGCCGCCACCATCGAAAAGGGAGGCAAAACCAGCGTTCATGAAGGCGCGCTGCTGGTGGGCGCCGACGGCATTCACTCCACCATCCGCACAGCCCTGTTCGGCCAGGACGCCCCGACCTTCACCGGCAACCTGGCTTGGCGCGCCCTAGTGCCGACGGAGCGTCTGCCGGCCGGCCTCATCGCCCCGGCAACCACCGCCTGGTGGGGCCCGCGCAGGCACTTCGTGCACTACTATGTGCGCAGCGGCGCTCTGGTGAACTGCGTCTGCGTCGTGGAGAAATCCGGCTGGACGGTGGAGTCCTGGAGCGAACCTGGCGATCATGGGGAGTTGCAGGCGGATTTCGCCGGCTGGCACCAGATCATCCAAACCCTTATCAACGGGATGAAGCCCGACACCCTGTACAAATGGGCGCTTCACGACCGCAGGCCCATGGGCCTGTGGGGCAAGGATCGGGCCACCCTGCTGGGCGACGCCTGCCACCCTACCCTGCCCTTCATGGCCCAAGGCGCCAACATGGCCATTGAGGATGCCGCCGTGCTGGCCGCCTGCCTGGCGCAGGGCAAAGATCCAGCGGCCAGCCTGCGCCGCTACGAAGCCCTGCGCCAAAGGCGAACGGCCCGGGTGCAGGAGGGGTCCAGGCGCAACGCCCGAACATTCCATCTTTCCGGCGCGGCGGCCTGGCTGCGCAACCGCGCCGTCAAGCGGGCCGGCGGACGCTTGGCAAAGGACCTGTACGGCTACAACGCCCTGACCGCCGCCGGCTAGCCCGACTTCCGCAACTTGGCTGGAGTCTGGGCGAATTTCAGCCCCAACACCGAGAACGAATTTGCCGTGCCTTGCAATGGTCCTGGGGCTATGGGCCCGATATAACGCCTTGTTTTCGTTAAGGAGCCGCAATACCACCAGCGCGCCCTTTAGGCCCTCCCGAAGGGCGCCCCGCGGCGTGCGGACCGTGCAATCCCCCCCGCGCCGCGGGTCGCCTTCCCATGGCCGCAACGCCATCTCCGCCCGCAAACAGCGGGGCTCTGGGCGAACGCGACTTGCTCAGAGGTTTCTTAAATCGGATGTTTTGAAGCTGGCTGTAGTGCCGACCTACGGCTTGCGACAACCAAAATCAATGGCTTGGGCTTGGATTGGCGCTGATCAGATCGCCCGCTCCACCAGCCACAGGGCCAGCACGCAAACAAGAAAGAACGCCAGCAGGGGGTAGCTGGCCTTGTCTATGCGGCCCGGCACCAAGTGCCAGCCGTTCTGCATGGTGGGCCGGTTCTCCGCTTGATAGAGACGTTGCTGGCCCACCACGGAGTATGGATGCCAGTCGTCTTGCCGCCCGTCCAGCAACAGGCTTGCGCCCCAGGCCACAACGATGCTCACCAAACCGCCCAAGGCGCAGTACCAAGGCCAAGCCAGATCCGTAAAAAAGCCCACATAGGCCAGCGCGGCAAAGCCTGCGGCCACGCCCCACAACAAGCCCCTTTGGCTGGTGTGCCTGGAATAAAACCCCAAGCCGAACATGGCCAGCTTGGCGCCCACGAAGAAGGAGCCCACCTCGCTCAGCACTTCCAGCACCGAAGCGCCATCCCCTTCGGCGAAAATGATGGCCGGGGCCACCATCATCACCGCCCAAAGCACCGTGAACCAACGGGAGACCGCCAAGCTGCGCTCGGGGGTGGAGTTCTTGTTGATGAACTTCTCGTAGAAGTCCAGGGTGGTCACCGTGGCCATCGAATTCAGGCTGGAGTCCAAGCTGGACATGGCGGCGGCCACGATGGCCGCGGTGACCACGCCCATCAAGCCCGGCACGCCGATGGCGGCGACAAAGTCCAGCACGATGAGGTTGCCGTCCGCAAACTCGCGGCCGCCGTAGTAGCCATGGAACAGCAGCCCCAAGCCGAAGAACAGAACAAAAATGGGGCAGGCCGCGTAGCCCATCAGCATGTACGCCTTCTTGGCGTCGCCTAGGGTGCGGGCAGTCAGGGTGCGCTGCACCATCATCTGGTTCACCCCATAGACCACCACATGGTAGATGGTCATGGCGACTACGCCGGTCCAGATGGTCGCCACCTTAGCCGGGTCGAATGAGGTCTGGAAGGGGTTGGTTCGCCCTTGCGCCTTCAGCGCCGCCAAGGTGTCCGGCAGGGAGCCGGGCAATTCCGCAAGCAGCATGCCGAGAATGACGAATGCGCCGACGAACAGCACCAGGGTCTGCATCAGATCCGTCCAGATCACCGCGGAGATGCCCCCCAAAAGGGTGTAGGCCAACGCCACCACCGCCACGATGAGGATGGCGTGGGTCACGTCGATGCCGGTGATGAACTCCAGCACCAAGGCCACCGTGTACAGCATGATGCCGGAGTAGGCGATGTTGCCGAATAGAAAGATGGCGGACATGAGAGTGCGTGCGGTCAGCCCGAAGCGCCGCTCCAGGTAGTCGAAGATGGAGGCCACGCCGCTGTTGTAGAAGAAAGGCAAAAACACGGTGACAACCACAAAGACCGCAAGGGGATAGTTGATGTGGATGAAGATGACCGCAAAGCCTTCCTCATACGCCCAGGCCGGCCCGCCCAAAAACGAAAGCGCCCCTATATAGGTGGCCACAACGGACACCCCAATCACCGGCCAGGGCGTGGTGCGTTGCCCCAGATAATAGTGCTGCGCAGTGCGCACCTTCTTGCTGAGAAAGAACCCGACCACCAAGTTGCCCGCCACATAGGCGCCTAGAATGGTCCAGTTGAGTTCGCCGAACTCTCCCATGCGTCGCCCCCTATTCGCCCTCCTGGTTTCCTGCACGCGGGCCTAGTCCAGAGCAGGCGCAACCGACGGTGACGCGGCGTCCGCCGGGAGAAGAACGCATGAGGAAGCTCTCAAAAAGTCACGCAAGCCCAGACGATTCCACAGC
>CAYGBY010000090.1:0-13637 GCA_964348115.1 uncultured Pseudomonadales bacterium
GCCCGCAAACAGCGGGGCGCTGGGCGAACGCGACTTGTTCAGAGGTTCCCTAGCGCTCAAGCCGCCTCATCCTCCGGGGCGGTGCCGATGATGACAGCCGTGGAGCAATGATAGACGGTGGACTTGCCGCCCATGCACCAGTTGATGTCGTTGTTGGCCTGGGGACGGTACACTGGACGGTCGTCCTCGTTGCGGTTGCACAGGCAGCGGCCGCAACTGCTCTTGCCGCAGCAGTCGTTGTAGGAAATGACGTAGTTAAGGCCGTCAGCCGGGTTGCGGCAGGTGCCGATCCAAGTGATGGGGGACATCTCCGTGCCCGGCGGGCAGGCGTTCTGCGTACCGCCGCAACAGCTGCACAGGAAGCCGTCTATGCCGCAGTAGCGCCAGTAGCCGCAACTGGCGGGGTCGCCTGGATCTTGCGGGTTGCCGGTGTCCTGCGCGGGCACTTCGCCCACCGCCGCGCCCGCAGCCCGGGCCACCGGCAGCAGCGGCAAGGCGCCGGCACCCACAACAAGGCCTCCCAAGGCGCGCAGGAAACTGCGCCTGGAGCTGCGTCTGGCAATGCCCCGGGCGTTTAGTTCAACGAGTCTATCCAACCACTTCATAACGCCCTCCAAATGGAAAGAGGAATGCCGCCATCGCTGCCGACCCCAAGGGCGGGAGGCCCTTGCCAGCCTCCAAGGCGCCCCGCCGGCAACCGGAAACGCCCACTATCGCACCACCTGGACCATGTAGGGTGTCTCGCCCAAGGCATTGATGGTGCGCAGGTGGTCGCCGGTCCTGCCGTCATATACATCCAACTGGCCCTGGATGTTCACCACCAGCAGTCGTGCATCCGCATGCCTGCTGGCGGCGATGCTAAGGGCCGGCACACGCAGAGTGAAGCGCCCCAGGCGCTGCTTGGCCTTGGCGTCAAACAGCCAGACCTCCGGCGCCGGATCCTTGTGGCTGCCGTTGTAGCCATCCGGCGTCATGCCAACCCAGAGCAGGCCGGCGTCGTGCCCGGCCGTGCCGTGCCAGCCGGCGGGGCGCCAACCCTCGGCGCGTTGGGCCTTTCCGGTCAACCACCAGCGCGTGCCAACGACGGGCGCGTCGCCGGAAACGTCAACCGGCTGCACCTCCCCTTGGTAGGTGACGAAGTGCCATACGCCGGCCACCCTGCTGGCCTTCTCTGACAGCGGGTCTTCATCGATGTTGTTGAAGGGCGCCGAGGACTCCCGGGTTTCCGCCGCGCCGGCGTCATTCAGCCGCACGCTCAATAGGCCGCCGTCCCCGCACAGCATGATGAAGCCGCGCCGCGCATCCGGATAGACCAGCGCACAGCCCGGCGTGGCGATTTCGTTGACGATGGCCCGTTTGTCCAGGTCGATGACGGCCACGGAGGTGGCGGGGTTCTGGTTCCAGATGAGCAGGAACTTCTCATCGCCCGTGACTGCGCTGTTGGCTAAGTTCACCACCGTGTTGGCGCGCTTGGGCGGCAAGTCCACCTCCGCCTGCAGGCTGAGATTGGCGAAATCGTAGATGGCCACCAAGTCCTGGCGCCGCCCGCGCACACCGCGGCTGTGCACCGTCTCACCCACGTAGAACTCCTGGCGCCCGGGCGCAATGCTGAGGGTGGCGAACTGGCCTGCGCTCATCATGCCCAGAAAGCGGCGGCTTTCGGTGTCCACCAAGCTGAAGCTGGAATCGATCAGGCTGCCGAAGGCGAAGTCCTGCACCACCGCATAGGTATCCGGGTAGGGCGTGGCAATGCTCACCACGTTGGGAATAGGTTCAGGCGCCAACTCCGCCCCGGCTGGCGGGGCCGCAGCCCAACAGGCCAGAAGGGGAAGCAGGGAATGCAGCAAGCGTTTCAAGATGGGACCCTCCGTAAACAGGGGTTGCGCTGAATTGCCCAATATAGTACAAGTGCCCTAACTCAATGCGCAAGGGGCATCTTGCCTGAATGTTAAGAGCAACCATTCTGTCCGGTTTTGGAATACGCGAAGTATCCGGTCGTAAAGTCTTGGTTCTCCAGGAGGCGAGGAGACGACATGGGCATGGCGAGGCATGGAGAGGGTCGCAGGACAATGCTGCTTGAGGAAGTGCAATCAGTTCGGACGGAGAGGCGGCTGACCCAAGAGGCGGCGGCGCCGGTCCTTGCCTCGCCGGCGGTTAAGCCGGGCTGCCAATGAGAACCGGCACCGCCACCTACGCCACGGGCCAGGAGACCGCCCGACGCATTCTGGAAGTGGCCCGCCGGCTGTTCATAGAGGAGGGCAGCGGCAGGCTGACCATGCGCCGGGTCGCCAAGGAGGCGGGCATGTCGCCCGGCAACCTGAGCTACTACTACGCCTCCAAGGCGGATCTGCTGGCGGATATGCTGCAGTACGTCATCGATGGCTACATCAGCCAGTTCAAGGCCCTGCGCGCCCAGTCCGCCGCGCAGCCGGAGCAGCAGTTCCGCGCCATCGTGGGCTACGTTTACGACGACCTCTCCAGCCGGGAAACAACGCACTTCTTCCCGGAAATCTGGGTGCTGGCCAACCGTGACGACTGGGTGGCCCAGCAGATGGAGGATATGTACGCACAGTACCGGGCGTTCCTGGTGGACATCATGGGGCTGATCAACCCAAGCCTAAGCCCCATGCAGAAGAACAATCTGGCGCTGATGATATCGGCGTCCATAGAAGGCCACACGGTCTTCATCGGCCACGGGCGCCCACATAGGGCCCGCGCCGCCCAGTTGCGCACTCTGCTCATCGAGCATTTTCTGCGCCTAGTCAAGGAGGGCCATAAACCGCCCTTGAACCCCATGGAGAATTCCCAACAGGAGAGAGAGCAATGAACCTGAAAAACCCGATCTTGCTGCTGGCGGGCCTGCTGCTGGCGCTGCCGGCCGCCGGCGCCGTCATCGAGGAGGTGGTGGTCACCGCCCAGAAACGGGAGCAAAGCGCCCAAGACGTGGGCATCGCCATCAGCGCCGTCACCGGCGAGCAGATGCGCCAACTCGGCTACAGCAACGCCCAACAGGTCACCGCAATGGCCCCGGGCGTCCACACCGTACAGCCCAACGGCGAGGCCAACTACGCCATCGCCATGCGCGGCGTCGCCAACAGCGACTTCACCACCAACGTGGAAAGCCCGGTGGCGGTCTATCTGGACGAGGTGTACATCAGCCAGATGTCCGGCACCGGCTTCATGCTGTTCGACATGGAGCGGGTGGAGATGCTGCGCGGCCCCCAAGGCACGCTGTACGGGCGCAACGCCACCGGCGGGCTGGCCCACTTCGTCACGGTCAAGCCCTCACAGGAAGCTTCCGGGTACGGGCAACTGACCTATGGGCGCTACGACCAGGTCAAGTTCGAAGGCGCCATCGGCGGACCCATCAGCGACATGCTGTCCGCCCGCATCTCCGTCTCCACCCACAACAATGACGGCTATGTCAAGAATCGGCTGCTGGACAGGCGGCTGAACAACGCCGACGATTGGACCGGGCGCATCCAGGTGCTGTTCGAGCCCGCGGAAGACTTCTCCATTCTGCTGAACGCCCGGCAGTCCGAGCAGGACATCTCCACCGGGTTCTTCGAGCACGTTTCGGCCAATGAGCCCTTCGTGCTGACGCCCAACGAAGTGAACCAGGTGCTCGGCTACATAGACAACGACGGCGACCCCTATGAAGGCGACTGGGACCGCGACGGCTTCAACGATCTGCAGACGGAAGGCTACACCGCCACCCTGAAGTGGGAGCAGGACCTGTTCACCCTGACCTCCATCACCGACTACTCCACGGTGAAGCGGGACTACATCGAGGACTCGGACGCCTCCCCTGCTCCACTGTTCAACTTCTTCCTGACCACGGATGCACAGCAGTTCTCCCAAGAAGTGCGCCTTAACGGCGCCACCGACAACTTGGACTGGGTGGCGGGCGTTTACTACCTGGACCTGCAGGTGCGGGACTCCAACGGCGCCGAAACCGAACCGTTCATAGACCCAGCCGGGGACACGCCCGCCATCTCCGGCCTGGACAACCCCTATGAGACCAACACCGAGTCCTGGTCCGTCTTCGGCCAGATCGAGCGGCGCCTGAACGAACAGCTCACCGGCATCCTGGGGTTGCGCTGGATACGCGACGAGAAGGATCACCAATACGTGGTCAATGTAGTGGACTTCCTGCCCGGCACGGTGCAGCGCAACGGCAACCCGAACATCCTGGCGCAAGTGGCTAGCTACAGCGGCGAGCGCGAGGACGACGAGTTCTCCATCCGCGCCGCGCTGAACTATGACGTAAGCGATGACCTGATGCTCTACGGAAGCTGGAACCGGGGCGTGAAGGGCGGCGGCTACAACTCGCCGGTGTTTCCGCTAAACCCGCCCTTGGGCTATGACGACGACACCATGAGCTACGACCCGGAGCAGCTGGACGCCTTTGAAGTGGGCTTCAAATCCCGCCTGATGGATGGCTTGGTGATTTTCAACGGCGCCGCCTACTACTACGACTACAAGGACTACCAGGCCTTCCAGATCATCCTGCTCGACACCATCACCACCAATGCGGACGCGAAGTCCCACGGGGCGGAGCTGGAGCTGCAGGCATCCCCAACCCAGGGCCTGGACATCATCCTGGGCTTGGCCTACAACGACATAGAAGTGGACTTAGGCGGCGACGCCCCCAAGACCACTTCCGTGCAGTCCCCCAAGTGGAACGTCAACGGCCTCATCCGCTACCAGTGGCCCATGCTGGGCGGCCAGATGGCGGCGCAGTTCGACCTGGTGCATCGCTCCAAACACTTCTTCTCCCTGACCGGGCTGCCCACGGTGGAGGAGAACGGCTATGTGATCAGCAACGCCGCCCTGATGTACTCCAGCGCGGACGACCGCTGGTCCCTGACCGCCTTCGTCCACAACCTGGGCGACGTGCAGCACTTGGTGCAGACCTTCGACCTCTCCGGCCCAGACGTCTTCGGCATGGTGGAGCAGTACTACAACCGCCCGCGCTGGTGGGGGGTCAGCTTGGCCGTGCGGTTCTAACTTCTGGACGGAGGATGCGGATCAACCGCTTGGGTCAATGGATGATACGGGTACTTGACATGTTCTGCGGCGCGGGCGGCAGCAGTGCGGGGGCGCGGGCGGCGGGAGCGGACGTGATTGCCGGCGTGGACATGTGCGACATAGCGGCAAGGACGTTCGCCGCCAACTTCCCGGACGCCCGAATCGTTGCCCGTCGTCTAGAAGATGTCCACCCCGGCACCTTGAGCAAGGCAGTCGGCAGGATCGACCTGCTGCTAGCGTCGCCGGAATGCACCAGCCATACCTGCGCCAAGGGCGGTGCCCCGCGCGACGAGGCAAGCCGCGCCACTGCCATGTTCGTCGTCGAATACGCCCGCAAGTTGCGCCCCAGATGGCTGGTTCTGGAGAACGTCATCCATATGCGCCCCTGGCCACGCTATGGCGAGCTCAAACAAGCTTTGGAAGACCTCGACTATCACCTTAGGGAACACGTGCTGGACGCCGCCGACTTCGGCGTGCCGCAACGCCGCCGCCGATTGTTCCTCGTGGGCGACCGCGTACGGCAGCCCGCACGGACCATTCGCGGCCGATCCGGCCCGAAGCGAACGGCCGAGTCCGTGCTAGACGCCGCTGACGTCTGGAGAACATCAGCGCTCTTCGATGCCCGCCGCGCTCCGGCAACACTCGAACGGGCGGAGCGGGGATTCCGAGCACTCGGCGCGGACGCCAGCTTTCTGCTCGTCTATTACGGAAACGATGGGGCTGGCGGTTGGCAGCCGCTGGACCGCCCCCTGCGTACGATCACGACCCTCGACCGTTTCGCCTTGGTTCGGCATGACGGGCGCGAGCCGCGAATGCGGATGCTCCAGGTGCCGGAGCTCAAACGGGCCATGGGGTTCGACGAAGACTTCAAACTGCCGGTCGGCACACGCCGGGACCGCATCCGCCTGCTCGGGAACGGCGTTTGCCCACCGGTGATGCAGGCGGTCGTAAACTCGTTGATCGCGACTTCCTAAATCTTGTGTTATCCCCCGGAAATTGGAGGGGTCCGGGCACAGAAGCCGTTCGTTGCTAGTTCGATGCGGAGAACCTGATGATTCCGGGGCGGGCACCGTAACCATGAAGATGGTAAATCAGGTCGTTGAGAAGCTGTTCACGCAGGCGAAAGAGCGGTTTTGCCGACCTTGCCTTCTCTTTCCGCCATGATACCGTAAATCGTGCGTTCACATGCAAAAAACTGGCTTTACGCTCATACTCGAAACATGGACTGCGCCAAAGAGCGGCGGGCGGCTTCTTCTTTCGATTTCTTGATGCCGGCAAGCACAAGCCGAGATGGAAGGGCAGTGGGCCGGGTTGATCTTGCGCATGATCGCAAGCTGCTTGCGTCTGAACCAGAACCCAACGAACCCGATCATCGTCCTCCTCGGATATCTTGCACCCGAACTGGCCTTCCATCGCTTCAGCTGCGGGAAGATCGAACGCTTCCACAAAAGCTTCTCCTTGAAATTCCTCGGGCAGACGGATTACAGCGCCCCGTTGGCCCCCATTATCACCAGTAGTTGCAGGGCCCTGGTCGAAGGACATCGCCTTGTGATTGGATATGCCATGTTCGCCCCCACCGCCATCGGAAGTTGAATGCTCGATGTGCAGCAGGCGGTTAAGCTTCGCGGCTTCGTCTTGGGTCAACTGATGTTCGGTGCCTACTCCTGCAAACGCGTCCTGCCATAATTCATTGTCCGCCTCTTGTAGACGCATGGATGCGATACGGTCTGCGAGGATGGGAAGAAGCGCGTCGTTCACCGCCCGGAACCGGTCCTTTTCAACATGCTCGCCGCCCACCGCCTCAACGGCTAAACGTCCCAGCAGTCGTCCGACTTCCGCACTGGGACTTGCGCCTCCCGCAGCCGACTCCGCCAACTCCGTAATGGACAGCACGGTATCCGAGGCGGCACTCAGCACCCGTTCCTCCCAGTTGAGCAGCGCCGCGATCTGCGGCTGTTTCGCAACGATCTTTCCTATGGCTTCCACAAGTGTCTTGGGCTCTTTTACGTCACCCTCTGGATTAAGGTATTCCTTCTTATCGAGTGCCTGCACTGTAATTGGTTTAGTCACGTTCTGAAGACGCTCTGCAAGGTGAATGTTTAGTTTATCCGCTTGATCCGGGTACATGGTCCACAGAACGATGAAGTATGGGCCGGATGGCTGGATCGTCTCTTGAATTAGGCCACCAATCGCGCCGAAGTCCTGGGCATGATCTCCTGGCGAGGCGCCGGTGATGTGGAGATCGGCGAAGATCACCCGCACATGAGAACAGGTCGCGATGTCCGGTTCACCAGTGAAATGAACGGGCAAACAGGCAACGCCGTACCGATTGAGTCCCCGCACTAACCCTTCGAGGTGTTTCGCTTCATCGTCAATCGCGATGACTCGCGGTGCTGGCAGGTTCATTGCGCCTCCTTGAATATCAGGGCGACGACCGCGCCGTCGAATTCTTCGGGAAGCTCAACCTCTCCCGGCTGGGGAAACGCAAGCTGCCCGCCATTCAGTTCCATCGCCAGATTGGCGTAGTATAGGCCAAGGCCCATTCCCTCGGGCTTGCGAGTGAAGAACGGCCGAACAAGGTTCTCAGGATCGTCTTCCTGGAAACCAGTACCGTTGTCTGCGACGATAACGGCCGGTCCTGCCTGGAAATCGTTCGATATGCCAATATACAGCTTTCGTTCGGGTGAATCGCTTGGCCTTGGAAGGTCCGGCCACCTCACTCGAAGCCAGTAGAGCGCGTTATCCACGAGATTGTTCAACGCTCCCACCACTAAGCCAAATGCAAATCTGGAATGAAACCCCTGGTCAGCACCTTCCAGCAATGGACATACGAATTGGATGCGATGATGCCGGAAACGCAGCATGTTGAAGCGCCGCATGGCATCAAGGAGCTTCCTTCCGCTGTGCCGCTGTTTGCTGTCCCGCCTGAGCAATGTCGCGAACCCATCAAGAAGGCGCATGAGATCGCGAGCCTGCAAAGCGGCGTTCTCCATATCCGCACCTTCGGAAATGAATTGGTGAAGGGCTCTTACGCCGCGTTCCACCTCATGAAACACCACTGCCAAGTTCAAGCCGGACATCCCGGCTGTGAGCAGTGTTTCCTGCATGCTCTTATAGTCCCGCTCGATTTTCGCTACATAGCTTTCGAACTTTTCCTCAACTCCTTGTCGTTCGAGCTCGCGCCGCAGCGCCTGTATTGGTTTCTCGATCCTCGCCGCCACGGGATCTTTGGGTCCTTCGGTAAATCGTCTAATACGTTCCTTATCGAACTGCCTTTCCGTCTCAAGGACGGCAAGCGCACCAAGAACAATGCGCCGCAATTGCCGACAGGGTTCGTTCTCCACGAAACCCTCTCGATTGGTCTTTTCGACAAGCCCAGTTGACTCTTTTAGGGATAGGTGTACAGCGCCGAGAATTATGTTGCGGCTGATCCGTCGGGTCGGCACATTCACGCGGCGCAGGTCGAGGCCAAGCCAGTCGTCCCCAAGCTCGCCGTAGTTGTATACCCGGACGCCGTCGCGGTAGACCCGTACTCCTCCCGTTTCATCGAGGATGGACTCCAGCAGCCGGATATCGGACATTCGCCGACGAACCTCCCGATCCCGGTCGTAGACGTAGAACTCACCGCTGATGGGCCCAATGCCATGGAAGGCATTTGCGTCTGCAACAACCTTCTTTTCCATCCTATCGTCACCTGAACGCGACGGGAGCTTCAACCGATCACCGGACTTTTCGACGACCCTGCTGTCGAGCATGAAGCCCGGAAGCTGCCGAAATTCGTAGGTCCAATCGAAGCTCTCACCCCTGGCTCGAAAGGAAAATTTCCAGATCGCGCGCACAAGGATCTGGTGGATGTCCGGCAGGTCGTCAACCCAGCTTTCATGTCCGGGGACAAGCAATTTGGCCTTGAATCCTGCCGGCACCTCGAACGGTGAGCAGATGGAGGTGATCTGGTTATGCAGACGCCGCACTTCACCCCGCGACCAGTCGGCCGTTCGCAACTGCCGGATTTCGATCCGAGTTCCCGTGCGCCCGTCGGAGAATGTCTCAGGACTGCGGATCTGAATAGTCACAGGCGCCTCATCCAGATAAGGCCGGGCGATTAACTCATTCCAATCGATTTCCACGACACACTCGTCTGCATCCCGGGCGCGCGTCACGAGGGTGATGTGATTCCCGAGCTTGTGGACTGCGAAGCGACCCAACCCTTTCTCTCCTAACGGAAGTCGCTGATGCTTCTCCGTTCTTTGTCCGGATAGGCGTTGTTTCCGGCGATGATCATCACCCGGAACCAACCAGACCGACCGAAGCACGTCAAGCTTCATGCCCTCCCCATCGTCGGTGACGGTGATTGCGGGCTCCTGCTGCGACGCAAGATCAAGGCTTACGATGACTTCGTTCGCATCCGCGTCATACGCGTTCTTGACCAGTTCAAAGACCGCCAGCCGAGCGCTGCCTATCAGTTCGTCCCCGAGCAGTTGCAGCATCCTGGCCCGCGGCCGAAACGGTTCCTTGTATTCACTCCGCACTCTGTGGTTCAAGAGATCGTCCTCGATCCGCCCATTCCGTAGTAGCGGTTTAGCACAGACGATAGCACCCCCGCCAACACCACAGCCGCACTTTGGCGAACGCCCCGCCGTCAGGCGCCCTTGAACTGCGCCGCCCGCTTCTCCAGAAACGCCTGCCGCCCTTCCGCGAAATCCGCAGTGGCGCCGGCTGCGGTTTGCAGCCTGGCCTCCAGGTCCAACTGCTGTTCATAGGAGTTGTGCCAAGTGCTCCAGAACGCCTGGCGAATGAGGGCCAAGGACTTGGGGCCGTCCGCCAGCCGCCGGGCCATGGCCATGGACCCTTCCATGAGGCTGTCGTGATCCTCGTAAAGACGGTTCACCATGCCCCAAGCATGGGCCTGCTCCGCCGGCAGCCGCTCCGCCAGCATCGCCAGCTCCAGGGCGCGTCCCCAGCCGATAAGGCGCGGCAGCATGAAGGTGGAGCCGCCATCCGGCACCAGCCCGATGCGGGCGAACGCCTGCAGAAAGTAGGCGCCCTTGGCGGCGCAGACGATATCGCCGAGCAGGGCGAAGCTCATGCCGATGCCGGCCGCAGCGCCGTTCACCGCGGTGACGATGGGCATGTCCATATCCCTAAGACCCAATAAGATGGGGTGGTAGCCGGCACGAAGGCCGTCGCCAGCGCCGCCGCCGCCGAAACGCTTTTGACGATCTTCGTCCTGCAGGTTCGCCCCAGCGCAAAACGCCCGGCCGACGCCGGTGAGCAGCAGGCAGCGGGCGCCGTTGGCCCGGTCCTTCACCTGCGCAACGGCTGCGCCCAACTCCTCCAGCATCTGCCCGCCCACGGCATTCAACACTTCCGGGTGGTTGAATTTCAACACCGCCACCTTGCTGTCAAAATCCAGCAATATGCGCTCCATCGTCATCCTCCGCAAAAAGCGCACACCTTATCGCAAACACGGCCAGGACTCGAACCGCTTGCAGTTATGTAGGCCAGACGGGGCCTCTGCCGCTTCGTCCCTTTGCGGAAAGCCTGGTCGGCCATCTGGGGCTGGTGATGTAGGCCGGACGATACCTCCGCCGCTTCGTCCCGCAAACAGGGCCTGGAATCGAGCCGCCCCTTGCCGCCCCCCATAAATCAAAAGTGGATTGTGGCCACCCCTCGGCAAACAAGGCCTGGACTCGAACCGCCCCTCGCCGCGGGGTGTGCGTTTGATTCCTGCCGCTATAATGCGCGCTTTCCAAAGTCAGGCATCCCGCCCAATGCGCAACGCGCACAGGCCATGAGCGCCACGGCGCCCTCGCCCCAGCACCGCAACAACGCGACGCTGCTAAGCCGCGCCTTCCTGCTCACCGCCGCCTTCTCCTTGGTGGAGGTCACCGCCGGCGTCCTGAGCAACTCCCTCACCCTGCTGGCGGACGCTGGCCACATGGTGCTCGACGCCAGCGCCCTAGGCCTCGCTTGGTTCGCCCTGCGCCTGTCGCTGCGCCCAGCCTCTGGGCGGCTGACCTACGGCTACCACCGCGTTCAGGTTCTGGCGGCCTTTCTGAACGGATTGATGCTGGCGGCGCTGGTGGTGTGGATTCTCAGCGAGGCCTACCAACGCTTCCTCACCCCCGAGCCCATGACCCCCTTGCCGGCCTTGGTGGTGGCCAGCATCGGGTTGCTGGTAAACCTTCTGGCCTACCGCTGGCTGCACCACGGCAAGGACAACATCAACGTGCAGGCGGCCGCCCTGCACGTGCTCGGCGACCTCTTGGGCAGCGTGGCCGCCATCGCCGCCGCGCTTACTGTCCACTTCACCGGCTGGACGCGGGTGGACCCCTTGCTGGCCCTAGTCATCGCGGCGGTTCTCGCCCGGGGCGCTTGGCGGGTGCTGAAAACCTCCGGCCTCATTCTGCTGGAAGGCGCTCCCACCCACCTGGACCAAGGCAAACTGCAAGCCGCCTTGGCCGCCCTGCCAGACGTCCTGGACATTCATCATGTCCATATCTGGTGCCTGACCCCGGAGCGCCCCCTAGTCACCCTGCACGCCCGCGTTACTGAGCAGGCCGACCCGCAAGCCATCATCAAACGCCTCAAGGAAGCCCTGCTCGGCACCTTCGGCGTCGCCCACTCCACCATTCAACTTGAAGTTAAGGACTGCCCCAACGCCGCGCCAGCCACCCGCGAGGAATACACGCCCGTCGCGTAGCTGTGGGTCAGCACCTTGACCATAATCAGCGGCTCGTACAGCGATTTCCGCCGACTGTCTCCTTCGAGATCCTCAAAATGAACTTCTCCTGAGTTCTCCTGAGGGACCTGCGCTGTTCGGAGACCCGCCAACCGCAAGGGTTTCCGAGGGATGCGTTTTTCCCCACCCCCGGAAGGGGGGGTCGGGCGTTTCTGGGCCTTCACAAGTCCCGGATCTACCGGGCCGCACACAGGATCTGGGCGCCGGTCCCGTCAATTGTCACCCGGCCCAGCGCCTTATCCACATTGATGGCCTCGTGCAACGCCTTGTAAAGGCTCAGCAGGACCATCCCAAAGTTATCCACTAGGGAATCTCTGCACAAGCCCCGGAAGCCCAGAGGAGCCTAAAGGGCGCGATGGCAAGGCGCGGCGAAGCCCTGTGGCAGGCTCCACACAAGGAGGAGCAACGCGGCCGTGGGCCAAAACGGCCACAAATAGTCACACTTACTTGCGGGACAGCACACTAGCCCCCGACAAAGCCCGATATAGATGGTTTATGAATATTTTTCGGAGGATTTCACAATTTTCTGCGGAATCTAATGACCTTTCAGAAATTTTCTTTCGAGAGCGAACACTTTGGGATGGTCCTGACAGACTCAGCTAGGAACATCTTAAAGTGCCGTAGCTGGGAGCGCGGCCGATGAAAGGCTTGGATCGGCTGTTGGGTGGTGGCGCGGAGCGGCGGAAGGGAAGGCGCGGCGGATTGCGCTATTGGGGGATGTTCCAGCTGAGATGCATTTGGCGCACACCCGGCAGGCTGCGCGCGTCCAAGCTCACGCGCAGCCGCCGGGCCGGCCCATGAGGCCCCCGCCGCGGGGTCCGCTCAGCGAACCCCGCGCCTGGGTGCGCTGGACAGGTTCGCCAAACGCCCGCCGGGGCCCGCGACCAGGCTCATCGCCAGGATCGGCTGGTCCGAGACGACGCGCAGGCGCCACTTGCCCGTCCCGTCGCCGAGCGCCCCGTCCAATCCCTCCGCGCCGCTCTCCAGCTCCGCCGCGCCCAGGGTGCGCGAGGCGCCGGCCGGCACGGTCAGGGTCACCGCCGCGCCGGGCGAGGCGCCCTCGTCATCCAGGCCGGTGATGGTCACCGCGGCGTCGGCCGCGCCCGGATTCACCAGCCGCAGGCGGCTCGCCTGGTTCGGGTTGCTGGCGGGATTGAAGGTCGCGATCCAATGCGCGCCGTCCGCCAGCGTCGGCGCGACGTCGTGCATGGACGCCAGGAACCCGTCCGGCATGCGCACGTAGGCCAGCACCTCAAGGTCCAGGCCGCTCGTCAGCGTCAGGCGCCAGTCCCCCGCGCCGGACCCGGTGCTGCCCGTCAGGCCTTTTTCCGCGTTGCCGAGCTCCAGGTCGTCCGAGTTGAAGTGCGCGGTCGCCCCGGCGCCCACCGCCAGGGTGAGGGCCTCGTAGGCGCGCCCGCTGTCGTCGTGGGCGGCGATGGTCACCTCGCCCGCCTGGGCCGAGCGGTTCGCCACCTGCACGAAGCCCTGCCGGCCGAAGGCGTCGGAGGCCGACGGGAGGAGCGGCACGACGTGCGCCCCGCCGTCCCCGGACGCCGCCGGCGCGGACGAGAGGTTCGCCAGATGCCCGGATGGGTTCGCCAGCAGGCTCATGGCCAGGATCGGCCCGGCCGGGCGCACCGCGAGCCGCCACTTGCCCTCGCCGTCGCCGAGCGCCGCCTCAAGCCCGTCCGCCGTCAGCTCCGCCGCCCCGCCGGCGGGCACGGCGACCGACGCGGACGCCTCGGGCGTGACCCCCGCGGAGTCCGTGCCGGCCACCGACGCCTCGGCGTCGCGGCCGCCCAGGTTCACCAGCCGCAGGCGGCTCATCTGGTTCAGGTTGCTCGCCGGGTTGAAGATCGCCACG